>JAIDUZ010000025.1 GCA_029059935.1 Alistipes sp.
CGCCCGGGGCCGGCTCGCATCGGAGATGCGCCCCCCGCAGCCGGCCCGGGCGAGAACGCAGGAAACAGGTTCTTGCAACCTTACAACAAACGTCATGTTGAACGAAGTGAAACATCTGTTCAGTCGATAAGATTCTTCGCTCTGCTCAGAATGACAAATTCTGAATTAATCCCCCTAAGGGGTCTTGACATGTCGGCTTAATGAATAATTGTAAGGCAGAAAACAATTATTCACTATTCATTATTAATTATTCATTGATAAAACGTTCTCTGCGTCATTCAATCCAGCGATTGCTACTGACATCCTGCTACGGGCTTCCGCGACAACACGACGGGAGCCTTGGACCTCGTCGGCGCGCGCGGCTACTACTACTCTTCCTCGCCCTATGCCGACGGGCACCACTATGCAGGCCGTCTGTGGTTCACGGCCACCGATGTGGAGCCTTTGAATAACTACATGCGTGTCAATGCCCTTGCTGTGCGCTGCGTCCAAGCATCTGCGAGGCTGCTTTTTAACAGAACGGGAAGCCGGAGTCGGACAACCGGCCATCCGGCGACCCGGACGAACGGGAAATTCTGTTCGGGCGTCCGGCGAATCGAAAAACGCCCAAAAAAGATACAGGCCCCGGGTTCCCCGGGGCCTGCATCGTAATCGGAAACGACTGAGGGACTTATTCGAGACCCTTGGCCTTCTTGAAGAGTGCGTTGTAATGCTCGTACTTGGCCTGCATGCCCTCCTCGTCGCGCAGACGGAAACAGAGCGACTTGATGTACTCCAACGTATCCGCATCGTCGGGCTTCAGCTCGTGAGCCTTCTCGAAATAAGGCACGGCCTGCTTGTAGACCTCGACCACAGCCCGCTGGTCCGCCTCGTAGGCAGCCTGGCTGATGCGCTGCTTCTGGTTGGCCTCGGTGTTCATGGCGTCGCCCTTGATGGTGTAGAAGACACCCAGGTAGAAATAGGCGTCGAAACGCTCGGGCTGCAACTCCACGATCTTCTTGAACGAAGCGATGCTCTCGTCGTAATTGTTCAACGCATAGAAGATACGGCCGCGGCCGAACCACAGATCGGCATTTTCGGGATCGGCTTCGATGGCATTGTCGAGCAAAGCCACCAGGTCGGCGGGATCACCGACATGATCCTCCGTCGAAGTGTAGAGCTGCGTCAGACCTTCGAGGATACGCTCGTTCTTCGGGTATTTCTCGACACCCTGCAACAGAGCATCCTTGGCGCGAATGACGAACTCGGGGTCGGAAGCCTTCTGACCGTAGTAGCAATGGAAGAGGAAGTAGTAAAGATTGCCTTCCTCGTCGCAGTAACCCAGGTCGATCGCCTTGTTAAGGCACTCGGCACCGGCGGCATAGGCCTCGGCGCTCCGGTGCTCCGAAGCATCCATCGTATACATGTAACCGGCATAGAAGAGCAGCTCGGGATTGGGCTCGCCGAAAGCCGGGCACGCCGCCTGGGCCTCGAAAGCCTGGCGATAGGCCGCAGCCGCCTCGGCGTAGTCGTTGCGGTTGCCGGCAACGTCGCCGGCCTGCGAACAGAAGTCGCTGACCTGCTGCAAACCGGCCTTCACCTTGGGAGCCGACTTGGGGTCGAGCTCGTAAGCCTTGCAATAGGCGGCGACGGCCTGGGCGGGAGCATCCTCCACGATCCACTGGGTCTGCTTCCAGGCGATGACCTTGTTATCGAAGACATAGGCCGTGAAATAAGGATAGACCCACTCCTCGCAAGCCTGCCCGCGGAGCTCGGCGGGATTCGAAGCCGTGGGGTTGCCCAAGGTCAGCTTGAGCACGGCGGCGTCGGTGTTGATGAAGAGGCTCTTGGTGGGCTCGGCCGCAGCCTCGTAGAACGTTTTGCCGCGGTTGAGCCACGTGGCGGCCTTGGTGTTCTTCTTGGCATCGGCGATGTCGGCATCGCTCTTCTCAATCCTGGAAAGGAAAGCCGTACGGTTCACTTTCTGGGCGTTTGCAGCGGTGACAGCCACGAGGAGCAGCGCCGCAAAAGCCATCCGAATCATCTTTTTCATAGTGGTTGAAGTATTGGATTTTGTTTGCCTGTTCTATTCTTCCGACGCGGTTTCGGGTGCGTCGGCTGCCGGAGCGTCGGAAACGGTGCCCTCCGCATCGGCGGGTTCCTCCTCGGAGGCGGGAACGGCCATGACCGAAGCGATGGCATCGCCCTCGCGCAGGTTGATGATGCGCACGCCCTGCGTAGCGCGGCCCGCCAAGCGGATCTGCTCCACGGAGGTGCGGATCGTGAGACCCGAACGGTTGATGATCATCAGGTCGTTCTCGTCGGTGACGGCCTGGATGGAAATCAGTTTGCCGGTCTTCTCGGTGATATTGATGGTCTTGACGCCCTTGCCGCCGCGATTGGTGATGCGGTACTCGTCGAGGTCGGTACGCTTGCCGTAACCATTCTCGCTCAGCACCAGCACGTCGTGCTTGTCGTCGGGCTCGATGCAAATCATGCCGACCACCTCGTCGTCGCCCTCCAGCGAAATGCCGCGGACGCCGGCCCCGACACGGCCGATGGGACGCACCGTGGACTCGTTGAAGCGGATGGCCTTGCCCTCCCGGGCGGCAATCATCACCTCGGCGGCGCCGCTCGTGAGCTTGGCCTCGATGAGCTGGTCGCCCTCGCGGATGACGATGGCGTTGACACCGTTCTGCCGCGGCCGCGAATAAGCCTCCAACTTGGTCTTCTTGATGGTACCGTCCTTGGTACACATGATGATGTAGTTGTTGTCGACGTACTCCTGGTCGTCGAGGCGCTTGACGTTGATATAGGCGCGGACCTTGTCGTTGGGCTCGATGCGGATGACGTTCTGGATGGCGCGGCCCTTGGACGAACGGGCGCCCTCGGGAATCTCGTAGACCTTGAGCCAATAGCAGCGTCCCTTCTCGGTGAAGAAGAGCATCGTATTGTGCATCGAAGCGACGTAGATGTGCTCGATGAAGTCCTCGTCGCGCGTAGCGCTGCCTTTGGCGCCGACGCCGCCGCGGTTCTGCGTACGGTATTCGGCCAGCGGCGTGCGCTTGATGTAACCCATGTGCGAGATGGTGATGACCATGTCGTCGTCGGCATAGAAATCCTCGGGGTTGAACTCCTCGGAAGCGTAGACGATTTCGGAACGGCGCTCGTCGCCGTACTTGGCCTTCATCTCCTGCAGCTCCTCCTTGATGATGCGGAACTGCTCGGGCTCGCTCTCCAGAATCTGCTGCAACCGGGCGATGAGCGCCTCCAGCTCCTGCCGCTCGGCCATCAGCTTGCCGTGCTCCAGACCGGTGAGGGCGCGCAGGCGCATCTCGATGATGGCCGAAGCCTGGATGTCGGAGAGGGAGAACCGCTCGATCATGGTCTGCTTGGCCGCATCGGGCGTCTGCGACGAACGGATGATATGGACGATTTCGTCGATGTTGTCCTGGGCGATGAGCAGACCCTGCACGATATGCAGGCGCTCCTCGGCCTTGCGCTTGTCGTAGCGCGTACGGCGCACCACCACGTCGTGGCGATGGTCGATGAAGTGCCGGATGAGGTCGCGCATGGCCAGCAACTGGGGCCGCCCGTTGACCAGGGCGATGTTGTTGACGGCGAATGACGTCTGCAAAGGCGTATTCTTGAACAAGGTGTTCAGCACCACGCTGGCAACGGCGTCCTGCTTCAGGATGATGATGATGCGCAGGCCGTTGCGATCGGACTCGTCGTTGATGTAGGAGATGCCCTCGATCTTCTTGTCGTTGATCATGTCGGCGATCTTCTTGATCATCTCGGCCTTGTTGATCATGTAGGGAATCTCCGTCACGACGATGCACTCGCGGCCGCTGGGCGTATGCTCGATTTCGGTGCGGGCGCGCATGACGACGCGGCCGCGGCCGGTGAGCATGGCCTCTTTGACACCCTCGTAACCATAGATGATGCCGCCCGTGGGGAAGTCGGGGCCCTTGACATACTGCAGGAGCTCCTCGCCCGTGATGTCGGGATTGTCGACATAGGCGCAGCAGGCGTCGACCACCTCGCCGAGGTTGTGCGGAGCCATGTTGGTGGCCATACCGACGGCGATGCCGCTGGCACCGTTGACGATCAGCAGGGGAATCTTCGAAGGCAGGACCGTAGGCTCGGGAATCGTATCGTCGAAGTTGAGCGTCCAGTCGATGGTCTCCTTGTCGATGTCGGCCATGACCTCGTCGGTAATCTTGCGCATGCGGGCCTCGGTATAACGCATGGCCGCAGGCGAGTCGCCGTCCATCGAACCGAAGTTGCCCTGGCCGTCGACCAGCGGATAACGCATCGACCACTCCTGGGCCAGACGCACCATGGCGTCATAGACCGACGAGTCGCCGTGGGGATGGAACTTACCCAGGACGTCGCCGACGATACGGGCCGACTTACGGGTGGGTTTGTCGGAGTAGAGGTTCAACTCCGCGCTCATATCGTAGAGGATGCGCCGGTGCACGGGCTTGAGTCCGTCGCGCACGTCGGGCAGGGCGCGCGAGACGATCACCGACATCGAATAGTCGATGTAGGCGGACTTCATCTGCTCCTCGATGTTGATGGGGATGATGCGCCCCACCAGACCGGCATTCTTTTCTTCTTCAGTCAGCATGTTGTCTTCGTGAGATTTCAAACTTTTTAACGAACAAAATTACGATTTATTTTCGTTCTGAGCAATTTTGGGCATCGATTTTTGCATCGCCGGCCCGAAGTTTTTTCCGCAACCGGCTGTTTTCGGCCCTTTTCCGGCGTTCTGACGGCTTCTTTTATTCGCCCCGACACCCTGACGGGGTTTGCAGGCGGGTGCATCCGTCGCGAAACCTGCCGGAAGAGGGCACGGCCGGCAACCGGGCATTCTGCAATCGTCGCTCGGATGCATGAATCCCGAAAAAAACGGCACCCCTGCGGATGCCGCGCACCGAACGGTCCGCAGATGCTTGGACGCAGCGCACGGACTGGCCCAAAGCCCGGGTGTTGTTGTTCAACGGATTCACGTCGCTGGCCGTGCACCACAGACGGCCGCCATTGGGACTCGTGGTCGAGAACGGCGACGACGACCAGGAGTAGCAGCGGGCGCCGACGGCGTTCAAAGTTCCCGCCGACTCATTGCGGCAGCCCGCAGCAGGCAGTGGGAGCAATCTCTGGAATGGGTGCCGCAGAGAGGGAACAAACAATGCACAATTCAAAATGCACAATTCACAACTTCGCGATTAAGCGAGGGCAGAGCCGAACTTGTTCGAGCTTTGCCGAGGCGAGAAAACTTGCCTGAGAGGGAATGATTAAGAATTCGAATTTGTCATTCCGAGCAGAGCGAAGAATCTAATCTTATCGAATCGACTGAGCAGATGTTTCACTTCGTTCAACATGACACTTGTTGTAAGGTTGCAAGAACCTGTTTCCTGCGTGCTCGCCCGGGCCAGCTGCGGGGGTCGCGCTTTTAGCGCGAGCCGGCTCCGGGCGCAAGGTCAAAGGCCTTGATTATTCTTGGGGACCTCTACCTGCGGCGAGCAAAAATTACAAAACCCTGTTCTTGACGGAGCGAGTCCGGGCGCAAGGTTGCAACCTTGGCATCTGCTCTTAGTGTCGGACGCAGCCTGCGGGGCACGCCCGGCGCCAGCCGGATGTTTGCGGGCCTCCGCGCCGGGAGGCTGCGGCCCGCACGATTCTTCGAATCGCAGAGAGAACACAAAACTATGCGATTCCGATTTTTAATTGTGAATTGTGCATTCTGAATTGTGAATTGATAATCCGGCTCTGCGGCAGACTGGGATAGTCAGCTGACAGCCATGCGGGTTCGGAAAAGGAATCCTTGTCTCGTCTGCTCGGAGCAAATGTAGCCCAAATCATAGAACCCGGCTCTTAGCCGGGCGAGCCTCCGCGCCGGGAGGCTGCGGCTCGCGCAACTCTGCGAGTTGCAAAACCCGACAAAACCCGACAAAGCACAGCAGAAAACTGTGCCAAGTCTCTGCGAGCAAGCGACAAAACAAACTCCTTTTATAAAACCCGCTTCTTAAGCGGGCAGCGGATTGCTGAATCTACCAAACCTCGCTGATGCAAACCTTGGTCTGCACCACTCCAGGTCGGAAGACCGTTCGGACGAAATCAACGGAAATCAATCCACTCGTAGGCGGCGTAGGCGGTGCGGTCGAATGCCGGGAACGCCTCGCGCAACGGCTCGACGCCGAGGATGCGCACCGCTACCCGTTCGCCGTCGAACTCGTAGTCGAGCGAACGGGGACGCATGGTCTGCGTGGCGACGACCAGTGTGACGCGGCCCGTCGGCGCACCGCTTCCCTCAGCGGGCTCGAGCAACAGGGTCGCCTCGCCGTTGTGCTCACGGAGGAGCGATGCGGCATAGTCGCTGCCCAGGAAATCGAACGCGCGGACCGGATTGTTCAGGATGTTGCGGTCGTTCGGCTCGACCCTGACAAGGGTCACCTCCTTGCGGCGGTTGTCCACCTCGTAGCGGGTCTTGCCGTCGGACCACACCTCGGCATCGCCCAGAACGAGCCGATAGCTTGCGCCGCACACGGCATAGCTGCCGGCCATGCGGTGCTCCCCCATCGCCACCTCGAAATCCACCCGATAACTATTCATCGCGCGGAACGCGGCCGAGAGTCCGGCCACGATTTCGTCGGCACGGCCTGCGGACCGCAAGGCCGTCGGCATCAGCATGCTGACAACGCCCAGCAAACAGACAACAGCTTTTTTCATAAGTGAGGAAGATTAGATTCTCCGCTATCGCTCAGAATGACAAGATTCGGTCAGAAGACACCCAGTTCCTGCAACTTGGCCTCCAACGAAGGTAGGTCGTGGAAGAGAACGTCGCGCGGTTTGGAGCCCATCGCGCGTCCCACGATGCCGGCGCGTTCGAGCTGCATCATGATGCGGCCCGCGCGGTTGAAACCCACCTCGTAGTTGCGCTGAATCATGGATGTGGAAAGAGTGGAACCTCCCTCCACGGCGTTGCGGGCAATCTCGGCGAAGAGCACGTCGTACTTGACCGGTGCCGACGACTCCTCGCTGCCCATGCCGCTGTCGCTGCCCTCGGGCACGTAGTCGGGCAGGGAATAGGGGGCCGTGTAGCCCTGCTGACGGGAGATATGGTCGACGACGCGCTCGACGTCGCGGGTCTCCACGAGGGCGCACTGGATGCGGATCAGCTCGCCGTCCTTCGAGAAGAGCATGTCGCCGCGGCCGATGAGCTGGTTGGCCCCGGGCTGATCGATGATGGTGCGCGAGTCGATCATCTGCATGACGCGGAAAGCGATGCGCGCCGGGAAGTTGGCCTTGATGCCGCCGGTGATGACCTTGACGTCGGGACGCTGCGTGGCGATGATGAGGTGGATGCCCACGGCACGGGCTTTCTGGGCCAGGCGCATGACGGGGCGCTCGACCTCGCGCGCCATCATGATGAGGTCGGCGAACTCGTCGACGACGACGACGATATAGGGCAGGTAACGGTGGCCCTTGTTGGGGTTGAGCCGCCGGGCCGTGAACTTCTCGTTGTACTCGATGATGTTGCGCGCGCCGGCGTCGGAGCAGAGCTTCAGACGCTCGTCCATCTCGGTGCAGAGCGAATTGAGTGTGTAGACCGCCTTCATGGGGTCGGTGACGATGGCGTTCTCCTCCGACTCCATCTTGGCCAGGAAGTGGCGCTCGATTTTGGCGTAGAGCGAGAATTCGACCATCTTGGGGTCGATCATCACGAACTTGAGCTGCGCGGGATGCTTGCGGTAGAGCAGCGAGGTGATGATGGCGTTCAGACCCACCGACTTGCCCTGACCCGTGGCGCCGGCAACCAGCAGGTGGGGCATCTTGGCCAGGTCGAAGACATAGGATTCGTTCTGGATGGTGCTGCCGATGACCACCGGCAGTTCGGCCTTCGACTCCTGGAAGCGCGCCGAGCGGATGGCCGAATACATCGACACGACCTGCTTGTCGCGGTTGGGAACCTCGATGCCGATGGTGCCCTTGCCGGGAATGGGAGCGATGATGCGGATGCCCAGCGCCTTGAGGCTCTGCGCGATGTCGTTTTCGAGTCCCTGTATCTTCGAAATCTTGACGCCCTGAGCCTGCACGATTTCGTAGAGCGTGACCGTGGGTCCGACCGTGGCTTTGATGCGCTGGATGGGGATGCCGAAATACTTGAGCGTCTCCTCGATGCGCGACTTGTTCTCGTAAATCTCGGCGTCGCTCACCTTCGAGTCGGAAACATAGTCTTCGAGCAGCGTCACGGGCGGCTTGCGGTAGTTGACCAGGTCCTTGAGAGGGTCGTAGGCCTCGGTGGAGATGGCACGCTCGTCGACCAGCTCTTTCTGCCGGGCTTCGACCGTCACGACCACGCCGCCGTCGGTCTGCGGAACATCGGATTGCGAAGGATAGCCGGCCGCAGCAGGCTGTTCCGTCTCGGCGGGATATTCCGTCCGGACCGGCCGCACGGCTTGCAGAGGCTCTTCGGAGACACCGGAGGGAGCCGGTTGTACGGGAGAAAGGGGCTGTGCGGAGCGGGCCGCCCGGGGCATGGTCACCAAGTAGGGTTCGCCGGGCGCATGCGGCTCCTCGACGATGCGGGGCTCCTCCGCGGGCGGATTCTTGGGCGCCATGGTGATTTCGGTGAAAGGCCCGTCGACCACGGTCTGCGACACTGCGGGACGCTCCAGCTCGACCAGACCGCTGCGTCCCATGACGATACGGCCCCGGTCGGAGAGGTCGAACTCGATGAATTCGCCGTCGGAAGCGACCTGCACCGGACCCTGCGGCTGCGGCTCGGCAGGAACCGGAGCGGCCGTGGGGACGATTTCGAAAAACGGGTCCTCCTCGACGGAAGAACAGGCGGAGGCCGCCTGCCGGGACGGAATGCGGACGGGCTCCTCGGCGGCCCGGGGCTGCCCGGACGGAAGGCGGTAAGATTCTTCGGCCGGACGGGAGCGGCGGGGCGGAATGCGGTAAGGCTCTTCGGCGGGAGCGGGCTCCTCGTACGGAGAAGCGGCGAAAGGCTCCTGCGGTTCGGGGCTCCAGGCCGGTTCGGCCTGAGGCTCCCAAGTCTGTCCGGCAAGGGACGGCGCAGGGTCGGCTACCGGCTCTGCGAAAGGCTCTGACACCTCGGAATTGTCGACGGCGAACCCGGCATCGGAGTCGTCCAAAGACTGGCGGCCGTTCCCGGCACTGCGCGGAGCGACTTTCTGCCGGAAACTCTCGACGAATCTTTCGCCGCGGTCGACGACGACGCTGCCGGCCGAATTGACCGTATTGATGAAGTTGCGGTTGATGAAGACCCCCACGAGAATCCAGGCCGCGAGCAGCAGGATGACGGAGCCGACCGACCCGATGCCGCTGCGCAGCAGGTCGGCCATGCCGATGCCGAAAGCACCGCCCCACCCGGTCGACGCGCAGAGGCTCCAACGGGTCCCGAAAGCGAAACCCAGGGTGAGCGACCCGAGAATCATGATCATGCAGAGGGCCAGAATCGAATGGTTGACGAGCAGGGGCCGCTGGCGGATGGTGCGGATGCCCACCAACACGATCATCAGAGGCACGAGAAGACCGAAGACGCCGAGCGACGAATCGATGAGCAGCTCACCCAGCCGGGCGCCGGCGCCGCCGCACCAGTTGCCGATGGTACCGCCCTGCACCAGGCGCTCCTCGGCCGACTTGCGCAGGAGGCTCTGGTCGGCCTCCCAACAGAAGAGCGACGAAAGAAGCGCGGCGGCGGCGAACAGACCGATGCAGAGCAACAACAAGCCCACGATCCAGCGGATGCTGTCGCTGTTGCTGCGCTGAACGCGCTGCCGGGCGTTGGAAGAAGAAGCGTTGCTGCGGGCTGCCATCGGAATGAATGGATTTTACCGAGCGAAGATAGCGAAAATTTCCGGAATTCCGGGCCTCCGGAAGACGAAAAGTCAACGCAGCGAAGCCAAGGCTTTCTGTTCCAGCCGCAAGCGGTAGGCCTCGTCGGCGAAAGTCAGGAATCCGAACTCGGGGCGATGGCCGGCGGGAGCGCGCAGGTCGAAACGGTCGAGCAGCTCGACGACGCGGCGGGCAACAGCGGGCGACGGGTCGATGACCTCCACGCCGCGGCCGGCGACGACACGCCCGATGAGAGGCAGCAGGAACGGATAGTGGGTGCACCCCAGCACAATCTGGTCGGCACCGCGCTCCAACATGGGCTCGACGGCCCGGCGCACGCACGCTTCGGCTTCGGGCGAATCCTCGCGGTCGGACTCGACCAGCTCGACGAACCCGCGGCCGGGCACGGCGACGACCTCGATGCCCTCGCCGTAACGGGCGGCCGTGCGGCGGAACAGGTCGCCGTCGAGGCTGCGCTCGGTGGCCAGTACCCCCACCACCCCGCTGCGGGTGGCGAGGCACGCGGGCTTGACGGCGGGCTCCATGCCGACGATGGGCATGGGAGCATATTTTTCGCGCAAGGAATCGATGGCGGCGGCGGTGGCGGTATTGCAGGCCACGACGACCATCTTGCATCCCCGGGCGACGAGCGCAGCGACGGCCTTGTCGGCCAAGTGCGCTATCTCCTCGCGCGGCCGCGACCCATAGGGACAGTTCTTGCCGTCGCCCAGGTAGACGAGCGACTCGCCGGGCAGCGCACGCCGCACCTCGCGCCAGACGGTCAGACCGCCCAGCCCGGAGTCGTAGATGCCTATGGGAGAACTACTCAAGGGAAAGGTGAAAGGTGAAAGGTGAAAGGTGAAAGGTGAAAGGTGAAAAGCCAAAGGTCAAAGGTCTTTGCAAAAAAGGCGAATCCTGGCCGCAACTTTTTACCTTTCACTTTTCAATTTTAATGTTATTCAAAATGTTTTCCACAAGCTCCTCGTCGGAGAAGCGGTCGCAATCGAGGATGCAGCGGGCCTGAGCGTAGAACGGCTCGCGCTCGGCGATGTCGCGCGACATGAAACCGACGAGCTCGCTGTCGCTCAATCCCCGCAGCCGGGGCCGCTTCTGCCGCCCGTAGGGCGACAGCCGCCGGGCGATCTGCCCGGCCGACCGGCGGAGATAGACCGTGATGCCGGCCCGGTTCATACGCTCCATGTTGTCGCGCCAGACGGGAAGCCCCCCGCCGGTGGAGACGATGACGGGCTGCGCATCGGCGATGACCTGCTCCAGAACCTCGCGCTCCAACTGCCGGAAGCGCTCCTCGCCCTCGTAGCGGAAGATGTCGACGACCGTGGCTCCCTCGCGCTCCTCAACGGCGCGGTCGGTATCGACGACCGCGATGCCGAGCCGTCGGCCGAGCTTGCGGGCGAGGGTGCTTTTGCCGCACCCCATGTAACCGACCAGAAAGAGCGGGCGCATGGCGTCAGTCATCGCATCAGAACAAGTCCAACTGCTCGGAAGCGCCCTCCTCGTCCTCCTCGCTGCCGGGCCGCTCAATTTCGAAAGGCACCTCGCCGGCCACGGCGGTAACACCCGCACCGCTACCTGCGCCCTCCGCATCGGTCTCGAAATCCGCAATGCCATCGGGAACCTCGGACACGGCGGAATCGAGGTCGTCAGGTTCGGGTTCGGGCGGCAGCTCGGGCTCGATGAAGCGCAGGGCGGCGACCTCGTAGGTAGTCAGGCGCTTGCCTTTGGCGCGGTGGCTCTTGACGCCGACGAAGCTGTCGACATCCATCTCGTCGGCGGGACGCGACGCGTGGGCCCCCTTGTAGGTGATTTCGAGCTTGGCGCCGGCACGGTCGGTAATGCAGACGAAATCGGCCTGTCCCTCCTCGTCGAGGAAGAACTGGAGCTTGTCGGTAACCTCGGCCGTGAAGCGCTTCATGTAATAATACCCCTGCGCGCGGTCGAAATAGCAGACGCTGAAAACGCGGTCGGACCGGAAGCGGTCGACGCGCACGGTCTCGTCGGGGAAGTGCTGCGCGAGGTCGTAGCCGGTGATGTAATACTGGTTTTTCGAGGTCCAGACGATGAGCTTGTCGTCGCCTTTGAACTCGCCGAGGTGTCGGCCCCGGCCGTCGGCATTGAGCCGCCGCACGTCCTCGTCGAACCAGACGCTCTGTCCTCCGAGCGTGGAGACGCCGCGCTCCTTCAACACGATCTTGTGGATGCCGTAGCGCGAGAAGAGGTTGCCCTGGCTCTGGCGCCCCTTGATGGCGAGGGTCGAGAAATCGAGGTCGACGATGACCTTCTTGAGCCGCGGACGGGGCTTGAAGTAGACCTTCAGCACCTCGGCCTCGCCGTTGGGATTGACCGACATGTAGAGAATCTCGCTGCGCGGCGTACCCTTGGTCATGTCGTACTCCTTGTCGCGCGTGACGGACTTGATGGCGCAGCGCTTCATGAGGATGGGGCCGTTGCGGCCGTCGCGATAAAGGACGTTGTAGATGGTGCGCTCGTCGTTGCGCTTGAAGACGCCGATGTAGTAGATGCCCTTGTCGAAGAACGCCTTGTCGGAGACCTTGGTGATGACGTAGCGGCCGTCCTTGGTGAAGACGATGACGTCGTCGATATCGGAGCAGTCGCAGACGAACTCGGCGTCCTTCATCGACTTGCCGATGCCGAAGAAACCCTCGGCCCGGTCGACGTAGAGCTTGGCGTTGGTGACGGCGACCTTGGTGGCCTCGATGGAGTCGAACTCGCGGAGCTCGGTGCGGCGTTCGCGCCCCTTGCCGTACTTCTCGCGGATGCGCGTATAATAAGCTACGGCATACTCGGTCAGATGGTCGAGGTCGTGCCTGGTCTGCGCAATCTGCTCCTCGATCTGCCTGATTTCGTTGTCGGCCTTCTCGCTGTCGAAACGCGAGATGCGGATGAACTTGAGCTCGGTGAGCTTCTGCACGTCGTCGATGGTCACCTCGCGGCGCAGAAGCTTCTTGAACGGCGCCAGTCCCTTGTCGACGGCGGCGTAGGCCTCCTCGCGGGTCTTGCACCCCTCGATGAGCTGGTAGAGCTTGTTCTCGATGAAGATGCGTTCGAGCGATGCGGCATGCCATGCCTCGTTCAGCTCGCCGAGGCGGATTTCGAGCTCGCGGCCCAGCAACCACTTGGTATGCTCGGCCGAACGGCGCAAAATCTCCTTGACACCGAGGAAATGGGGCTTCTCCTCCCAGATGACGCAGGCATTGGGCGAGATGGAGACCTCGCAGTCGGTGAAGGCGTAGAGCGCGTCGATGGTCTTGTCCGACGACTCGTCGGGAGCCACCTGGATGACCAGCTCGACCTTGTCGGCCGTGTTGTCGTCGATTTTGCGAATCTTGATTTTACCCTTCTCGTTGGCCTTGATGATGGAATCCCGGATCGACTCGGTGGTGGTGGACCAGGGAATCTCCGTGATGGCGAGGGTGCGCTTGTCGATTTTGGAGATGCGGGCCCGGACCTTGACCGCCCCGCCCCGCAGACCGTCGTTGTAACGGCTCACGTCGGCCATGCCGCCCGTGGGGAAGTCGGGGTAGAGCTGGAAATCGCGCCCTTCGAGGTGGGCGATGCAGGCGTCGATGAGCTCCACGAAGTTGTGGGGCAGAATCTTCGACGCGAGGCCCACGGCGATGCCGTCCGACCCCTGGGCCAGCAGCAACGGAAACTTGATGGGCAGCGTAACGGGCTCCTCGTTGCGGCCGTCGTAGGAACGCATCCACTCGGTGGTCTTCTTGTTGAAGACCACGTCGAGGGCGAACTTCGACAGGCGCGCCTCGATATAACGGCCGGCGGCGGCCTCGTCGCCCGTGAGGATGTTGCCCCAGTTGCCCTGGCAGTCGATGAGCAGCTCCTTCTGCCCCAGCTGCACGAGGGCGTCCTTGATGGAAGCGTCGCCGTGAGGGTGGTACTGCATGGTCTGGCCGACGATGTTGGCGACCTTGTTGTAACGGCCGTCGTCGACGGTCTTCATGGCGTGGAGGATACGCCGCTGCACGGGCTTGAGACCGTCCTCGACGTGAGGTACGGCGCGTTCGAGGATGACGTACGAAGCGTAGTCGAGGAACCAGTTCTTGTACATGCCCGTGAGCTTGCGCACGCCGCCCTCCTCCTGCGTGAGGCGGTCGTACTTGCCCTTGCGGACGGGCTCGTCGGAGACGGCCGCATCGTCGGCCGCGGGCTCCCCGGCGGGAGCTTCGGCGGAAACTTCGGCAACCGTGTCGCCGAGGGTCTCGGGCGTCGAAAGGTCCTCGCCCAGCTCCTCTTCGGGACGGATTCTATCTTTATCTTGGGACATCAATTCTGAATTATGAATCGTGAATTATGAAATCATCAGGTCCTGCTCCACGAGGTCCTCCTCGATGCGCAGGTTGTCGATGATGAACCCCTGGCGCTCGAAGGTGTTCTTGCCCATGTAGAACTCCAGCAGGTCGTGGATGGGGTCGTCCTTGGTGATGCGCACGCGGTCGAGGCGCATGTTCTCGCCGATGAACTCCTTGAACTCGTCGGGCGAAATCTCGCCGAGACCTTTGAAACGCGTGATTTCGGCGTTGGCGCCGCAGCGGTCGAGGGCCTTCAGGCGCTCCTCCTCGGAATAACAATAGTGGGTCTCCTTCTTGTTGCGGACGCGGAACAGGGGCGTCTGCAAGATGTAGAGGTGGCCGCGGCGGATGACGTCGGGGAAGAACTGGAGGAAGAACGACGTGATGAGCAGGCGGATATGCATGCCGTCGACATCGGCATCGGTGGCGATGACGACCTTTTCGTAGCGCAGGTTGTCCATCTCCTCCTCGATGTTCAGGGCGGCCTGCAGGAGGTTGAACTCCTCGTTCTCGTAGACGACCTTCTTGGTGAGTCCGAAGCAGTTGAGCGGCTTGCCGCGCAGCGAGAAGACGGCCTGCGTACGCACGTCGCGCGACTTGGTGATGGACCCCGACGCCGAATTGCCCTCGGTGATGAAAATCATCGACCGGTCGGCCAACTCGTTCTTGTCGGTGCGGTGTATCTTGCAGTCGCGCAGCTTCTTGTTGTTGAGCGACACCTTCTTGGCCGTCTCGCGGGCCTTCTTCTGGATGCCCGAGATGGCCTTGCGCTCCTTCTCGTTCTCGACGATCTTCTTCTGAAGAATCTGCGCCGTCTCGGGATGCTTGTGGAGGTAGTCGTCGAGGTGCTTGGTGAGGAAATCCATCACGAAGTTGCGCATCGAGACACCCGGCTCGACCTCCTTCGACCCGAGCTTGATTTTGGTCTGCGACTCGAAGACGGGGTCGGTGACCTTGACCGAGATGGCGGCGATGATGGAGGTGCGGATGTCCGACGGGTCGTAGTCCTTGCGGAAGAACTCCTTGACGGTCTTGGCGATGGCCTCGCGGAACGCGGCCTGGTGGGTGCCGCCCTGCGAGGTATACTGGCCGTTGACGAACGAATAGTAGTTCTCGCCGTAGCCGGTGCCGTGGGTGATGGCAATCTCGATGTCGTCGCCGGAGAGGTGGACGGGAGCGTAGAGCGGCTCCTCGGTCATATTCTCGTTCAAGAGGTCGAGCAGACCGTTTTTCGAGACGTAGCTGCTGCCGTTGAAATTGAACGTGAGACCGAGGTTGAGATAGGTGTAGTTCTTCACCATCTGCTCGACATACTCCAAATTGTAGTCGTAGCTGCCGAAGACCTCCTCGTCGACGCGGAAACGGATGTAGGTGCCGTTCTTCTCCCCCACGCCCGACTCCCACTTGTCGCTCTGCTCCAAGCCCTTGGCGAACGTGACGGTGCGGGCCTCGCCGTCGCGCACGGAACGTGCCGTGAACTCGCTGGAGAGCATGTTCACGGCCTTGACGCCGACGCCGTTCAGACCCACGGTCTTCTTGAAGGCCGAACCGCCGTACTTGCCGCCGGTGTTCATTTCGGAGACGGCCGCGGCGAGCGACTTGAGGGGGATGCCGCGCCCGTAGTCGCGGACGGTGACGACACGGTCCTCGACGGTGATGTCGACCTGGTGGCCGGCCCCCATGATGAACTCGTCGATGGAGTTGTCGACGACCTCCTTGATGAGGACGTAGATGCCATCGTCGGCCTGCGAGCCGTCGCCCAGCTTGCCGATGTACATGCCCGGACGCAGGCGGATGTGCTCGCGCGGCGAGAGGGTGACGATGGCATCGTCGCCGTAGCTGTCGGAAGGAGCGCTATTGGTAAGTAAATCTGCCATTTATACAAGGTTAAAAGTTAAAGGTGAAAGGCTGAAGGTGCCTTTCACTTCTCACCTTTCGATTTTCACTTCGCGCAGTGCGTCGGCCATGTCGTCGTGCACCTGCTGCGCCAGCTCGTGCACCTCGGTTGCGGCGACCCTGTCGGCCGGAACGGGCGGCAGGACGCGGACCGTGATGCGGTTGCGCCAGTTGAACAAGAAGTTCTTCTTGATGAGCGACGCCGTACCGTCGAGCACCACGGGCAGAATCGCGACCCCGGCCTCCTTGGCCAGGGCGAAAGCCCCGGTCTTGAAACGGTGGATTTCGCCGTCCCTGGAACGCGTACCCTCGGGGAAGACGGCCACCGAAACACCGCGCCGCAGCCATTCGCAACCCTTGCCGACCATCTGCTCCTTGGCCTCGGCGGCCCGTCCGCGGTCGATGCAGATGTCGCCGTGCAGGACGAGGAACTGCCCGAAGAACGGAGTCCGGAAGACCTCGCGCTTGGAGACCCACCGGAAATTGAGCGGGATGCAATAGAGTGCGGGGATGTCGACGACCGTATTGTGATTCAGCACGATAACATAACTTTTGCTGCGATCGACGTATTCGCGGCCGATGACCCGCTGCCGCCAGAACGGCGGGATGAAGAAGAAGATGCGCACCAGCACGCGCGACAGCTCGTGGACCGTGCGGCGCGACTTGTCGAAAGGCATGCAGACGACCAGCGCAACGGCCGACAACACCAGGAAGACGGTGCACAAAACGACCAGAAGAAGGTAATATAGAACGCTCAACATAGGTTCCGAAAAGAGGATATTTGTTCAGTATCCGGCAAAATTAGCAATTTTTCTCCGATAAACCGGTGCGCGGAACCTCGATTTTTTTCAACAAAGTTTCGACGGGAGACGATACGGCCTTTCTGCGTATGCGGCTCGAAGAGCCGTGCGGGCCGCAGCCTCCCGGCGCGGAGGCCCGCAAACATCCAGCTGGCGCCGGGCAGGCCCCGCAGGCTGCGCCCCGAAAACCCAGTCTTGTCATTCTGAGGCAAAGCCGAAGAATCTATAATAACAAGCAAGAAACAGATTCTTCGTCGCTACGCTCCTCAGAATGACGTCCGACTAAGAGCCAGGGGTTATGATATTGCAAGTCACAGATGCTTCGTTGCCCGGCTCGCATCAGAGATGCGACCCCCGCAGCCGGCCCGGGCGAGAATGTAGGAAACAAGTTCTTGCAACCTCACAACAAGCGTCATGTTGAACGAAGTGAAACATCTGCTCAGTCGATTCGATAAGATTAGATTCTTCGCTCTGCTCAGAATGACAAATTCGAATTCTTAATTATTCCCCCTTCGCCCTATATAATATGGTATCGAAAAAAATTCACAAAAATTCAGTATTATGCATTGCAAAGTATAAATATTCTACATATCTTTGCATTGTCAAGATATAGCGAACAGAAAATATTAAACGCGAAAGATATGAAAAGACTTGCACTACTGATTGTATTGTTGATAATGGCGCTGTTCCAGGCGATGGCGGCGCGCCTCCACCCTGCCACGGGCCGGGTGGTGACCGAGCAGGGCCAGGCCGTGGAGTATGCGACGGTCGTACTGTTGCGCGACGGCCTGCAGGTGGCCGGCATGGCGACCGACAACGAAGGCCGCTTCGAACTGGATGTTCCTGCGGGCGACTACACCCTGTCGATACTCTACCTGGGCTGCGAACCCCTGGAACGGGAGGTGCGCATCGAAGCGGCCAACGACCTGGGCGACATCACGCTGAAAAATGCGGCGACCCAAATCGAGGAGGTGGTGGTGACGGGTCAGCTTATCCGTCGCGAAGCCGACCGTTTCGTGATGGACGTGGCCAACTCGCCGGCGACGATCGGCAAAGACGGCGTCGAACTGCTCAAACTGGCCCCGGGCATCTGGATCGACGGCGAAAAAATATCCATCAACGGCAAGACGGGGTCGAAAGTCTACATCAACGACCGCGAACTGAAAATGGAGCCCGAGCAACTGCTCAACTACCTCACCTCGCTGCGGGCCGAAGATATTCGGAAAATAGAGGTGGTGCCCACGACCGGCGCCGACTACGATGCCGACTCGTCGGGCGGCATCATCCGCATCACGCTGAAAAAACGCCGCGAACAAGGCACCGAAGGCTCGGTGTCGCTGAGGGGCCGCACGGGCAAACGGGAGAACATGCTGGTTCCCCAAGTCACGGTCAACCACCATTCGGGCCGCTTCGATCTCTATGCCAACGCATGGGGCACCCTGCGGAACCACTCGTTCCTCTCCGACGAACAGACCCGCTACGCCACGGCCGACACCCGGATCGACGCCCACTCCTATAAAAAAGAATCCGGCCACAACTTCGGCTTCAAGACGGGTGGTATCTGCGAACTCTCGTCCGCCCACAGCATCGGACTGGAAGCCGAATACTGGCACGACACGGAGAAAGGGCCCAACGACTCCGACACCGACTTCGCGGCCGACGGCATGCTGACCCGCACCGAAAGCCGCTACGACACGCGCAGCACGTCGAACGGACTGTCGACGACCTTCAACTACATCTGGAAAATAGACACCCTGGGGTCGACGCTCAAGTTCCTGGCCGACTACAACCTGCGCACCTCCGACACGGGCAACGACAACCGCACCCGCATCGCCGCCCCCGACCGGACGCTCGACTCGCTCTACCGCGACAACTCGACGGCGCGCTACAACGTACTGACGGCCACGCTGGCTCTGGAAAAGAACTTCACGCCCAAGGTCTCGCTGCGCGCAGGCGCCAAATACACCTACAACGACATGCACAACGCCGCGCTCTACGAATATTGCCCGGCCGGAACGTGGCTGCGCAACGAGGACCTCAGCTTCCGCCTCGACTACACCGAGCAGATCGCCGCGGCCTACGGCATAGTCTCGGCCAACCTGGGCCGCTGGAGCGCCGTGGCGGGCCTGCGCGGCGAATACACCCGCACGAAAGGCAAGGAGAGCGCCGTGCGGCAGAACTACTTCTCGCTCTTCCCCAACGCCAACGTCTCCTACGCCCTCTCCAAAGACGGCGCCTACTCGCTCATCGCGCAGTATGCCCGCACCATCGAACGTCCGCGCTTCTGGTGTCTCAACCCGCAGCGCATGCAGATTTCGGACTACACCTACCAGACGGGCAACCCGGAGCTCGACCCCTCGTTCAAGCACGACGTGAGTCTGACCCTCGTGCTGGCCCACAAATACACGCTCACGGGCGGCGTGATGATCCAGACCGCCGAAATCCAGCAGACGATGCAGTCCGCCCCGGACAATCCCGACATGCTCTGTCTGGCGTGGGTCAACTTCGACACGACGAAGAGCTACTACGCCACGGCCAACATCCCGCTGCAGCTGGCCAAATGGTGGTCGCTCAACCTCAACGCCACCTACATCCGCCAGGGACAGCGCATGGCGCAGAACGCCCCCGAAGAACACCATGACTTCTGCTTCGCGAACGCCTCGACGACCTTCACCCTGCCGGCGAAGTTCTACATCGACCTCTCCTACCGCTATCAGAGCCGCGTGATGCTGGGCAACTGCTGGGTGGAACGGATGCATTTCAACGACGTCAGCATCAAGAAACGCTTCGGCGACAAATTCACGGCGGCCTTCACGATGCGCAACCCCATAGCCCCGCCGACGCAGCGGGTGGGAGCGCGCGGCGACGGATTCATCCGCATGGTCGACGTCGTACAGAACTGGACCTGCCGCAGCTACCAGCTCTCGCTGACCTACAACTTCAAGACGGGCAAGGCCTTCCGTCACAAGAACGTGGAAGCGGGTGCCGAAGAAGAAAAAAGCCGTCTGTAAGAAGTTACAGACGGCAGAAAAGAGGGAGTCGCAGTTGTTCTTAAGAAATTGTTGCTGGCAGGCCCCCGGGCGCTTTTCGGACGCAGGCAGTCTCGCCTGCGGGACTCACAGCGGGAGTCGGCGGCACGCACAACCCTTCGAACCGGCATTCGGCATTGCGCGAAACCGGCGCGCAGGACTCAGAACTCCACGACGAGAGCCTGGGCAGCCGCAGCATCGGCCGTGAAGTAGGGCTTCTGCCCGAAGCCGAACAGCTTGGCGACCACGACGGCCGGGAACCGGCGCACGGAGACGTTGTAGGCCCGGACCGCGGTATTGAAACGCTCGCGCGCCACGGCGATGCGGTTTTCGGTGCCCTCCAGCTGGGCCTGCAACTCCTGGAAATTCTGATTGGCCTTGAGGTCGGGATAACGCTCGGCGACGACGAGCAGACGCCCCAATGCGGAGCGTACGCCCTCCTGCGCCTGCTGGAACTCGGCCATGGTCTCGGGCGTGAGCTGGTCGACCGAGAGGTTGATCGACGTGGCCTTGGCACGCGCCTCAACGACCCCTTCGAGGGTCTCGCGCTCGTGGGCGGCATAGCCCTTGACGGTATTCACGAGGTTGGGAATGAGGTCCGAACGGCGCTGATACTGCGTCTCGACCTGTGCCCAGGCATTATTGACCTCCTCATCCGTGTGCACGAACCGGTTGTAGGTCCGGTACATCCAAAATGCCCCGACGACCACTATGGCCGCCACGGCGATCCAAATCCATTTTTTCATATCGTTGTATTCATTCGGTTGCATACGCTTGTTTTCGCCGCTTCTACCAGCGCGAGCCCGC
Source organism: Alistipes sp. (assembly GCA_029059935.1). GTDB lineage: Bacteria > Bacteroidota > Bacteroidia > Bacteroidales > Rikenellaceae > Alistipes. The sequence continues at coordinate 20,728 of JAIDUZ010000025.1, forward strand.
ACCTCCGCCGCCGAAGGAGCCGCCGCCGAAACCTCCTCCGCACGAACCGCCGCCCCGGCCCAAGCCGCCCCCGAGACCGCCGATGAAAGGCCCTCCGCCGCCGAAGCCGTTATCGCGCGGACTGCGGACGCGGCGTTCGACGACCTTGCCGCACGCGGCGCAGACATAGGTGTATTCGAACACCTCCTCGGTCGAGGTGGACAACAGCAATTTCTTCCCGCGCAAAGCCAGTTTCCGTTTGCCGCACCGGGGACAGCGCTGGCTCTGACTGTAAACCAAGGCCAGCAGCATGAGCAATCCGACGAACCCGACGGCAATCAGGAAAACGACTACGAACGGCAGGTCGTCCTCCTCCGCTTCCGGTCCGAAGTCGAGCTCGCCCTTTTCGAGCAGTTCGGCGACAGCCGCAACGCCGGCCACCATGCCGGCGCTGTAATCGCCTTCGCGGAAGTAAGGCAGCATGAAGTTGAGCTGGATACGCTTGCAGAGTGCGTCGGGCAGCACGCCTTCGAGCCTCGGTCCGGTAACGAAGCGGATTTCGTGCAGCTGCTCAACGAGCAGGATGCCCAGTCCGTTGTCGACATCCTTGCGGCCTACGCCCCAGCTGCCGAAGAGCTCCATAGCGAACGAAAAGGGGTCGCCGCCCTCGATGTCGTCGAGTGCAGCGACGGCCACCTCCGCAAGGCCCTGCGCACGCAGCGCGCCGCACAGCGAATCTATCTCGGCCACGGCGGCGGCCGAAAGAATCCCGTCGGGATTGGAGACATAGCGGGTTTTGTCGGCAAGCTGCACATTGGGCACCTCGCCGGTCCGCCATGTACGCGCCCCGGCAACGACGGCAAGGTGCGCCAGCAGCACTGCAAGAAAAAAGCGTTTCATAATAATCCGGAACAAAAATACACAAAAACATACAAAAAAAGCGCCCCGACGGGACGCTTCGAACAGAAAAAACGACCGGACGGCCTGTCGGGCCCCCGGCGGCGGCCGTTACCGGCTGCCGCTGCGCCGGAACTCGACGACCAGCGCCGAACGGGCAGCGACGGAGGTGGAGTCGCTCACGACAATCGGGTCGCCGCTCAGCACGTCGCGGCCCTCGCCGGCCAGCGACCGGGTGATTTCGGCGTAGTGCGACCAAGGCACCGTCTTGCGGCCGCGCGAATTGTTGATGAAGACGAAGACGGCCTCGCTGTCGTCGTAGCGGAAATAGGCATAGGTGTTGTCGCGCGAGGCGAAGTGGAGCGTGCGTCCGGAGTGGATGACGGGTTTGGTCTTGCGCCAGTTGAAGAGACGGCGGGTGTATTCGTGCACCTCGGCGGCCGGTCCCTGCCGCTGCGCCGGGTCGAAGAGATCGACGGCATCGCCCGCCCAACCTCCGGGGAAGTCGACGCGCAGACCGCCGTGGCCCTGCGAGAGGTCGGCCGAACGGAACATCAGCTCGTCGCCGGCGAAGAGCTGCGGAATACCGCGCAAGGTAGCCATCAAAGTCATGGCTATCTTGACCCGGCCGGCATCGCCGCGCACGACGTCGGCCAGACGGTCGGTGTCGTGGTTGCCCGTGAAAATCATCATGCGCGAAAGGTCGTGGTAGACGAAGTCGTCGGAAAGGGCGTTGTAGACCCGGATCATCCCCTCGCCCCAACGGAGCGAATCGGTGGGCAAGGCGCGGCAGACGGCGTCGCGCAGCGGAAAGTCCATGATGGAGGGCAGGTGCGAGTCGAAGCCGTCGCGGTTGGGATTGCCGCCCTGCCAGTAGGCCAGCTGGGGCACGTCGCCGGTCCAGCACTCGCCCACGATGTTGAAATCGGGATACTCGCCGAGCACGGCGGCGCACCACTCGCTCATGGGGCCCTTCTCGTTGTAGGGATAGGTGTCGACGCGCAGACCGTCGAGGTCGGCATACTCGATCCACCACACGGCCCACTGCTGGAAGTAATGCAGCAGGAAGGGATTGTCGAGGTTCATGTCGGGCATCATGCGGTCGAACCAACCGCCCTCCTGCACCCCGAGGTCGTACTGCGACGCGTTGGGGTCCATGTTGACGGAGAAGAGGTTGTTGGTCTGCGTGTATTCGGGGAAGCGGTGCACCCAGTCGTCGAACGGCAGGTCGCGCATCCACCAGTGGGCCGCGCCGCAATGGTTCGTCACGATGTCCATGATGGCCTTGAGACCGTGGCGGTGGCAGGCGGCGACATAGTCGCGGTAGAGTTCGTTGGTGCCGAAGCGCGGGTCGATGCGGTAATAATCGGCGCAGGCGTAGCCGTGGTACGACGCCTGCGGCTCGTTGTCGAGCAACAGCGGCGTGGCCCACACGGCCGTGGCCCCGAGGTCGGCGATGTAGCCGAGATGGTCGATCATGCCCTGCAAGTCGCCGCCGTGACGTCCGAAGAAGGCGCTGCGGTCGGCCTTTTCGGCGGTGTCGGGAGCGGAATCGATGGAGGGGTCGCCGTCGGCGAAGCGGTCGGGCATCAACAGATAAATCATGTCGGCCGCGGTGAAACTCTGCCGGTCGGCGGAACCCTCGCGGCGGGCGGCGATGTCGTAAGGCACCTTGAACCGCTCGGCACCGCGCGAAAAGACGATGTAGCGTGTGCCGGGTTCGGCGGTGCGGGCCACCTCGACGTCGACGAAGAGATAATTGGGGCTGTCGGCCTTGTGCACGCCGGCGACGCGCAGCCCCTGCGGACCCTCGATGCATATGTCGCAGGCGGCGATGCTGTCGCCGTGAATCAGAAGCTGGAGGGGCGTGCGCATGCCTGTCCACCACGAGAGGGGTTCGACATGGGCGACGCGGGCGCCGGCATCGTCGACCGACTGCGGGTCGAACTGCGGGGCATCGTTGCAGGAGAGAGCGGCCATGGCGCAAAGGGAGAGGAAAAGAGAAGTCGGTTTCATGGAGTTCATCGAGTCAGAATCCGGTAGCTCCAGGGCGCCATGTCCTCGGCGACCTGCTCCGGAAGGTTGTATTCGGCCCCGGTCATCGCATCGGTGTAGGAGCCGGCGTAGATGCCGGTGCCGTACTCGGCATGGATGGCATAGGGCGACAGGTTCATGATGGCCACGACGCGGTTGTCGGGCGTCTCGCGGACCATCGTCATCAGGCAGTCCTCGGCGTTGTTGCGAATCTCGATCATCTCGCCGCCCTGCTCGCCCGCGGCAAGGGCGGCGTTGCGGTGGCGCAGCTGCGCGAGACGCCGGTAGAAGCGGGTGAAGCCGTTGACCTCGTAGGAGGCGATCGGATCGCGGTCGAAGAAGGCGAAAGAGCGGTCGCAGCCGACCTCCTGCCCGGTGTAGATGAGGGGCAGGCCGCGCGGCACGACGAACGAGAAGACGGCCATGGCCTCGCGGGCGTCGCCGAAGCGGTCGAACTCGGAGCCCGACCACGAATTCTCGTCGTGGTTGGAGGTGAATGCCAGCCGCATGGCCGAACGGGGATAACGCCCGCGGTCGGCATAGATGTAGTCGCGCAGGGCCGTGACGCGGGTGCGCTGCTGTGCGACGTCGACCATCAGATGGTGCATCTCCCAGGCATAGCAGGCGTCGAAAGCCCCCTCGTCGAAGAGGTTGGTCTCCTCGGCCTCGGCCAGCATGAAGAGGTCGGGCTTCGTGCGTTTGAGCCGCCGCACGGTCTCGTTCCAGAACTCCACGGGCACCAGCATGGCCATGTCGCAGCGGAAGCCGTCGACGGCATGGTCGCGCAGCCAGAACTCCATGGCCTCGGCCTGGGCGTCCCACACGGCGCGGTTGGAATAGTCGAGCTTGGCCGTGTCGCTCCAGTCCCAGGGCACGGCGGGGCGCCCCTCGGCATCGTAGACGTAGAAGTCGGGATGCTCCGTAATCCAGCGGGCATCGCGCGCCGTATGGTTGGCCACCCAGTCGAGCAGGACCTTCATGCCGAGGCGGTGGGCCTCCGAGACGAAGGCGTCGAAATCCTCCATCGACCCTAACTCGGGGCTGACGGCGCAGTAGTCGCGGATGGAATAGTAGGAGCCCAGCGACCCTTTGCGGCCCTCGACGCCGATGGGGTGCACGGGCATGAGCCACACGACGTCGACACCCAGGTCGCGCAGGAAAGCGAGCCGCGAAGCGGCGGCACGCAACGTACCCTCGTGCGTGAGCTGACGCACGTTCATTTCATAGAGGACAGAGCGGTAGCTCCAGTCGGGATGCAGCATAACGGAAGAATTCATAATTCAGAATGCACGATTCACAATTATTTTACGAGTAAGCAAGAAACAAGGAGACCGAAAGAAAATGCCTTGTCATTGCACTTCTTGAAACGATATGTTCGACTGCGGGCAGCATGGGAACCGGAAACGAATTGTGAATCGTGCATTCTGAATTGTGAATTAAAAAGCACTTTTCACCAATATCAGGTATTCCCACGGTGCGAGCCGGAACTCCTCGCCGGGGAGGATCGGGTGCGGCTCTCCGGTCATGGCGTCGGTGAGGTCGCCGGCGACCTCGACGGTGGGAATGACCGCCTGCGGCTCGGCCGAGAGGTTGAAGAAGCAGACGACCTTGTTGTCGCCGGCGGAACGCGTGAAAGCCATGACGTCGGCCACGGCGCCGCCCATGTAGACGATGTCGCCGCCCTCGCCGCCCGACGCGAGCGCGGGGTTGTCATGCCGCAGGGCGTTGAGTTTCTTGTAGAAAGCGGTCCGTTCGTTGGGCTCCCAGGCGGGCATGGGGTCTTTCTCGAAGAACTCGAAGCGGTGGTCGTAGCCCACCTCCTGGCCGGTGTAGATGAGCGGCAGGCTCTGCGGCAGGACGTAGGTCAGCGCGGCCATCGCGGCGGCGGCATCGCCCATGCGCTCGAACTCGGTGCCGGCCCACGAATTCTCGTCGTGGTTGGAGGTGAACATCATGCGGCTGGCCGAAGCGGGATACTCCGCGGCATATTCGGCCAACAGCACGCGCAAATCGGCGGCCGACTTCTTGCCCTGGGCGATTTCGTTCAGCAAGTGGTGCATCTTCCAGCCGTAGGTGGCGTCGAAACCGTCGGCATGGAACTGCGGGCCCTCGGCCTCGGCGAGCAGGAAGAGGTCGGGGCGCACGGCGCGCAGACGGGCGAAAGCGTCGGCCCAGAAGTCGTCGGGCATCTCCATGGCGGCGTCGCAGCGGAAGCCGTCGACGCCCTTGTCGGTCCAGAATTTCAACACCTCGAACATCGCCTCGCGCACGGCGGGCGTGGCGTAGTTGAGCTTGGCGATGTCGGTCCAGTCGTACTGCACGACGGGCACACCCGTCGAATCGCGCACATACCACTCGGCGGGCATCTCCGTCACCCACGCATGGTCGGGCGAAGTGTGGTTGGCCACGTAGTCGAGGATGACGCGCAGACCCAGCTCGTGGGCCCGGGCGAGGAAGCGCTCGAAATCGGCCATGGTGCCGAACTCGGGATTGATGGCGCGGTAGTCGCGGATGGCGTAGTAGGAACCCATGGTGCCCTTGCGCCCCTCGACGCCGATGGGATGGACGGGCATGAGCCACACGATGTCGACGCCCAGGTCGCGCAGTGCGGGCAGGCGCTCCTCGGCGGCGGCGAACGTTCCCTCGGGGGTGAACTGGCGCACGTTCATCTCGTAGAGTACGGAACTGCCGATGCTGCGGTCGGAAACCGCGGTCCGGTCGGTGCAGGCCGCCGCGGCGAGCAGCACGGCCAGGAGCAGGAGGTTGAGAATTCGTTTCATGATTCTATTCGGTTTTGGTCAGAATTTCGAATCCGTGGGGCGGAAGCTCGACGAAGAACTCCCCCGCAGGCGAGAGGCCGAAACCGGCCCCAAAGTTAGCTTTAAATTCCGGATTTCCGGCAAAAAAGGCGGGAAGAGTGCAGGCGATGCGCTGCGGCCGGTCGCCGAAGTTGAGCGCCACGAGCGCGACATCGCCCATGTAGACGCGGGCGAAGAGCCACGCATCGTCGGTGAGGGAGAGCGTAAACATGTCGCCGTACAAAAGCGGCATGGACGAACGGCGCAGGTGCGTAAGGGCGCAGGTGAGCTCCTTCGTGGCCTGCTCGCAGGGCGTATAGCCGCCGAAGCGCATCATGCGGCGGTTGTCGGGGTCGTTGCCGCCGGGCTCGCCGTACTCGTCGCCCTGGTAGATGCAGGGCACCCCGGGGATGGTGCAGTTGAGCGCCTCGACGAGGGCGAGTTTGCGGTAGCCCACCGGGTCGCCGACGCCGATGGAGCGGGTCCAGCCGGCCAGTTTGGAATCCTCGTCGGGCGAGAGGGCGCCGCCGGCCAGCGAGACGAGGCGCGCCTTGTCGTGGTTGCCCGTGATGTTGCCCATGGTGTGGTGGGCGCCGTAGACCGCGAGCGAACGGTCGACCTCGCCGCCGAGGTCGCGCACGGAACGGCCGCGCACCACGACGTCGAGCGCCGTATGGTAGACGTTGAAGTCGAACTGGGCGTCGATCATGCCGCTGCGCACGTAGGAGGCGATCAGCTCGGGCGACCCGTAGGTCTCGCCTATCTGCCACAGACTGCGGTCGGGGAAGCGGCTCTTCATCTTGCGGCAGAGCATGTGCCAGTAATTCTCGGGAATGTGCTTGCAAGCATCGTGGCGGAAGCCGTCGAGGTCGTATTCGGCGAGCCAGTAGAGCGCCGAATCGGTCATGGGCGCGCACACCTCCCCGCGTTCGAGGTCGAGCGAGGGAATGTGCTCGTCGAACCACGTGGTGAGGCGCTCGTCGTCCCACAAGCCGAGGTTCTTGCGCCCGTCGGCAAGGTAGAGGGGCGTCACCCAGTCGGGATGGGCCTGCAAGACGGGCGAATGGATGTGCAGGTGGTTGGCCACGTAGTCGAGGATGACGTTCATGCCGCGGGCATGGGCCGCGTCGAGCAGGGCCCGGAACTCGTCGGGCGTGCCGAAGCGGTCGTCGAGCTGCGTGGTGTAGACGGGCCAGTAGCCGTGGTAGCCCGAGAAGCGGGTGAAAGGCTCCTGATTGAGCCCCCAGGCGTCGCGCGGGTTCTGCGTAACGGGCGAAATCCACAAGGTCGAGATGCCCAGCGAATCGAAGAAACCGGCCTCGATACGCTGCGTGATGCCGCACAGGTCGCCGCCCTGGTAGTCGACCTGCGGGAGGACGTCGTCGCGCCGCAGCGGCGCATCGTTGGCGGGATTACCGTTGTCGAAACGGTCGATCATCAGCGAATAGAGCACCTGCGCCTGCTTGTCGCGGCGCGTGAGCTGCGCGGCATCGACCACGGGGCGCCCCTTTGCGAGCGGAACGAGCAGATCGTTGAAGCGGGCGCTGTCCGAAGCGGCGAAGACCCGCAGCCACGACCGGTCGGCCCGGCCGGCATCGGCAGGAAGAGTGACTACTACCCCGCTGCCGCTTATGGCAACATACTCCTCGGGCAGGCGGCAGTTCTGCCACAAGGCGACGACCTGCCGGGGCGCCTGCGAAGTTTTCACCTGTATTCTTGAGCCGTCGCATCCCTCGGAGAAAGCCCGGGCCTCGGGTGCACGCCCGCCGCCGAGCGCGACGACGGAGAGGCACCGGCCGCCGGACCACGCCTCGAACGTGGCGACGAACGGCCCCTCGGGAGCGGTAATGACGAACTCGGTCCACCCCTCGGCGGCCGGCTCGATGCGGAGCAGGGACGAAGTGATCGAATCGGCCCGCTCCCACTGCGGAAGAAAATCGGTCAGCAACAACCGGTTGACACCGGGCTGCAACCGGGCCGGCACGATGGGTTCGGCCTGGCCGGCGAGGGGCGCATCGGCGAAGATGAGGGGACGGCAGCCGCAAAACGAAGCGGCGGCCAACAACAAACAGAGAATCCGTTTCATGGCCGGCTATTTCAAGAGCAAGACGACCGACGAATAGGCCCCCAAGCGCACCGACGAAGCGTCGCCGAACGAACCCGAGACGCTGTTGAGCGTGGCGACGGCCTTGTCGACGGCATCGGTGAGCGGAAGGCTGACGGAGGCCGACGAGAAATTGTGGAGGACGAGCATGCGCTGGTCGCCCGCGGTGCGGTACCAGGCGGCGATCTGCCGGTACTGCGTATTGTCGGCATTGTAGACCGGATGTTCGGTCATGGCGCCCGAAGCGAGTGCCGGATAGGTATTGCGCAGAGTGCCGAACGTACGGTAGACCTGCAAGAGGGAGGTTTTGTCGGCCTCCTGCGCTGCGACGTCGGCCACCGACTTCATGCCGGCGAAGACCTTCGCGGCGTCGACGGGCTCGGGGGTGTGGCTGTCGCCCCACTTCATGGGGTGGCGGACATACTCGTCGCCGCCCTCCTTGGTGCCGACGAACCCCAGCTCCTCGCCCTGATAGACGTAGGGCGAACCGCACGAAGTGAGGAGCACGGCGCCGGCCAGCCTGGCCTTGGCAACGGACCCTTGAAGCTCCGACAGGGCGCGGTCCTCGTCGTGGTTGGAGAGCTTGGTGGCCTCGATGAAGTCGGGGCGCACCTTGGCGTAGGCCTCGCGGTAGGAGAGGATGTCGCGGGCGAAATAACACCCGGTGGAGGTGTTGAGCCCATCGCGGAGCCGCCACCAGTAATCGAACTCGAAGAGAGCGGGCAGCCCGGAGTAATAGGGCGCCACGCGGTCGTAGCTGTCGTACATTTCGCCCACCATGTAGATGTCGTCGGCATGGAGGGTGCGGTAATGGGCGTTGACGGCGTCGTAGAAAGCCTTCCAGAACCGGGGATTCTCGTCGGAATAACCGTTGTGGTAGACATGCTTGGCGCCGTCGAGACGCAGTCCGTCGATGCCCAAACCGATCCACTTGGCGGCCGAGTTGCAGACGGCCCCGAAAGCGGGCGAATCGGCACACGTTTCGACGGCGCCGTAGTCGAGGTCGGCGAACCACGAAGTCCAGAAATGGGAGTGGTACATGACCGACGACATATAGGGCATCAGCACGTCGACGGGGTCGACCGACGCCGTGTTGGCGACGAGCGTCATGGGCTCGCCCCAGGCGAGCGTACTGCTGCCGGCGGCGGCGCCGAACTTGGTGCCGGCGGTCCAGGCCGTGGCGGAGGTGCGGACGAGGAAGCCCCACGACGATTCGAACCTGAGCGACAAGGTGTAGAGTCCGTCGCCGGCGTCGTAGAACTCGACGCATTCGCCGGGGTCGCCGAGGAAGAGATATTTGCCGCTCGACGGCGTACCGCTGTTCTCGACGGCGTCGACCTGCTCGACCGTGACGGTCTTCTTGGTCCAGTCGAGCGTGAACTTCACGTTGGGCGTCGCATCGCCCCCGGCGACGGTCGCATACCACTGGTTGGCGTCGTAACCTGCGGCACCCTCGGTAGCGATCATGGGAATCTTGCCGTCCCGGATGTCCTGCCGGGGATTGTCGGAGAGGACGTAATAACTGCGGTAAGGGCTGTCGGGATTGCGGACAGCGTCGAGGAACCACGGATGCTCCTTGCTGGTGTGGTTGATGACATAGTCCATATAGACCTTGATGCCGCGGGCGTGGGCGGCGTCGATCAACTCCTTGAAATCGGCCTCGGAACCGAAGCGCGGGTCGAGGGACTCGTAGTCCTCGACATCGTAGCCGTGGTAGGAAGCGGCGGGATGGGCGGGCGAGAGCCACAGAGCGCCGACGCCCAAGGCTTCGAGGTAGTCGAGCTTGTCGACGATGCCGCGGAAGTCGCCCACGCCGTCGCCGTCGGAATCGGCAAAGGCGTAAATCAGAATCTGATAGGTGATGTCGGCGCGCTTCTCGCCGTCCCACGGTTCGGGGTCGGCAGCGAGCTGCTCGGCGGCCATGTCCGACTGGACGACGGAGACGACGACCGGCTCGGCGCCCTCGGCGCGGAGGGTGAGCTGCGTGGAACGCGGAGCACCCGAAGCGTTGGCGGCGACGGATACCTGCACGGTGCGGTCGCCCGAACCCGACGAAACATCGGTCTGGCACCAGGCATCGGCGGCGGCAATCATCCATTTCCGGGCCGAAGAGCTCACTTCGAGGGGCAGCACATCGCTGTCGGCGAAGAACTCCAGGCTTGCGGGCGAAGCCGAGAGCGTGACGGAGCCGCTGTCGGAACCGGCAGGGTCGCTGCCGCAGGCACAGCCGAAGCCCGCCACAGAGAGGCAGAACAAAAGAGCGAGAAATCGTTTCATGGTTTTGGGAAAATAGCGGTTGAGGGAGGCAGGAAGAACGAGACGGGCCGCTCCGAGCGGAACGGCCCGGTCTTCCGTAGCGGCCGGAGGGTCGGTCAGAACCCTCCGGCCTGTATGTCGACGGCACGAAGCGGCCGTCGGGAGATGCACGCTACTCGGTCGGCTCGGGCTGGTCGTACATCTTCTCGCTGAAGACGATTTCCGACTTGTTCAGGTCGAGATAGACGCGGTAGTTGCCGGCCTTGACGGCGATGTTGCCACCACCCTGAGCACAGTCGGCACCCCAGTTGAGACCCCAGGCCGCATCGGCGCGGAACTTCAGACCGCCGTCGCTTGCAACCTCGATGTCGGCGTAGAAACGCACCTTGAGCGGGTTGTACTCCATGACGACGTCGCCGCCCCAACCGTTGAAGTCGCCGATGATGCCGATCTGGTCGGCACCCCACTGCTGGGTGAGCACGAGCGTCGACTTGTTGAACGAGAAGGAATAGAAACGCTTGGAATAATGCTGGATATTCTTGCTGCCACCGGCGGCAATCAACTGCACCGTTTTGGCTTCCGCCTCGTCGACATCCGCGTCGAACTCATGGTCGGCACCCCAGTTGCAGGAATCTTCCCAACCGGCGATACCCGTAACTTTGAATCCGTTGGCGGCCTTGGCACCGAAGTCGACGACGCCGGTGTAGACGCCTTTCTTGTCGTAGTCGTAGAGGAACTGCGAAGCACCGTGGTTCCAGCTGCAGTAATCGCCGATAATCCAGACGTGGCCGTAGAGGTCGACGTCGAGCACCTCGGCATTATAGGGCGTGAAGAGGGCGCTGACGATGTTGGAGAGGCTCTCCGTACCCTCGACGACGGCACCCTTGCTGTCGATCATCGAAACGCCTATCTGAAGATAGACCGTCGCCTCGGTGCCGGGCTCGCCGCCGGCATTGATAAGGGCGGCATTGAGATCCTTGGCCGTGGCGGTCAACTCCTGCTCGCCTACTGCGGCAGCCACCGTCTGGCGTCCCTCCATGGTCTCCGAAAGCGCCGCGTAGAGCGTGCAGGCCGTCGGAGCCTGCAAGCCGAAATCGGGCTGCGTATAGGCCACCGTCACGGCGGGGCCGTCGACGGCGAGCGCACCGGCGCCCGTCACCTCGCCCGCCACGGGCGCCACGACATTGCCGGGGATGTACTGCGCATCGATATGATCCTGCTCGCACGCGGTCAGCGCGAGACCGGCCCATGCGAAGAGTGCTATGCTGAATAACTTTTTCATTGTGATCGATTGTTAGATTGGTAATTGCGGGAAAGGGATCAGTAACCCGGATTCTGCGTCAGCTTGCCGCTGGCGTTGATGTCGGAGGGAACCAGCGGCATCAGATTGCGGTAATCCTCGACGGCGCGGCCCTCCTTGACGGCGCCCTTCCACTGCCAGCAGTAGTCGCCCGTGGTGAACTGGCCGAAGCGGATGAGGTCCTGACGGCGCGTGCACTCCCAGTAGAGCTCGCGGGCGCGCTCGTCCAGAACGTCCTGCAACGAATAGGCATCCAGCGGGTCGAGACCGGCGCGCTCGCGCACGTCGTTCAAAGCCTCCAGGCCGTCGGCCTCAACGGCCCCGCCGCGCTTGGCGCACTCGGCCAGCATCAGGTAGGCGTCGGCCGCGCGGAACATGGGGAAGTCGGTATCGACGAACGTACCGTCCTGACCGGGCGTGCCGTCATGATTGAGATTTTTGAACTTCAAAGACTTGTAACCGCCTTCGCCCTCGGAGGGATCGTACAAGGAAACGTTGTCGACGCTCTTGCCGTATTTGGTGTAGAACATGGCGCGGGCATCCTTGGCCTCGTCGAACTTGTCGGAGAAATCCTTGGTGAGCGACAGGCCGCCCCAGCCCGAGGCGGAAAGGCCCATGGTGGACATGTCGAAACCCGAAGCGGGCAAAGCGGCCGAGATGATGAAGTTGGTGCAACCGTACGAACGCACGCTGATGCCGTCCTGCGGAACGACGAAGATGATTTCGTCGCCCAGATAGGTAACATTGTTCGTCCAGAGGTGGTTGTCGGCCATGAAGAGCTCGGCGTAGTTGGCGTGCAGGGAGTAATCGGCCATAATCTCCTCGCAGAGCTTGGCGCACTCGGCATAGTGGCTGCCGCAGCCCCACACCTCGGCATTGAGGTAGACCTTGGCCAGAATCATGCGGACCAAACCTTTGTCGCCGCGGCCGTAGACGTTCTGACCGGCCTCGGCCAAATCGGCACCGTCCAACAGTTCGGTACACTCCTTGACGAGCCATGCGTAGAGGTCGGCGCGCGAAATCTGCGCGGGTCCTTCAGCGCCCACCACGTTGTTCTCGGTGGAGAAAGGCACGTTGCCGAAGATGTCGATGGCGTGGTAGTAGCTCAGCGCACGCAGCGCACGGGCCTCGGCCACGAACTCGGCACGCTTGGGAAACTCGGAAGCGGCGAGCGCAGCGCTGTTGGCACGGCGGATGAACTCGTTGCAAAGGCTCACCTGATAGAAGACACGGTAGTACATCGAGGTGATGAACTGGTTGGTAGTGGTCCAGTTCATGTGGTGGATGTCCTGCAAACCGACATCGCCCCAGCAGCAGGTAGCCTCGTCGGTGGTCAGCACCTGCATGTTGAACAGGGCGCGGACATACTGTCCGAAGCCGCCGTCGACACCCGAGATGTCGGGGTCGCCGTTGGGGCCGTGCGACGAACTGACGGCCAGACCCTGGTAGCACTTGGCCAGCAGCGCCTCGTAAGCGTCCTGCGAATCGAGCACCTCCTCCGGAAGCTGGATGTTCTCGTCGATGGGCGTGGTATCCAGATCGCCGACGCAGGAACCCAGACCCAGCGTAAGGGCGGCCGCGGCGGTCATCAACAACACTTTATAGCTTTTCATAACTAAGATTCGTTTTAGGGTGGATTAGAAATTGAACTTCAGACCGAGCATGTAGGTGCGCGGACGGGGATAGAAGTTGTTGTCGATGCCCGAGAAGATTTCGGGGTCGATGCCCTTGTAGCCCGAGATGGTGGCGACGTTCTGCACGGTGCCGAAGACGCTCAGGTTCATGGGGCGCTTCGACGACTTGCAGAGGTCGAACCGGTAGCTCAGCGTGATGTTGTCGAGCTTGAGGAACGACGCGTTGCGCACATAGTAGTCGGAGAGGTACTGTGCTTCGGTGAAACCGGCCTGCATAGCCGACGAATGACGATTGCAGACGAAATTGTTCAGCCAAAGGTCGCGCAGCGAACCGCCGTTGGACTCCACGTTGGCGTAGACGTAGTTGCCGACGTTGGCATGGGCCGAGACGGCCAGCGTGAGGGCGCGCCACGAAACGGCGGTGTTGAAGCCGAACGTCACGTCGGGAGCGGCCTTCTTGTAGCAATACTTGTCGTTGGAATCGACCTTGCCGTCGCCGTTGCGGTCGACGTAGACGCCCTCCATGGGACGGCCGTTCTCATCGTAGACCTGCTGGTAGACGTAGAACGAATTGAGCGGCTGGCCGGTCTGCTGCACCTGGCAGGTGACGCCGACGCCGCCCGAGATGCCGCCCGTATCGACACCGTAGTAGTCCTCGCGCTCGTCGTCGGAAGTCAGACGGGTGATTTTGTTCTTGTTCCAAGCGGTGTTGAAGCCGATGGTCCAGGTCCAGTCGCGGGTCTGCACGGGCACAGCGTTGATTTCGAACTCGACACCGGTGTTTTCGAGGTCGCCGATGTTGGCGTTGAGGTAGTTGGTGAGGTTGGCACCGGCAGCAACGGGCGTCCAGTTCAGGAGGTCCTTGGTCTTGCGCTTGTAGAAGTCGATGCTACCGTAGATGCGGCCGTCGAGGAAGCCGTAGTCCAGACCGGCGTTGTAGGTGGTGGTGGTCTCCCACTTCAGGTCGGCGTTGTAGCCGGCCGGTGTGATGGGAACCATCATATTGTTGCCGAACGGATAGTAGCTGCCCAGCTCGTTGTAGATGTAGGTGGCCAGCGTGGGATAGTCGCCGGCGTTGAGGTCCTGCTGACCGGTCTGGCCCCAGCTCAGACGCAGCTTGAGGTTGGAGACGGCGCGGACGTCGCGCATGAAAGGCTCGTTGGAGATGTTCCAGCCCAGAGCCACCGAGGGGAAGAGGCCCCACTTGTTCTCGGAGAAACGCGAGGTGCCGTCGTTACGTACGGTGGCGGTAATCATGTAGCGGCTGTCGAAAGCGTAGTTGACACGGCCGAAGAACGAGACCAGGAAGTACTCCGACTTCGAAATCTTCGGCTCGGAAAGATAATAGCCGGGGGCATCGGCAGCCGTGCCGTCGGCCTTGTAAGTCTCGCCGAAGGACGACTTGTAGAAATGCTGCCACGAGTAACCGGCCATGACGTCGAAGCTGTGGCGGCCGATGGTCTTGTTGTAGTCGGCGTAGAACTCCAGCGTCTGGTCGCGGCGGCGCTGCGAATAGTTGCGGTGGTAGCCCGAACCCGACTGGGTCTTGTCGTGCATGGACTGCTCCGTATCGGGAGCCACGTCGACCGTACCTTCCGATTCAGCGTAGTCGAGACCGAGGTTGAGGTTCAGACGCAGGTCTTCGAGACCGTGGATGCGGTAGTCGACCTGGGCATTGCCGATGAAACGCTTGGCGTTGGCCTCGTCGCGCTTATCGTTGAGCAGCGCCAGGGGGTTCTGCGTAGCCATGGTGTTGCTGTTGGCAACAGTATGGTCGGGACGGCCCTCGGCGTCGACACGGCCGTTGTTCCACCACCAGTAGCCGTTCAGGCCGTCGGGGTCGTAGACCGGCTGCGTGGGGTCGAACTGCACGGCCTGGCCCACGGCGTCCTGGTTGGCGAAGCGGCTGTCCATGTTCATGCCCTTCGCATTGAGGTTGATGTTGAGGTGGTTGTCGAGCAGGATGGGATTGAGGTTGACGGTGAGCGTCTCGCGCGTCATGTTGTCGGTGCGGAGCGTACCGTCCTGGTTGAGGTAGCCGAACGACACGCGGTAGGGCATGCGGTTCTTCTCGCCCATCTTGACGTTGCCCGTCAGGCTGATGTTGGTGTCGTAGGACTGGGCCAGCTGGTAGATTTGCTTCTGCCAGTCGGTGTTGGCCGTGCCGAGGGCGCGATAGGCGTCGTTGTCGGTGCCGCCCATGTACTGCTCCATGGCCGCACGCATCTGGTCGCCGGTCATGACGTCGACATACTTGGCGTTCTGGCTCAGCGAAGCGGTGAAGTCGACGGCCACATGGGGAATGGCCGAATCGCTGCCCGAACCCTTCTTGGTGGTGATGATGATGACGCCGTTCGATGCGCGCGAACCGTAGATGGCCGTGGCGGAAGCATCCTTGAGGATGGTGAAGGTCTCGATGTCGCTGGGATTGATGGAAGCCAGAGCGTTGCTGACGCCGTCGATGCCCGAATTGGAGACGGGCAGACCGTCGACCACGATCATGGGGTCCTGCTGGGCGCTGAGCGACGAAGCACCGCGCACGCGGATGGTGGCGGCGCTGCCGGGCTGGCCGGTGCCGGGGGTGACGACCACGCCGGCGCTCTTGCCGAGCATCAGGTCGGCGGGCGAGGAGACCAGACCCTTGTTGAGCTGGTCGGCCTTGACGGTAGCCACCGAACCGGTCATGTCGTTCTTCTTGACGGCACCGTAACCGATGACCACCACCTCGTCGAGGGCCATGAGGTCCTCTTCGAGAACCACGCGCACAAGGTCGGACGACGACGCTACGCGCTGGACGGTCTTGTAACCGATGTAACTTACTTCGACCACCGACTGCGGATTCTTCACCGTGATGGCGAAGCTGCCGTCGAAGTCGGTCGTCACACCGTTGACGGTGCCCTGCTCGATGACGGAGGCGCCGAGAACGGGATTGCCGGAGTTGTCAACGACAACGCCGTTGACCGTGTACTTTGCCTGCGCAAAGACTCGGAGGGGGGGGGTGCAGACGCATAGGAGCATGACACCCAAACACATAGCCAGAATTCTTTTCATAAAGCCGTTTGTGTTAGTTAATAATTGGGTTGGTTGTGTGAGCTATTTCAAGGTACGCGAAACGGTGCCGGCGACCGTAAGCCGCTCGCCGCAGAGCGCGATTTCGACGGGCTCGCCCTCGCAGGCGATTTCCACGCTGCCGCGCATGATTTTCACCGAGAGCACGCGGCCGCGGTAGTCGATGCGGAACGCCAGCTGCTCCCACGCCCCGGGCAGATGGGGCTCGAACGAGAGGATGCCGTCGCGGACACGCATGCCGCCGAAACCCTCGACCACCGAGAGCCACGAACCGGCCATGGAGGTGACGTGGCAGCCCTCCTCGACCTCGCGGTTGTAGTCGTCGAGGTCGAGCCGCGACGTCCGCAGGTACATCTCGTAGGCCTTCTCCATCAGTCCGAGCTTGGCGGCCAGGATGGCATGGACGCAGGGCGAGAGCGACGATTCGTGCACCGTACGCGCTTCGTAAAAATCGAAGTTGCGGCGCAGCGTGGCGGCATCGAAATCCTCCTGGAAGAAGTAGAGGCCCTGCAAGACGTCGGCCTGCTTGATGAAACACGAACGCAGGATGCGGTCCCACGACCATTTCTGATTGATGGGCCGCTCGGCGGGGTCGAGGTCTTTCACCAGCATCTGCTCCTTGTCGAGATAACCGTCCTGTTGGAGGAAGATGCCCAGATCGCGGTCCTCGCCGAAGTACATGTTGCGGTCGATGTCGAGCCACGCGGCGGTCTCGGCCTGCTCGTCGAACGAACGCCGGGCGCACATGGCGGCATAGGCCTCGGGGCGGTTCTCGCGCACCCACTTCACGGCCTCGGCAGCGTAGCGCATGCACCAGCAGGCGATGTAGGAGGTATACCAGTTGTTGTTGACGTTGTTCTCGTACTCGTTGGGACCCGTGACGCCCAGCATGACGTACTTCCTGCGCGCCTCGGACCAGGTGATGCGCTGTGCCCAGAAACGGGCGATGGAGAGGAGCACCTCGGCACCGCCCTCGGCCAGGTAAGCCGTGTCGCCCGTGTAGCGGATGTAGTTGAAGATGGCGTAGGCGATGGCGCCGTTGCGGTGAATCTCCTCGAAGGTGATTTCCCACTCGTTGTGGCACTCCTCGCCGTTGATGGTGACCATCGGATAGAGCGCCGCGCCGCCACGGAATCCGAGCTTGGCAGCGTTCTCGATGGCCTTGTCGAGCTGGTTATAGCGGTAGACGAGCAGTTCGCGCGCCACCTGCTGTCCGGCGGTGGCCATGTAGAACGGCAGGCAGTAGGCCTCGGTGTCCCAATAGGTGACGCCGCCGTACTTCTCGCCGGTGAACCCTTTGGGGCCGATGTTCAGGCGCGTATCGACGCCGGTGTAGGTCTGCAAGAGCATGAAGATGCAGAAGCGGATGCCCTGCTGGGCGGCATCGTCGCCCCCGATTTCGATGTCGCAGCTGTGCCAGCGGGCGGCCCAGGCGGCCTCCTGCTCGCGGAGCAGGGCATCGAAGCCCGCTTCGGCACCGTCGGCAGCCACGGCACGCGCGGCGGCAACGAGTTCCCCGGGCTTATGGTTGAGCGAGGAGCAGATGCCGGCATATTTGTAAAGCGTGGCCCACTCCCCTGCCCCGCGGCGGACGGTGGCCGTGTGAAGCACCTTTTCGGGCGTCGTCGCACAACGGAATTCGGCGCCGTCGAGCTCGACGCGCTGGGCCCAGGCCACGTCGAAGCCGCTCTTCTTGGTGCGGCTCCGCACGGCGTCGCCGTCGGTCGAGACATGCTCCCAGAACTTCTCGTCGTAGTTGGCGTCGGTGTTGCGGACGTCGGCGTCGATGTAGGGCGAGAAAGTAATCTCGGCGGCCCGGTCGAGCGGCCGGACGGCATAGCGGACAACGCCCAACTCGCGCCGCTGGAGCGAGAGGAAACGCACGGCCTCGACCTCGACGCGCAGCCCCGACTTCATGCGCACGGTCATGCGGCGCGTGAGCACCGAACGGCGCATGTCCATCTCCCGATAGAAAGCCTCGACCTCCACGGCGGCCAGGTCGAGCGTCTCGCCGTCGACCGTCACGTCGACACCGATCCAGAACGCCGAGTTGAGCACCTTGGCAAAATACTCGGGATAGCCGTTCTTCCACCACCCCACGCGCGTCTTGTCGGGATAGTAGATGGCACCGATGTAGTTGCCTTGGAGCGAAGCGCCCGAATAATGCTCCTCGAAGTTGGCACGGCCGCCCATGACGCCGTTGCCCAGGGCGAAAAGCGACTCGGACGACTTGACCCGTGCGGGGTCGAAACGCTCCTCGACGAGCTTCCAGGGGTCGGTCTTGATAAACTGGTTCATATGGGAATTAGTCTATTTGGTTGCAAAGTTTCTCGAAAGTGAAGCCCTCGAACGTGGGCAGCTGCATGGAGGCCTTGTCCAGCAGCGGACTGCCGCCCACGCCCACCGAACGCATGCCGGCGCGCGCAGCGGCTTCGACACCGGCAGCGGCATCCTCGAAGACGACGCACACGGCGGGCGGCATGCCGGCCAGCTCGGCTCCCTTGGCGAAGACCTCGGGGTCGGGCTTGGCCTTGGAGACCAACGTACCGTCGACGATATGGTCGAACAACGGGCGCAGCCCGCAGCGGTCGAGGATGACGCCGGCGTTCTTCGAAGCCGACCCCAGCACGACCTTGATGCCGGCGGCCCTGAGCTCCTGCAAGAACGGCAGGACGCCCGGCAGCACCTCGTCGGCGGTCATGCGGGTGATGTATTCGAGATAGCGGGCGTTCTTCCCGGCGGCCAGGCGCTCCTTCTCCTCGGGCGTGAAGCGATTCTCCATGCCGCCGGCGCGCAGCACGATGTCGAGCGACGCCATGCGGCTGACGCCCTTGGTGGCTTCGCCCTGCTCGGGCGTGAAGTCGAAGCCCAGCTCGCGGGCCAGGGCGGCCCAAGCCAGATAATGGTATTTGGCGGTGTCGACGAGGACCCCGTCGAGGTCGAAGATGCAGCAGGAAATCATATGCGGAAGATTATTTGTCCTTGACGAAAGCGACCGACACGGCGGCCAGCAACATGAAGACGGCGGCCAAAGCGATCATGGCCATGGGGCGGGCGCCGAAGAGATGCGTGACGATGAGTCCGCCGGTGAGCCCGACGACGATCTGCGGCACGGTGATGGTGAAGTTGAAGATGCCCATGTAGACCCCCATGCGGCGCGCCTCGACGGCCCGCGAGAGGATGGCGTAGGGCATGGCCAGGATGCCGGCCCAGGCGATGCCGATGCCCACCATGGGAATCATGAGCGCATATTTGTCGGAGAGGAAGCACAAACCGGCGAACCCGGCCGCCCCGAACAGAAGACAGAGGGCGTAGACGAGCTTGTTGCCCCAGCGGGCGGCGATGCCGGCGATGAAGAGCGACGCGATGCAGGCGGGGACGGGATAGGTGCCGTTCAGAACGCCGACCCACGTTTGGGCCTCGCCCTCGGAGAGCAGCGCGCCCCCGTCGGTGGCCACGCCGGTGATGGCGGGTTTGAGGTAGGTCCACATCAGAAAGAGCGCGGCCCACGAAAAGAACTGCACGACGCCCAGCTGCCACATGACTTTGGGGACATTGCGCATCAGCTCCAAGAACGACGGTTTGTCGTGCGTCCCCTCGGGCGTCTCGTCGTTGTAGCGGGCGAACTCCTCGGGCGGATACTCCCGGGTGCGGAACGCGGTGACGAGCACCGTGGCAAGCAGGATGGCCCCACCTATATAATAAGACCAGGCGATATGCTGGGCGACCTGCCCGGGCACGACCTCGTCGGAGACGCCGCAGCGGGTGAGAATCAACGGCAGGACGGCCCCGACGACGGCCCCGAGGTTGATGAGGAAAGTCTGGACGACGTAACCCTTGGTCTTCTGCGAATCGTCGAGCATGTCGGCGACCAACGCGCGGAAAGGCTGCATGGTGACGTTGAACGACAGATCCATGAACAGCAGGATGAAAGCCCCCATGGCCAGCGGAGCGAAAGCGAGCAGCAGAGGCGCATTGGGCATCAGCGCCAGAGCGAGGGCCGAGACCAAGGCGCCGCCCAGGATGAACGGCACGCGCCGCCCGAAACGGGTCCAGGTGCCGTCGGAAAAGAGCCCGACGATGGGCTGGATGACCAGTCCGGCGACGGGAGCGGCCAGCCAGAAGTAACTCAGGTGCGAGAGGTCGGCGCCCAGCGACTCGAAGATGGTGGAGGTATTGGAGTTCTGCAACGAATAGCCGATCTGGACCCCGAGGAAGCCGAAGCTGAGGTTCCATATCTGCCAAAAGGACAGTTTCGGTTTTTTCATGGTACGGACGGTAGTTTTAGGTTTTTCGGTTTCATAAAATTAAAAATAAATATCCGGAAAACGGAACTTCCGGACGACGAACGGCACGATAAAACCGACGAACGGCATGTTGGGGGAGACGAAAGCGAAAAAGCCCGGGACCGCAGAACCGGGGAAAGACGGAACCTGCGGAAGCCGGGCAACGGAAAAGAGAAAAACACCGGAAAAGCGAACCGGAACCGGGGTCTACGCCTGCTTGTCCTCCAGCCAGTTCATGAAATCGGCAGTGCGCGAACGGCTGACGAAGACCTCGAAGTCGGGCCGGGGTTCGAGCGCCACTTTCAGGCGGTTGCTCAGGTGTCGGGAGATGCCGGCGATGGAGGCGATGGAAGCCGTGCAGTTGCGCGACAGGCGGAAGAAGAGGCGCGGATCGAGCTGCTCGGCGGCCGCATCGAGCGAAGTGTCGAGAATCAACCGCCGGCCGTCGGACGTGACCAGATAGGTGTACTTGTCCTCGGCGTAGAAATAGGCGACCTGCTCGGTATTGACCACCGTAATCCGGTCGCCGACGCGCACGACGAAGCGCCGGCGGTATTCGCGCCCCGAACCGGCAAGCAGGCTGCGCAGCAACTCCGCATCGGGCACCGGCGCAGGGTTCTCCGAAGCCAGCGCCCTGCGGCACCGCTCCACGGCGGCCTGCAACTCCTCGGGCACGATGGGCTTGAGCAGGTAGTCGACGCTGTTGACACGGAAAGCCCGGATGGCATAGTCGTCGTAGGCCGTGGTGATGACCACCTTGCCGGGCACCTCGGCGCGGGCGAAGATGTCGAAACACATGCCGTCGGAGAGCTGCACGTCCATGAAGATGATGTCGGGCCGGTTGGCCGGGTCGCTCAGCCACCCGACCGTGCCGACCACCGAACTCTGCACGCCCGCGATGCGCAGATCGTCGAAATGCTGCTCGATGATGCGCCGCAGGTTGGTCTGGGCCGGGATTTCGTCTTCGACGATCAGTACGTTGTAGGTTTTCATAGAAGCGGTAGTTGGACGCGGAAGCCGGCATCGCCCTGTTCGACGACGATGGACCGGCCCGCAAGGTCGAGATACTGTTGGCGTATGTTGCGCAGCCCCACGCCGGTCGAAGCCGGAACGTTCATGCGGAGCTGGAGGTTGTTGCTCACGGTGAGACGGTCGCCGGCGGCCTCGATGACGATATGCAGCGGCTGCTCGGGACTCACGACGTTGTGCTTGGTGGCGTTCTCGATGAGCAGTTGGAGCGAACAGGGCACCACGTGGCGCCGCATGGCCTCCGGCGGAATCCGGATGTCGACATGGAAGCCGACGGTGAAGCGCTCCTGCAACAGATCGATGTATTTGCGGGCGAACTCCACCTCTTCGGCCAGGGGCACCAGCTGCTCCTCCTCCTTGCGGAGCATGTAGCGGTAGGTGTCGGCGAGCTTGTGGATGAAGGCGCTGGCCCGCTGGGTCTCGTGCTCCTGCACGAGGTAGTCGAGGATGTTGAGCGAATTGAAGAGGAAATGGGGGTTGATCTGCTGCTTGAGCCGCTCGTAGTGGAACTGGGCCCGGTGCTTCTTGCCGCGCTCGGCGCGCAGTTCGAGCTCCGACCCGATGACGTAGACCACCAGCTGGAGCATGGCGTAGACCACGATGTCGACCAACAGCACGATGGTGTAGAGCCGGAAGAAAGGCCTTGCGGCCAGAACGGCGCCGTTGCCCTGGGGCAGTCCGTAATAGACGGCGGCGGTGAGCAGGAGGGAGAAACCGAGCGAAAAGAGCGCCGAACCGACCAGCCGCAGCCCGCGCTGCCGCAGCATGCGGGAGCGGACGTTGACGAAGATGATGTTGCCGCAGAGCATGGTCAGCAGGGCGAGCGTATTGCTCAGCAGACGATGGAACTCGTAGTAGACGCCCCGCTCGAAGTAGGGCGAATTGAAAAGCGTGGTGTAGAAGATGCGGAAGACGAGGATGGCGGCGACGATGCCCACGATCTGCCGCATCGACGGCGACCACGACGCACGGCCGGCGCTCTGCGAACCGCGCGAACGGGCGAACAGGAAGGTGAGCCACCCGACGCACTCGGTGACGGCCACGGTGGTGATGACGGGGGCGAGCATCCCCTCGCCGATGACCTGGCGGATGACCTGGGCCCCGAAGATGCCGAAGAGATAGGCGACGAAGATGCAGATGAGCGACAGGGCGGCGACGAACTCGGCGCGCAGGTTGCGGCGCACGGAGATGATGAGGATCATGGAGAGCGTCAGCACCGTGAGCGGCACGTCGTCGACATAGTCGAAGATGCGGCTCACGACCACCACGGCGGCGTGGGCCGCAGCGAAGAGGTGGATGAGGGCGGGCGTAGCGATCGAGAGACGTTTCATGCCGGAGATGCTAAGAGTAATCTAAGGTAACCATTTTCGCGCATCCGTCCAAATTTCGAAGCTCAAAAAAAATCGGGTCCGCCGCCCCGGCAGCGGAAATGCCTGCCGTGCAGAAGCCTCCCGGAGCGGAGGCATACAAATAAATTTGGCAGTACGCAAGGGTTGTATTAACTTTGCAGGAACCTTATCGCCCCGGACCGAAGCGGCAAGGCGGTCCGGAGCGAAAACGCCGCCGGCCGGACCGAAGCGGAAGCCGCCCGGAAAAGAACGGAGCGGAAACGGGAAACGAAGCTCCGGAACCGGCGGACACCGGGCTGGAGAAACGAAGAAACGGAACCGGGACGCACCCGGGAAAAACCATAGACGAAACGATGAAACTTCTGGGGACCATACGCGACAGATGGCGCGACCTTTTCCGCAAGCGCCGCTTCAACATGCTCAACGCCACCGACAACACCGAGGAGTGGCACATCCACCTTTCGCCCGCGAGCATCTTCGCCGGGATGGTGTCGTTCGTGCTGCTGATATTCATCCTGGTGCTCACCCTGGTGGCCTACTCGCCGCTGCTGGAGTTCCTGCCCGGCTACCGCACGGAGGTGGGGCGCTCGCGCGAGAATCTGGTGCAGAACATCATCCGCATCGACTCGATCGAACGCGTGGTCAACGACATGATGACCTACAACGAGAACATCGGCATGATCATGGACGGCAAGACGCCCGTCGTGCGCACCGTGGCCACGTCGGACAGCACGCGCATCAGCAAGGTGCTGGTCATGCCGTCGGCCGAAGATTCGCTCCTGCGCCTCCAGATGGAGGGCGACGGCCCCTACTCGCTGGCTCAGGGCGGCCGGAGCACCTCGCGACGGCAGATACGCGAAGCCATGGAGCTGGTGACGCCCGTCGAAGGCATCATCACCGACCGCTTCAACATCCGCGAAGGGAGTTTCGGCGTGCGGATAGCGGCGGCGGCCGGGAGTCCCGTGACAGCCATCGACGACGGCACGGTGGTCATCAACCGCTGGACGCCCGAAGCAGGCCACATCATCGAGATACAGCACACCAACAACCTGCTCTCCATCTACCGCCATCTCTCGCAGCCGCTCGTCACCAAGGGCGACCGCATCCGCCCGGGCGAACTGATCGGCTACAGCGCCGAGGTGCAGAACGGCATGGTGCAGCCCTTCGAATTCGAACTCTGGAACAACGGCAAGCCCGTCGACCCGGAAGGCTACATCGTATTCTGACGGCAGCAGCATCCATGCCCCGCAACCTTTTATCCCGCAACCCATACGGTCTGAAACCGTCCGACAAGAATCCATGAAACAACGCCTGGCCATCCTCGGGTCGACCGGGTCCATCGGCGTGCAGACGCTCGACATCGCACGCGAGAATCCCGACCTTTTCGAAATCCGTGTACTCACGGCCCACCGCAGCTGGGAACTCCTGGCGGCGCAGGCCCGCGAATTCGACGCCGACACGGTCGTCATAGCCGACAAGGAACTCTACGCCCGGCTGCGCGATGCGCTGGCCGACACCGACACCAAAGTCTACGCCGGCGAAGAAGCCGTGGCGCAGGTCGCCGCGGCGGGCGACACCGACGTGGTGGTCAACGCCCTGGTAGGCTATGCAGGACTGGCACCCACGGTGGCGACACTCCGTGCCGGCAAGAAACTTGCGCTGGCCAACAAGGAGTCGCTGGTGGTGGGCGGCGAGACGGTGATGCGCCTGGCCGAGGAACACCGGGCGCCGATTCTGCCGATAGACTCGGAGCACTCGGCCATTTTCCAGTGTCTGGCCGGCGAGCAGTCGCCCGTGCGGCGGCTGATCGTCACGTGCAGCGGCGGGTCGCTGCGCGACTTCACGCCCCGGCAGCTCGAAACGGTCACCGTCGAGCAGGCGCTGCGCCACCCCCAGTGGCAGATGGGCGCCAAAATCACGATCGACTCGTCGACGCTGGTCAACAAGGGCTTCGAAGTGATCGAGGCCCGCTGGCTCTTCGGCATGCCGGCCGAACGCATCGCGGTGCTGCTCCACCCTCAGTCGATCGTCCACTCGATGGTCGAATTCGAAGACGGCGCCATCAAGGCCCAGCTGGGCACGCCCGACATGCGCATGCCCATCAGCTATGCCCTGATGTATCCCCGCCGGGCCTGCCGCCCCGACGAACGTTTCGACTTCCTGGCCCACCCCACCCTCACGTTCGCCGAAGTCGACCGCACGAAATATCCGGCCCTCGACATCGCCTACGACTGTCTGCGCCGCGGCGGCACGGCGGCCTGCACCATGAACGGCTCCAACGAAGAGGCCGTGGCGGCTTTCCTGGGCGGCAAGTGCCGCTGGACGGAGATAGTCCAAGCTGTCGGATACGCCCTTTCGCACGCCTCGTTCACGGCCTGCCCCACACTCGACGACTACGCCGCGGCCAACGACGAAGCACGCCGCCTGGCAGCCGAATACCTCCGTCTGTAACGCATCTTCACCGATATTCCGACCATGGAAATCTTCATCAAAATCATCCAGTTCTTCCTCTGTTTCACCATCCTCGTGGGCATCCACGAGCTGGGCCATTTCGTCATGGCGCGCATCTTCGGAATCCGCGTCGAGAAGTTCTACATCTTCTTCGACCCGTGGTTCTCGCTCTTCAAGTTCAAGCGCGGCGACACCGAATACGGCATCGGCTGGCTGCCCATGGGCGGCTATGTGAAGATTGCCGGCATGATCGACGAATCAATGGACAAGGAGCAGCTCAAGCGCCCCGTACAGCCGTGGGAGTTCCGGGCCAAGCCGGCCTGGCAGCGCTTCCTGGTGATGATTGCCGGCGTGGTGATGAACGTCGTGCTGGCCATCGTCATCTACTGCGGCGTCTGCTACACGTGGGGCGACACCTACTTCTCCAACGAAGACGCCCGCTGGGGCTATGCCTTCAACGAATCGGGCCATCGCCTGGGCTTCGAGGACGGCGACCGCTTCGTGTCGGTCGACGGACAGCCCGTCGACGACCCCGTCGCGCTGCTCAATGCCCTGCTCATCAACGAAAACGGCCGCAGGGTCGTGGTCGAACGCCACGGCGAAGAGGTCGCACTCGACCTCTCGCTCGAAGCGCTCATAGCCATGCGGCAGGAACAGGGCTACGAGAATCTGTTCCGCCTGCGCGAACCGTTCATCGTCGACAGCGTCGTCACGGCGGCGGGCCTGCGCAAAGGCGACGAAATCATCGCTCTGAACCAATACCGCGGCCTGGAATTCTTCGACTACAAGGCGCTGCTGCAACTGCAAGCAGGCGAGGAAGTCGACATAGAAGTGCTGCGCGGAGCCGACACGCTGACGCTGACGCTTCCCGTAGACGCCGACGGCCGCCTGGGAGTCGTGGCGGCCAACCCCTACACGCCGCGCACGCGCTACTACACGTTCCTGGAATCGGTTCCGGCGGGATTCCGCAAAGCCGGGCGCACCCTCTCCTCCTACTGGCAGCAGCTGAAACTGATCGTACAGCCCAAAACCGAACTCTACAAGGAAGTCGGCGGGTTCCTCTCGATCGGCAACATCTTCTCCTCCACCTGGAACTGGCACGACTTCTGGCTCAAAACCGCCTTTCTGTCGATTATCCTGGCGGTGATGAACATCATCCCCATTCCGGGACTCGACGGCGGACACGCCATCTTCACCCTGTGGGAAATGCTCACGGGCCGCAAGGTGAGCGACAAAGTGCTGGAAGTGGCGCAATATGCGGGGCTCCTGCTGCTCCTGGCACTGCTGCTCTACGTCAACGGCAACGACTTCTACCGCTTCTTCATCAAGTAGGGGCCCCATGAACGAACTCAACAAGATGCTCGCCGGGGAGTGGTACGACTTCACGACTCCCGAATTGCAGGAAAGTCTGCGCCAGCGCCGTTGCAATCAAGCCCGGTTCAACGCCGTATCGTTCGACGATACCGAAGCTTACGACAAAGCGCTCTCGGCGCTCATTCCCCGACGCCATCCCTCGGCACGCATCATGCCGCCGTTCTACTGCGACCATGGACACCCGATCCGCCTGGGCAAAGGGGTGTTCATTAATGCGGGCTGCACGTTCCTTGACGGCGGCGGCATCACGATCGGCGATCACACGCTCATCGGCCCCGGATGCCAGCTTCTCACGCCCCAACATCCGCTCGACTACGAGGAACGCCGCCGCCCCGTAGAACGGGGGCTCCGCATCGAAATAGGCGCAGACTGCTGGCTGGGCGGCAACGTGACGGTCTGCCCGGGCGTGACGATAGGCAGCCGCACCATCGTAGGCGCCGGCAGCGTGGTGGTGCACGACCTGCCCGACGACGTGCTGGCCGCGGGAAATCCGGCCGTCGTAAAACGCAAACTCCGTTAACCCATGGCCAAAGTCAAGAAAGCCTTTTTCTGCAAAAACTGCGGACACGAAGCCCCCAAGTGGCTGGGCAAATGCCCGGCGTGCGGCGAATGGAACACCTTCGCCGAAGAGATAATCGCCCGCGAAAGCGGCCCGGCGGCGGCTTCGGCGGCCGGAGCGCTCCCGACGGCCAAACCCCAGCGGGTAGGCGACATACGCGAGAGCGACCAACGCCGCATCGACCTGGGCAACCCCGAAATCAACCGCGTACTGGGCGGCGGCCTGGTGCCGGGGTCGCTGATTCTTCTGGGCGGCGAACCGGGCATCGGCAAGTCGACGCTCTCGCTGCAGATAGCGCTGGCGCCCAACGGACTGAAGACGCTCTACGTCTCGGGCGAGGAGTCGGCCGAGCAAATCAAGATGCGCGCCACGCGCCTTGGCATCCGCAACGAAGAGTGCATGGTCTACGCCGAGACGCTGCTGGAAAACATCGTGGCGCAGATTGCCGAACAGAAACCCGACGTGGTGGTGGTCGACTCCATACAGACCATCTACACCGACCTGCTCGACTCGTCGGCCGGCAGCGTCTCGCAGATACGCGAATGCGCCGCCACGCTGCTCAAATATGCCAAATCGACCGCCACGTCGATCTTCATCATCGGCCACATCACCAAGGACGGAGCCATCGCAGGGCCCAAAATCCTGGAACACATCGTCGACGTGGTGCTCCAGTTCGAGGGCGACAGCAACAACGTCTATCGCATCCTGCGCGGCATCAAGAACCGCTTCGGCGCGACGTTCGAAATCGGGGTCTTCGAGATGCTCGACGACGGACTGCGCGGCGTGGACAACCCCTCCGAAATCCTGCTCACCCACTACGAAGAACCGCTGAGCGGCATCGCCGTGGGAGCCTCGGCCGACGGCGTGCGCCCCTACCTGATCGAGGTGCAGGCACTGGTGAGCGGCGCCGCCTACGGCACGCCCCAGCGCACGGCCACCGGATTCGACGCCCGCCGCATGAGCATGCTGCTGGCCGTGGTGGAGAAGCGCATCGGTCTGAAAATGTTCCAGAAAGACGTGTTTCTCAACTTCGCCGGCGGCTTCAAGGTCGCCGACCCGGGACTCGACCTGGCCGTAGTGGCGGCGGTCGTCTCGTCGTACTACGACCGTCCGGTGGGCGAAGGATTCTGCTGTGCCGGCGAAATAGGCCTTTCGGGCGAAGTGCGCCCGGCGCCGCGCACCGAACAGCGCATCAGCGAAGCGGCCCGTCTGGGATTCCG
The DNA here is from genome assembly GCA_029059935.1 of Alistipes sp. GTDB lineage: Bacteria > Bacteroidota > Bacteroidia > Bacteroidales > Rikenellaceae > Alistipes. Next base: position 49,067 of record JAIDUZ010000025.1, read on the forward strand.
CCGCATCATCGTCTCGGGCTATCTGGGCAAAGGGGCCAAACGCCCGCGCGGAATCGAAATCGTGCAAATCAACAGTATCGACCAACTGCCCCGGGCGCTCTTCATGGAATAAGGGGATTCCCGGAACGGACGAGCGGACCTCCGGTCCGCTTCCGCAAAAAAACCGACGACCATTTACGGAACAGATTTTGCACCTCCTCCGACCAAAAGGAACAAGAGATGCAAAAAAGAGTCGTCATACTGGGAGGCGCAGGATTCATCGGGTCCCATCTGTGCCTGCGCCTGCTCGAAGCGGGCCATCGGGTTTTCTGCGTGGACATACGCGACGCGGCCGATTCGCCGCTGCTGCGGGGAGCGATGCAGCACCCCGCATTCCGATTCGTACGCCACAACATCGTCAGTCCGTTCGGCATCCGCTGCGACGAAATCTACAACATGGCATCGCCCTCGATGGTGCGCTACAACAAGGCGCTGCCCGTGGAATCGCTGAAAACCGGCATGAGCGGCTCGATCAACGCCCTCGATACGGCCCGCAACGAGCATGCACGCGTGCTCTTCGGGTCGTCGGGAGGCGTTTACGACATCGACCGGACCGCCGCCCGCACCCAGGGCCGCGACAACTGTTCGACCCACCGCGTCCTGGCCGAAGGCAAGCTGGCGGCCGAGGCCCTGCACCGCGCCTACCGCACCGAATTCGACGTCGACACGCGCATAGCCCGCATATTCAACACCTACGGCTCGGGGGCCGACCTGATGGACCAGCGCGTGGTGATGAAGATGATTTCGGCGGCGCTGCAAAACCGCGACATCGCCGTGAACGGCAACGGCGAACAGGCGAGGACTTTCTGCTGGGTCGAAGACATCGTCGACGGACTTGTGAGTCTGATGGAGGCACCGCGCACCGAATACACCCGCACCCTCGACCTGGGAAGCAGCCACGAAATGCCCATCCGGGCGCTGGCCGAAAAGATCATCGCCCTGACCGGGAGCCGCTCGCGCATCGTCCACCTCGCCGCCCGGCCCGACGACACGCCCCGCCGCTCGCCCGACATCTCGGCGGCCCGCCGCGAACTGGGCTGGGTGCCGCGCACGCCGCTGGTCGAGGGGCTGCGCCGCACGATCAGCTACGTGGAAAAGGAACTCGCCGGCAACAGCTACGCCCGCATGACCTGGGCGGAGATGAACTGAACGAATCCGCTGCCGAGGAGGCGTTCGGAACCGCCGGTCCGGCCGGACGCCGTCGCATCCGGCCGCAGCATTTTCCGAAACCGTGGCGCGGAATACGGCCGAACTTGGCATCCGGACGCGGGAAGATGCCCCGGAATCCGGACGCAGGAAAGATGCGCATCGGGCCCGGGGCAGGCGTAAATGCACCTTTCACTTTTAACCTATCACCTTTAATCTCAACAGAAATGCAGGATTTGGACAAAATCATCTGGCGCGATGCGCTGACCTTCGTCGACTTCTTCGCCACCTGGTGCGGTCCGTGCCGGATGATGCACCCCGTCGTCGACCGTTTCAAACAGGAGATGCACGGCCGTGTCGACGTCTACAAAGTCGATGTCGACGACCGCGCCACGAGCGACTTCACGAGCCGCTACCATATTGCGTCGGTACCCACGCTGATCTTCTTCCGCCGCGGCGAAATTCTGTGGCGCCAAAGCGGTGTGATCGCCTACGACGAACTGAAAAAAGTGCTTGAGAAACTCGAAAAGACCGAACGCGTGGAGCAGAGCTAAGCCTCCAGACGCCACGCCAGCTCCTCCCGGAGCGCCTTTCCGGCCGGAGTGTCGCCCAACGAATCGGCAGCGCGGAGCACCGCCTGCCGATTTGTCATGTCGGCCGCTCCGACGGCCGCCAACAAGGCTGTGACGCCCTGCAGGACCAATCGCTCCGCCCAAGCGGGCTGCCGTTCCTGCGCCGCTTCCGACACTATCCGACGGAGCGCCCCGACAGCTTCGGAAGCCCATCCGGCGGGCGCGGCGGGCCAACGGGCGGCCGCCATCAAGGCCGCATAGACCAGCAACGGCTCCTCCGCGGCAACCCACCGTTCGAAGAGAAGAGGAAGAATCGGAGCACGACCCAGGAGCGCGAAGGCGGCCTCCTCGGCCACCTCCGAATTGATGATTCCGGCCGCCCAGGCAGGCAGTTCGTCGAGCGTAAGGGACGAAGGGGAAGCCACGTGCAGAGCTACCAGGCGCAGTTCGCGCACCTCCTGACGATAGAGCATGCGGGCGAAAGCATGGTCGGGTTCTTCGACCCGGGCAATGGCACGCACCGTGGGCAGGCTCACTCCGTAGTTGAGCCCGTAAGGAGCGCCATGACAACGCATGCCGCCGGCCACGGCACCGTTGCGCTCACGGCGCATGGCGGCCAGCAGCGCGACCATCCGGGAAGTATGGTCCATCGCTATTTGCGGCGTGGAAGCGCCACCCGAATCGAACGGCCGAACTCGAAGAGCGGGAGCACGACCCGGTCCAGCTCGCGGCCGGCGCAGATGACCGTACAGGTCGAGAGGTCGGCCACGCGGCACATCGTGTAACTCTGCTCCCGGGGACCGGCCTCGACGGCCGAGACGCTCTTGCCCGAAGGCTCGATCTGCAGGAGCACCATGTCGCCCGAAAGGTCGCTCTCGGGCAGCAGGCCGTCCGCCGTGCTGAAACGGCAGACGATATACTGTTTCTTGTCGGGCTGCGGATAGACCACGTAGCGGCGCGTCTCGGTGGTCACGACGCGCTTGCCGAGAAAGAGTTCGAGATAGGACTGCTCCTGGCGCGCAATCTCGTCGAGCGCCGACTTCAGCCCCTCGCCGAAGACGTTTTCGCCGGCCTCGCCCGTGATGAGCTCCAGGCGGTGACGCCGCAGCGAGAAGATGGCGTTGGCGGCATTGCGGGCCGCCTCGTCGAGCGGCGGCATCGACATCGACATCTTGTCGGGCTGGATGCGCGCGAAACCGTCGTCGGAGACGGAATAATCCGTCACCTCCTGCCGGGAAGCCGCCGGCGCAGCGCTCTCGTAGAGCATGTCGGTCTGCAACAACGCCACCGAAGCCGAGCGGACGCTCCAGGCGCTCTTGTCGGTCAACGGAGCGCGCACGCCCAGGTATTTCTGCGCATAACGGGCATAGGGGCCCGCCAGCGTACGGTCGCACTCGACCGTCACGTCGACGGCCAGCGTGGTATGCGGATCGGAGACGGCAACACCGGCCGCCCCTTCCGAAGCGCCCAGCGGAGCGATGTAGGGATTCTGCGCCGCAGCGCCCGCGGCCCACAACAGGAGGGCGAAAGCCAACGATCTGAATTTCATGGTCTGCGATTTTATGATTTTCGACATAAATATCCGAACAAACAAGAGCGAATCCACCTTGCGCTTGCCGAGCGGAAGCCGCCAAGGCGAAGTCGAAGATACGAATAAGCCGAGCGCAATGCCGAATTTATTCGAGCATTGCCGAGGCGGGAGTATCTAAGACGAAGTCAAATATACGAAATTTTGACGGGGCGTCAAAATTTGAGGTAGAAATCGCGCGTCAGGGCCCGGTATTCGGGCGTATAGCACTCGTGTTCGCCCGTGCCGACGACCAGTTCGGAGCATTCGGGAACTACGGCTGCAGGAGCCCTCTCCCCGGACATTGCGGCGGCCGGTGCGGGAGCGGCGAACTCCAGCAACACCCGCTTGACCGGGCGCCGGGGCGTGGTTCGCACATCGGTGCGGCGCACCAAGGCGAGCGGCCCGGAACACAGCCCGACGAAACGCCCGGCGGCATCGGCCGGCAGCACGACGGCGAACCGTCCGCCCGGATTCAACAACCGTACCGCAGCGTCGCGCAGCTCGGCGAACGGAAGCCGCACCGCATGGCGCGCCGTCGTCCGCCCCGCATCGGGACAGGTGAGCGAATCGACGAAAAACGGCGGATTCGAAACAATCAGGTCGAAACGCTCCTCGGGCACGAACTCCTGCACGGCCGACCGCACCATGCGGAGCCGGCCGGACCAGGGCGACGCCGCGGCATTGGCACGCGCCTCATCCACCGCCTCCACGTCGATGCCCGTCACCAACGCCTGCGGAGCCCGCTGGGCGAGCATCAGGGCGATGAGTCCGGTGCCGGTGCCGATGTCGAGCACGCGCCGGTCCGCAGGCCCGACCGAGACCCACGCCCCCAGCAACACGCCGTCGGTCCCGACCTTCATCGGGGTGAGGTCCTGCCGGACGTCGAACTGCTTGAAACGGAAAACGGACACGCCACCTCCAAATTTAGGAATCAAACATGGGCCGCCGGGTCGATTCCGACCCCGAACAAGGCGAAGTCGAACCGCACGGGGTCGTCGCAATCGAAAGTCCGGAGCACGGCCGTAATCTCCTCGACGGCGCGCCAGTCGTTCTGCCGCCGCGTCAGCAGCCCCAAAGCGCGCCCCGTCTCGCCCGTGTGGACATCGAGCGGCAGATAGAGCGCCGACATCGGGATGCGCCGCCAATGGCCGAAATCGACGCCCCGGTCGTCGCGGCGGACCATCCACCGCAGGAACATGCAAAGGCGCTTGCACGCGGCCCCCTTGTCGATCGACGAGAGGTGTTTCTCGCAGCGCGGCGCATGGTCGCATGCGAAAAACTCGCGCCGGAAGTCGGCCAATGTCTGCGGCAGCGAACCCGTAGCCTCGTAACGGCTCTCGAAGAAGGCGCCGAGGCCCCCGAACTTCGCATCGAGACGCCGCAACGCGAGGATGAAATCGCGCAGGTCGCCGCCGTTGAACGTGCGGTGCGCGAAACTGTCGAGCAAAGCCAGCTCGCGATCGGAAGCGTTGCGCACGAAATCGGCCGGGGCGTCGTCCATGGCCCGCATCATGCGGTGTCCGCTCCGCACGATGGCCTTGCGGTTGCCCCAGGCGATGGTGGCGGCCAGGAAACCCGCCACCTCGCGGTCGGCCCGGTCGGTGAAGCGATGCGGCACCGAGATGGGGTCGTCGCCGATGAACTCGGGCCGGTTGTAACGGTCGCAGAGCCGTTCCAGCAAGTCGCGCAGCGAATCGTCCACGGTCAGAGAATCTTGCCGTCCGACATGGTAATCGTGCGGTCGGCCATGGCGGCGAGGCCTTCGTCGTGGGTCACGATGACGACGGTCTGCCCCAGCCGGTCGCGCAGGTCGAAGAAGAGACGGTGTATCTCGTCGCGGTTGCGCGAATCGAGGTTGCCCGACGGCTCGTCGGCCAAGAGCACGGCCGGCGAATTGATGAGCGCCCGGGCGATGGCGGCCCGCTGCTGCTCGCCGCCCGACAGCTGGCTGGGCTTATGGTCGCGCCGCGCCGCCAGCCCCAGCAGGGCCAGCAGTTCGTCGGCCCGACGCTCCACTTCGGCGCGCGGCCGCCGGCCGATGAACCCGGGAATGCAGACATTCTCGAAAGCCGTGAACTCCGGCAGCAGATGGTGGAACTGGAAGACGAAGCCGATGCGCTCGTTGCGAAAGCGCGAAAGCGCCTTGTCGCCCAACGCGAAAGGCTCGGCACCGTCAATCCTGACACGGCCGCCGTCGGGCCGCGAGAGGGTGCCCAGAATCTGCAAAAGCGTCGTCTTGCCGGCGCCGCTGGCCCCCACGATGCTGACCACTTCGCCGCACGCAACGTCGAGCGAAACGCCCCGGAGCACCTCCAAGTCGCCGTAGCGCTTGTGTATGTCGGTCACATGTATCATTGTCGGAACTTGTTGAAAATACGGACGGTATCGACCGCCTCGCGCACGTCGTGCACGCGCAGCACCGTCGCCCCCTGGCGCAGACACTCCCAACCGAGGGCCACCGTACCGGCGAGCGATTCGGCAGGTGTGGTGTCGAGCAACCTGTAAATCATCGATTTGCGCGAAACGCCCGCCAAGACGGGAAAGCCCAGCGCACAAAGGCGGTGCAGCCCGGCGAGCAGCTCGTAGTTCTGTTCGAGCGTTTTGGCGAAGCCGAAACCGGGGTCGAGGACGATGTTTTCGGGGCGGATGCCGGCGGCCAGCAAATCGCCGACGCGGCGGCGGAAGTAATCGCACACCTCGGTGACGATGTCGCGCCGGTAGTCGGTCAGCGACTGCATGGTCCTGGGGTCGCCCTTCATGTGCATGGCGACATAGGGAATGCCGAGCCGAGCGACCTCGGGCAACATATCGGCATCGAGCTCGCCGGCCGAGATGTCGTTGACGATCACCTTGCCGAAGCATCCGACGACCCTGCGGACCACCGAAGCACGGAACGTATCGACCGAAACGGGCATGCCGGGAGCCGCCCGGCAGACGGCCGACACCCCCAGCTCCACGCGCCGCCACTCCTCCTCGGGCGAAACCTCGTCGGCCCCGGGGCGCGACGAATAACCGCCCACGTCGATGATGGCGGCACCCTGGTCGAGGCACTCGCGCACGCGCCGCTCCACGGCCTCGGCATCGGGCATCCGGCTGCCGGCGTAGAACGAATCGGGCGTGACGTTGAGAATCGCCATCACGCAAGGCTGCGAAAAATCAATCTGCATGCTGCTGCAAGGTTTTGCTTTCGAGGCGGAAGCGGCGGTCGAGTTCGGCCACCGCAGGCTCCAGCTCCTCCTCGACGATGTTGACGATGGTGCAGTCGGCCCGGGCGCTGAGCGTGTCGTCGTCGGTCTGAGCGGCCATACGCCGGCGCACGGACTCGGGGTCGCTGCCGTCGCGCCGGCAAGTACGCTCGACGCGCAAAGCGGAAGGGGCCAAGACGGCGACCGTGCGGTCGACGAGGCAATCGAACCCCGACTCGAAGAGGATGGCGCTCTCCAAGATGACATAATCGCCCTGCTGCGCGGCGGCCCAAGCCTCGAAATCGGAGCGGACGGCGGGATGGACCAATGCTTCGAGAGCCTCCCGGGCCTGCGGATCGGCGAAGACCACCCCGGCCAGAAAAGCCCGGTCAAGCTCGCCGTGACGATAGGCTTCGGCACCGAAACGGGCGACGATGGCCTCGCGCAAAGGACCGGCCTGGGCCATCAGACGTTTGGCCGCGGCATCGGAATCATAGACCGCGACGCCCCGCCGCGCGAAGAGCCGGCAGACGGTGCTTTTCCCGCTGCCGATGCCCCCGGTGATGCCGACCTTCATCATTTTTTCTTGGGTTTGTCTATCTCGGGCACGCCGTCGATCGAAAGCACCTTGATGTCGCTCAGCTGCACGGCGATGGCGCTCTGCAACGACTGCGAATCGAGGATGATTTTACCCTCGTGGCCCTCCTCGCGCGAAGGCCGGTATTTGAGGCTCGACAAGGGGATGCGCAACGTCTTGTTGGAATAGACCTTATAGCCGAAGAGATTGGTGCCGAGCCCCTCGACCACGCACGTGACCTCGAAAGGCACGCCGTCGACCTCGATCCTCACGTCCTGGCGCGTACTGTACGTATAGTTGAGCTTGGCGATATACCAGAAGATGAGCGCCGCGAAGAACATGACCAGAAAAACGGGCTGGACATAGCGGTGTATCCATTGCATGAATTTATCCATAGCGCGGGGAACTTTGTTGCGAAGATAGTGCAAGCCGACGGCAAAACAAAATTAATTCGGATATTTCCCGCCCGGCATCGGGTCGCGGAGCGCTGCCCCGTACGAATCGCCCGGACGGAATAGCGGCGGAGCCGGAACGCGGCATCGTCCGGCGAAGCATGCCGGAAACAGAACCGGCGGCGCCCGGGCAATGTCCGGGCGCTGCATGGGGGTGCAAGCCACGGCGGAGCGCAAACCAAATGTTCGCGGCACGGCTTTCGGTTTACGGAAACAGCCCGGCAGATGCTGGACGCAGCGCACGGAGAAACCGTAAGCACGAGTCTCGCTGTGCACTGGACCTACGAACCCCGCGAAAAAGCGCAACCGGGCCGCTCCGGAGTGCTCGACCCCGTAGGATGACGACGACAAGGCATAGCCCCGCTCGCCGACGCTCAACAACTCACCCGTCGCACTGTTGCGGTAGCCCGCAGCAGGCGCCAAAAGCAATCACTCAAATGAATGCCGCAGAGAGGGAACAAACAATGCACAACTTCGCGATTAAGCGAGGGCAGAGACTGCTTGCAGGCTTTGCCGAGCGGG
>JAIDUZ010000026.1 GCA_029059935.1 Alistipes sp.
TTGTCGCTGTGGCACTCGGGGCACTCTTTCAGATAGCGTTTGTCGATGTGGCCGCACTTGTTGCAGACCGTGTTGGGGATGTTGAACGTGAAGTAGTTGCACCCCTCGGCCGCAGCGACGCGCAGCAGGTGGCGGTACTGTTCCTGCGACAGATGCTCTTCGAGGTTCATGTGGAGAGCCGAACCGCCGGTCAGGTGCTCGATATACTTGCGGCCGTGGAGCCGGAACTTGTCGATGATGTTCAGCGACTCGTCCTCGACGACATAGAAATAGGAGTTGTAGCAGTCGCGCGGCACGGCATAGCCGTCCTCGCGGTCCCACTTGGCATGCTTGACGCCCACGTTCTCGGCCGGAATCATCTCGCAGTTGAACATCAGCTCCTTCGAGCGGAATTTCCGGTTGTAGCGTTCCACGAGCCCCAGCACCTCCTGCACGAAGGCGGCATAGTCGTCGTTGTCGTCGATGCGCAGCCCGAGGAACTCGGCCGCCTCGACCAGTCCGTTGACGCCGATGGTGAGATACTGGCGCGAGAGGTTGATGTAGCCCGCATCGAAGAGCGGAAGCATCCCCTTGGCCTGCAAATCCTTGAGGTTTTCGTTGTAGGCCGTCTGCACCTTGTGCACCAGGTCGACGATCTCTTCCAGGAAGGTGAGGTAGTGCATGTTGTTCTTCACGGCATGCTGGATGCAGCGGTTGAGATTGATCGTCAGCACGCTTTTCGACCCCGTGGAGACGCCGCCGGCGCCCAGCGTGTAGCTGAAGCCGTTGTCCTGGATTTCGTTCCTCAGGCGGCAGCACGACGAGAGCGAGTCGGCATTGTCGCTGATGTAGGTGAAGAACGAATGGCCCTCGGAGTACATCTTCGCGGTGAAGTCGCCCCACTCCTTGTCCATCGCGTCGCCGTCCTTGGTGAGCAGCGCCATGGTCTCGACGGGGAACGTCAGCACGGTCTTGGTGCGCTCGCGGTTGAACCAGGTCATGAAACGCTTCTGCAACCACGACAGCGACTCCCAGTGGGGCTTCGACCCGTCGGGAAAGACGAACTCGCCGAACAACGACTCGAAATAGTAGCGGTCGTAGTAGGCCACGTTCCAGAAGACGGCCTGGAAGTTGCGCGCGCCCGTAGGCTGGTTGATCGAATAGACGATCTGCTCGAAGCAGTCGGTGATGACCTTGTCGATGGTGCGGCGCTTCTTCGAGAGGTCGACCACCTCGTCGGCATGCAGGTAGTAGTCCTCGCCGTACTCCAGCCCGACGAAGTAGTTCATGTACATGAGGAACTCGGGCGTGGCGCAGGCTCCCGAGAGCATCGACGAGACGATGAAGACCATGTTGACGAAGCCGCCGCAGAACGATTTGAGGTTGGTGGGGCGCGTGGAGTTGCCGCCGATGGAGAGCGTGCCGTTCAAGAGCCACGGATACATCGTCACCGAAGCGCAGTAGTTGGCCATCGAGGTCTCGTCGTTCTTGTAGATGAAATGGTTCTGCAACAGGTAGAGATAGCGGTCCGAAAGCTCCTTGCCGTACATCTCCTTGATGCGGTCGGTCAGCAGACGCCGGTTCAGACGGATGAAGTTCTGCTTCGGAAGTTCGCCTATCAAGGTGGCGATGTTCTTGTTCTCGACGTTGGCGTTGGCGTCGTACTTCGAACCCGTGGCCGGATTCGACGCATCGCAGTAGGAGGTCAGGAAGTCGAGTTTCTCACGCGTCTCGCGGTCCTCGGAGTGCTTCTGACGGTAGAGAATGTAGCTCTTGGCCACGGCGAAGTAACGCTCGGCCATCAGGGCCACCTCCACCTGGTTCTGAATCTCCTCGACCGACATGCCGTCCGAAACGCGCACGCGGCTCAGCACCGACGTGAGATCGTCGTCCGTGGCGTAGCCGCCCGCGGCCAGAAAGGCCTTGCTCACGGCCCGTTTGATTTTCTCGACCGAAAACGCCTCGCGTTTGCCGTCGCGCTTGATGATGGTAAGTTCCGAAATACCCATATGCTTCTAATACAATTTACAATCGTTCGAATTGTTATTTGCCGCTTTTTGTACCGGCAAAAAGCGGCGGAAAAACCTCTCCTTCCGACTGTCTTCGCCTGCTACGGAGGTCCTAACGCTGCTTCGGGCGCCTATTCGCGGGTTTGTAAACAAACCGGCCCCTGCGCTCACGCTTTTAGTCCCTCCTCCGCTAACGGCTCAGACATCGGGGCGGAATTATTCTTATTTCTGATTCGAAATAAGAATATCGCATCTAAAAAAGTTGTAATAATTTCTTCGACCGTCTCCTATGACCCCGAAGATACGGATCGGTTCCGGCAAGGCAGGTCTTCTGACTCGTTCCCTCTGCACGCCTTCCCGCCCGGCGGGGCAGTGGCCAAAGAGTGCGCAGAGCACAACGGAACTCACAGCTACGGGCATAGTCCCTGATTCGCACAGGCGTTCCCTTTTGATCCCGGGCCGGCAGCCGCCGGCGGAGAACCTTGCACGGAACAAAAGTAGGAAATATCCGTCGCACAAGACAACGGAAGCCCCCGATTTTAATCAACAATTTGTCGACAAAAAGAGAAAATCCTCACCGCAGCGCCCGCGGCCGGAGAAAAGGCCCCTGCCGCCCGGCCAAAAACAGCGGGGTCCGCGTTTTTTTTCGCGGACCCCACACATCATGCATCCCTTGCCCCCGACGCTCCGTCACACGACCAGGATGACCCCGAGCGACAGCACCGAAATCAACGCCCACAGCACCACGCCGAGCACCAGCGGCCTGACACCCACCGTGCGGATGACGCCGAGCGAAAGCCCGCCGCCGATCAGAAAGAGCGTGGCCGAGAGTCCGGCGTGCGACAGCCATGCGATGGCGCGCGTGAGCATCGGCGGCAACTCGAAATAGGTGTTGACGAGCATGGCGACGACGAACCATCCGATGAACCACGGAATGCGGACCTTCACGCCTTTCTGCCGGAAGACGACCATCGAGAAGAGCGACAGCGGAATGATCCACAGCGCCCGCGTGAGCTTGACGGTCGTGGCCACGAGCAGCGCCTCAGGCCCGTAGGCGGCACCGGCGCCCACGACCGACGACGTGTCGTGGATGGCGATGGCGGCCCAGGTGCCGAACTCGGTCTGCGAAAGGCCTATCCAGCGTCCCACCGTCGGGAAGAGGAAGAGCGCCGCGGCGTTCAGCACGAAGATCGTGGCCAGCGAGAGCGACGTTTCGTTCTCGTCGGCATCGATCACCGGAGCCACGGCGGCGATGGCGCTGCCGCCGCAGATGGCCGTGCCGGCCGAAATCAGGTAGGCCCCCTTGCGGCCGACCTTCAGCACGCGCCCCAGCAGAACGCCGGCGAACATGACGACCGTCACCGAGACAATCGTGAACAACATGCCGTCGCGCCCTGCGGCGAGCGAAGCGTGGAAGTTCATGCCGAAGCCGAGACCCACGACGCAATACTGCAACAACTTCTTGGAGATGCTCTTGCTCAGCTGGGCATAGGGATTGCCCAGCGTGAGGGCCAGCAGAATGCCCAGAAAAAGCGCCGCCGCAGGCGACAGGAAGAACGACGCCGCGAAGAGCGCCGCAAAAAGAATTCTATGCCAAAAGCCGTTCGATTCGAAATTCATAAGCCGGAGAATTATATACCTTACTGCCGCAGCCTGCGGAGCACGCTTGCGGGCCTCCGCCGGGGGAGGCTGCGGCCCGCACGGCTCTTCGAGCCGTAATTGCAACACCGAACCGGATAGTGCCGTCCTCGACGCTCGTCTCTACACCCTCGCAGCGCCAAGGCCGCCTTTTACTTCTCACCTTTCACTTCCCCCAGATGGCCTTCCTCGGCGAATTCGCGCACCGAACGCACGAAATGGGCGATGGTCTCCTCCATCGACACGAACGACTTGCCGCCGGCAGCGTTCTTGTGGCCGCCGCCGTCGAAATACCGGCGGGCGAAGAGATTGACGTCGACATCGCCGCGCGAACGCAGCGACACACGGATGAACTTGCGGTGGGCCAGGAACATGGCCGACATCTTCATCTTCTTGATGGTCAGCGCATAGTTGACGAAACCCTCGCTGTCGCCCTGCTGGAAGCGGAAGCGCCGCATCTCGTGTTCCATCAGCGACATGTAGGCCACCGTCCCGTCCTCGATGATTTGCATCTTGCGGTTGATGGCATAGCCGAACAACCGTGCACGACCCTCGGTGTAAGCGTTGTAAACGTTGTTGTAGAGCGTCGGAATGTGGATGCCGCACTCCACCAGCACGGCCACGGCACGGAAGAGTCCCGGCGTGAGCGACGAAAAAGCGAAGTTGCCCGTGTCGGTCATCATGCCCACATAGAGCGCCTCGGCCATCGGCCGCGTGATGACCGCGGTGCCGGAGAGCGCCTCGATCAGCCGGTAGACCACATAGCACGTGCTCGACGCCTCGGGATGGGAGAACACCACGTCGAAGCCCTCGTCGGGCGACAGATGGTGGTCGATGAGCACGCGCCGCGCCGTGGTGTTGGCAGCGATGGTGTCGCTCAGAATCTCCAGGCGCGAGAGCGAATTGAAGTCCAGACAGAAAATCAGGTCGGCGTCGGCCACGGCCCGCACGGCGCGCCCTTCGGTGTCGTTCTTGAAAATCACCACCTCGCCGATGCCCGGCATCCAGTCGAGGAAGTAGGGATATTTGTTGGGCACCACGCACACGACGCTGTGCCCCATGCCGCGCAGCATCTCGGCCCAAGCCAGCGACGAACCCACGGCATCGCCGTCGGGGTTGGTGTGGGAGACGATCACGATGCGCTGCCCGGCGCGGCTCAGCAGCCCGCGCAGACGCTCGACATGTTCAGCGGATAGATTCATCGGGTCGGATCGGTTAGTTCGATGCAAAAGTAATAAAAAATAGTGCTTATCCGCAAAAACACCCCTTATTCGGGAGAGACTGCGGCCCGTGCGGCTCCGGGAGCCGCAAAAAAAACTTTTTTGGATAAGCAGATGGACAGCCGCCGCCTTTCTCTGTCGCAACGGCCGTTGCAGCGCGGCATTCAGTCCGCAAACTCCAGACTCGCGCCCCGCTCGCCGACCGTCACCCGGGCGCGGCGGCCCAGGTAAATGGCCATGTTGAGCCGGTCGTGACCCGCCGGAAATCCGAAAAGCACCGGAATGCCCAGCGGCGCCAGCGCCTCGGCAACCACGCCGTAGGCATCGGACCCGAACTGCTCGACGCCCGCCATGCGCGTGAAATCGCCCACCACGACGGCCTGCACGTTGCTCAGCGCCCCGCTGTGCAGCAGCTGCTGGAGCATGCGGTCGACGCGGTAGACATGTTCGTTGACCTCCTCGATGAAGAGAATCGTCGGTTCTTCGGAATAGATGTCGTCGGGCGTGCCGCACGCGGCGCAAATCACCGTGAGGTTGCCGCCGACCAGACGTCCCGACGCCGAGCCGCGGATGTTCGATGCGTGGGGCGGCACGTCGAAACGCCCGGCCAGCCCGAAAAGCGCCCGCCGCAGCGATTCGATCGACTCCTCCTCTTCCCAGAAGAGCGACGACCCCGGCATGGGTCCGTGGATGCTCTCCACCCCGACATGCGCCAGAGCCAGGTGGAGCGTGGTGATGTCGCTGAACCCCACCAGCCACTTGGGATTCCAGCGCAGCTCCTCCAACCGCAGCCGGGAGAGCAGACGCACCGAGCCGTAGCCGCCGCGGCATGCGATGACCGCCCGGACCGACGGATCGTCTATCATCTGTTGAAGGTCGGCGGCCCTTTCGGCGTCGGGCGCCGAAAGGTAGGGCTCCGAAGCATCGTAGCTGTGGGGCGAAAACTTCGCATGGAGCCCCCACGAAGCGAAGAGTTCGCGGATGCGCGTCGAATCGGCCGGCACCGGCAGGCGCCCCGCCGGCGCCACCAGCCCCACCGTGTCGCCGAGCCGAAGATAGGGCGGACGGACGAACTCGTGCGGCTGCCCCGATGCGGGCAACGCCGCCACCGCAGCTGCGGCAAGGAACAGGATATGAATCAATCGCTTCATGAATCGCATTTTTTTGGGCGCACCAACGCCTCGGGAAGCGGCAGACGCAGGCGCACGAAACTGACGGCCGAACCGGCCAGCGCCGCCAGTCCGGCCAGCCCGAGCGCCGTGCGGGGCGCATGGTCGGGCAGCAGGTGGAACAGCAGCGCCATCAGGGCTGCGCCGACGGTCTGTCCCGTCAGCCGCGCCGTGGCCAGCATGCCGCTGGCCGAACCGCTCCGCTCGGGCGGCGCCGAAGCAATCAGGATGCTGTTGTTGGGCGACTGGAAAAGCGCGAACCCCAGGCCTCCGAGCGCCAGACGCCATACGATGTCGAACGTCGTCGGGGCTTCGGGCAGCCACGCCAGAGCCGCCAGTCCCGCGGCCATCGCCGCAAGGCCCGTGCCGCCGAGCGCTCCGGCATGGATGCGCCCCACGAGCATGCCGGCCGCGGGCGCCGCCACCATGATGACGGCGGGCCAGGCCGTGAGCAGCAGTCCGGTCGCGACATCGTCGTAGCCGAACGCATGCTGGAGGTAGAAAGGCAGCGCCACCATCGAAAGCATCTGCGCCAGATAGGAACAGACCGACGTGAGCACCGAGACCGAGAAGATGGGAATCCGCAGCAGGTCGAGCGGCAGCAGCGGCTTGGGGTCGTGCAGCTGGCTGCGCACGAAGAAGAAACCCACGACCAGCAGGGCCGCCGCACCGCCCGCGAGCAGCCGTCCGTCGACCCCGTGCGAACAACCCTCGACCGAGGCCATCAGCAGACCGAACGTCAGGGCGTTCATCGCCATGTCGCGCCAGCGGGGTTTGTGGCCGACCGCCTGCACCGGATTGCGGGGCAGGAAACGGGTGCCGAGCCACACGGCGACGCATCCGACGGGCAGGTTGACGGCGAAGAGCCACGGCCACCGGCCCACGGAGAGGATGGCGGCGGCGAGTGCCGGACCGGCCACCGACGAAACGGCCACGACCGTGGCGTTGATGCCCATGCCGCGCCCCAGCTGCACCCGGGGATAGATGAAACGGACAAGCGTGGTGTTGACCGACGTGACGGCAGCGGCACCGATGCCCTGCAACACGCGCGCGGCGACCAGTGCGGCGAACGAACCGGCCAGGGCACAGCCGCCCGACGCCAAGGTGAAGAGAGCGAGGCCGCCGACATAAATCCGGCGGTAACCGATCGTTTCGCCCAGGGCGGCGAAGGGCAGAACCGTCATCACGATGGCCAGCTGATAGGCGTTGACAATCCAGATCGAATCGGCCGACGCGATGTGCAGCTCCTGCCCCATGGTGGGCAGAGCGACGTTGGCGACGGCGCCGTCCAGCACCGACAGCCCCACGCCGAAAGCCACGGCCGCAATGGCGCCCAGCCGGCGCGGCATGGGCAGGCCGTCGCAGGGAGCGGCGGTATGTGCAGTCGTTGCGTGCATGCTACGATACAGATTGCGGTCCGGACTGCAAACATAGTGCATAAAAACGAAAATCGGAAACATCCGGCCCGGCACATGCCGGACTCCGCGACAAAAGGCAACTCCGGCAGATGCTGGACGCAGCGCACGGGGAAAGACCAGCTGCGGTTGTGCTCGTGCGACGGGTCGACCGAATCCGAAACGGTGCGCAGGAAAGAAGCATAGCAGCTGCCGACTTCCGCAGACGAAGAAGACCAGCAGCTGGCCTCCCCGCCGACACCCGTCAAGACTCCCGTCCATGTGTTGCGGTAGCCCGCAGCAGGAGCTCAGAGCAATCGCTCGGGGGAATGACGCAGAGAGGGAAACAATTCAAAATGCAAAATTCACAACTTCGCGATTAAGTGAGGGCAGAGCCGAACTTGTTCGAGCTTTGCCGAGCAAGAGCGAAGTCAAGACCCCATAGGGGGATTAATTCACAATTAATCCTTTTCTGTGCGGGCGGCTCGAAGAGCCATGCGGGCCGCAGCCTCCCGCAGCGGAGGCCCGCAAGCGTGCCCCGCAGGCTGCGACCCTTTTCAACCAACCTTGGGCGAACGACCCGACAGAAAAGTAATTTTTAATTCTGAATTTTGCATTTTGAATTGTTCTCGGCTCTGCGGCAGACTGGAATAGTCAGCTGCTCTTCTCTCCTTATCAGAATTATAAAATAATTCCGCCCCGATGTCTGAGCCGTCAGCGGAGGAGGGACTAAAAGCGTCAGCGCAGGGGCCGGTTTGTTTACAAACCCGCGAATAGGCGCCCGGAGCAGCGTTAGGCCCTCCGTAGCAGGCGAAGACAGTCGGAAGGAGAGGCTTTTGCGCCGCTTTTCGCCGGAACGAAAAGCGGCAAACGAAGAGTAGCGGATTGCTGAATCTACCAACCTCTCTGACCGAAGCCGTAACCTCGGTCACTCCGGGCGTAGTGAAGTTGCCGGGGCGAAGATAGTGTAAGTCGGGCGCAAAGGCAAACGAAAAGCGACCCGCACTTTGGCACGACAACCATCCAACGAAAAAGCAGGAGCCCCGAAAGGCTCCTGCTTCCATATGCGCGTATCGGCATGCCGTTCTATTCGTTCTGCGCCGAAAGTTTCTCGTTGAGCTTGGTAATTTGGGCTTCGGCCTCGGCAGAAAGATTGGCGGCCTGTTTCTCCGCTTCGGAGACCAGTTTGTCGCCCGCCTTTTCGGCTGCCAGCTTGGCCAAAGCGCCTTTCTTGGCAGCTTCCTCCACCAGTTTGTCGCGCTGGGTCTGCGCCGCAGAGACAAGTTTTTCGCCCGCTGCCCGGGCCTGAGCGCGCAGGTTTTCGGCTTGCTTCTCGATTTCGGCCCGCAGATTCTCTTTCTGCTTGTCGACCTCGGCGGCCAGCGATTCGCTGCCGGTGAGTTTCTGTATCTGTTGGTCGACGATGTTCTTCACGGCTTCCTCCGCTGCTTCCTTGACGCCCAAGGTGATTTTGGGCGAAGAGAACGTGCCGCCTATCTTGACGTTCAGCGTCTCCAGCACGCCTCCCGTCGCCGATGCCGGCATGGAGACCTTGGCCGCATAGTCGATGGTCTGGTCGAGCCCCGTGGAGCCCGACAGCGTGACGTCGGTGCCGGCCAGCTTCAGGTCGAACGGCTGCGTTATGACGCGCCCGTCGCGGATAGCGAAACGGACGGCCACGTCCTTGGCTTCGATGGTGCGCAGCTTGTCGTTGTTCAGCGCCTTGGCCAGCGCATCGAAAGCCGCGATGTTCTGCACTCGGATGTTGGCCGATTTGATTTCGCCCGTGGCATCGACCGACTGCAGGTCGGGCGACATGGTCGAATCGAGCCGGGCCGACAGGTCGAGCGAGAGCGAGTAGTCGCCGCCGGTCTTCGCGAAGAGGGGCACCAGCTGTTGCACCATTTCCAGTTCGTCGAACGTCTGCGCGAACGAGGCTCCCGCCAGCGACAGCGCGAGTTTCAGCGCCGGACGCGACGCATCGGCCGCCGTGGAGTAGCTGCCCGACGCCGAGGCCTTGCCGCCGAAGAGCCCCATGGCAAGCCGGTCGAGCGAGAGGGCGCCGCCGGCCACCCGCATTTCGCCGGAGAGGTCCCCGATGGTCATCTTGTTGAAGAGAATCTTGTGCAGGTCGGTACTGAGCGAGAGTTCGAGGTTCTTGGGCACTTCGATGGCCTGCATCGGTCCGGATTCCTCCTCCCGGGCCGGGGCTTCGCCCTCCTCCGAAGCGGGCAGCGCCGCCATGATTTCGTTCAGGTCGAGCAGTTCGGACTTCACGTAGAGCCGGCCCGCCAGCTTGTCGCCGCGCAGCAGATAGCCCAGGTAGCCGGTCAGCTGCCCCTTGGCCGCAAGGTCGCTGCGCCCCACCGTGACGCCCAGTTCGCCCAGCGTCATGGCGCGCGGCGTGACGGTCGCCGCGGCACGTCTGAGATGCACGGCCGGAAGGTTGGGCACCGCCAGACCGAGTTGTTCGACGACGAAGGTGCCCGACGCGGCCATACGTTCGTAACGCTGTTTCTCGACGTCGGACAGGCGGCCCGAGACCTTGAGGTCGGCCGTGATGATGCCGCCCAGGTCGACGTCCTTGTCCAGCGGATAGACCTCGCGCACGGCCCCCAGGTCGACCTTGCCGACGGCCGACGCGCGGAACGAAGGATCGCTCACCAGGTTGGTGGCATGGAACGTCGCGGCAAGCGAATTGCCGGCCATGCAGAGCGAGCATTGCGACAGGTCGATGACCGTGCGGTCCATCGTACCGCCCGGGTTGGAGACTCCGGCCACGATTTCGATGTCGGTCACGGCCTTCGGCAGCGACGAATACTGGAAACTGCCGCGGTGCACCTCGCCGTTCACGCCGAAAGCGGGAAGCTGCGAGCCGGCCAGTTCGCCCCGGGCCCACACGGAGAGCGAAAGTTCGCCCGAAGCCGAGAGGTTGCGGAACTCCTTGGTATAGAATGCCGGAATGAGCGACAGCACGTCCTTGAAAAGCACCTTGCCGCAACCGGCCGAGATGTCCATGGCCACGGCACCGTTCTCCTTGAGCTGGGCCCAGCCGTCGAGCGACAGCACGATGGCGTTCAGGCGGAACGTATTGTCGGTGAAGGTGAAGCGGTTGTTCTCCAGGTCGGCGGCGATGACGGCTTCGATTTCGGCTTCGGCACCGCTCAGCAGCGGCACGCCGCCCGAGACGAGCCGTATCTGCGCGGCATCGAGCTTCAGCGCCAGGTCGGTCCGGTCGGCCGACATGTCGCCGCGCAGGCGCAGGGACAGGGGCTCCGTGGAGAAACGCATGCGCGTGGAGTCGTCCTCGTAGCGGATGACGGCGTCGGAGATGCGGAAGTCGCGGATGCGCAGCCGGAACGCCGAGGGTTCCGACGGCTCCTCCTCTTCCTCGCCGGGAGTCTCCTCCGCGGGTTTCATGACATCCCAGTTCACAGCGCCGTCGGCCAGCTTGCGGGCGTGGAGTTCGGGTGCCGAGAGGATGATTTTGGTCACTTCGAAGCCCTCGTCGCCGAAGAGCGAGAAGAGGTCGACAACCACCGAGATGCGCTCGGCGGCCACGATCGTGTCGCCCTCGAAACGACCGGTGCCCACGAGCGTCAGCCCCTTGATTTCCAGCGACGCATGGGGCAGGTGGCGCAGCAGGCTGATGTCGAGGTCTTCGAAATCGAGCCGGGCCTGCAACAATTCGTTGGCTTCATGCTTGACGATCGCTGCAATCTTGCCCCGCAGCGCCATGGGCGCCACAATGGCCACGGCCAGCAGCACGGCGATGACCGCAACCGCAATGCGGACGAATTTCTTCATCTGAATTCAGGTTTTCGGCAGTGTTTCCGCTGCACTTTACGAATCGCAAAGATATACCTTTTTTTGTTCATCCGGCAAAAAAAGCTACATTTGTAACATGGAAACCACCCTGCGCGAACAGCTCTTCGGCCTAGCCGATCCCCGCTACCGCGACTTCAGCGCATCGCTCACGCCCGGCGCCGGCAAGATGATCGGCGTGCGCCTGCCGCAGCTGCGGGCCATCGCCCGGGAAATCGGCCGCGGCGAGTGGCGCGCATGGCTCGCCGCGGCCGACGACGAATATTTCGAGGAACGCATGCTCCGGGGGCTGGTCATCGGCTATGCCCGCTGCATGCCCGAAGAGAAACTGCGCCACGTGGCACGTTTCGTGCCCTCCATAGACAACTGGGCCGTGTGCGACTGCTTCTGCTGGCGGCTCGAAGCCGCCGAGCGCGAACCGATGTGGGAGTTCATCCAACCCTATTTTCGCTCGGAAGCCGAATACGAGGTCCGTTTCGCAGTGGTGATGGCGCTGGGGAACTTCGTCGACGAAGAACACCTCGACCGCCTGCTGGAAACTTTCGGCGCCGTCCGTCACGAAGGCTACTACGCCCGCATGGGCGTGGCGTGGGCCGTCTCGGTCTGCTTCGCGAAGTTCCCCGGGCAGACGCTCCGCTGGCTGGAGCAGGAGTGCCCCCTGGACGACCGGACCTATAACAAAGCCTTGCAGAAAATCATCGAATCGTACCGCGTGAGCCCCGACGACAAGGCCGTCGCCCGGGCGCTGAAGCGCCGCAAACAATAATCCTCCGCAACCATGCGCAGACTGGTCATCATCCCCACCTACAACGAAAAGGAGAACGTCGCAGCCATGATCGACAAGGTCTTCTCGCTGCCCGAGCCCTGCGACGTGCTCATCATCGACGACGGTTCGCCCGACGGCACGGCCGCCATCGTCCGAGAGCGGCAGCAGCAGTATCCCGACCGCCTCCACCTCATCGAGCGGAGCGGCAAGCTGGGACTCGGCACGGCCTATCTCACGGGCTTCCGCTGGGGGTTGGAGCACGGTTTCGACTGCATGTGCGAAATGGACTGCGACTTCTCGCACAACCCCGACGACCTGCCGCGGCTGTTCGGCGCCGCGGCCGCAGGGGCCGACGTCGTCGTCGGTTCGCGCTACGTGCGGGGCGTCAACGTCGTCAACTGGCCCATGTCGCGGCTGCTGATGTCCTACTTCGCCTCGAAATACGTGCGCTGGGTCACCCGCATGCCCGTCTGCGACGCCACGGCCGGCTTCGTCTGCTATTCGCGCCGCGCGCTGGAAACCATCGATCTCGGCCGCATCCGCATGAAGGGCTACGGCTTCCAGATCGAGATGAAATACACGGCCTGGCGCCTGGGTCTCGCACTGCGCGAGGAGTCCATCGTCTTCGTCGACCGCCGAGAGGGCACCTCCAAGATGAGCGGCGGCATCTTCGGCGAAGCTTTCTTCGGGGTGATGAAGCTGCCTTTCCGCAAAATCCGCCCCCGCACCCGATGAGCCGCATCGCACCCCTGCTGCTGGAATGGTACGCCCGCCGCGGCCGCGACCTGCCGTGGCGCCGCACGCGCGACCCCTACCGCATCTGGCTCTCGGAGGTGATTCTCCAACAGACGCGCGTGGCCCAGGGCATGGACTACTATCTGCGCTTCACGGAACGCTGGCCCGACGTTGCGGCGCTGGCCGCCGCCTCGGAGGACGAGGTGCTCAAAATGTGGCAGGGACTCGGCTATTACAGCCGCGCGCGCAACCTCCATGCGGCGGCCAAGAAGATAATCCAAGCGTTCGGCGGCAAATTCCCGGAGACTCCGGACGCGGTGCGTTCGCTGCCCGGCGTGGGCGGCTACACCGCTGCGGCCGTCTGCTCGGCAGCTTTCGATGCCCCCTGCGCCGTACTCGACGGCAACGTCTACCGCGTGCTGTCGCGCATCTTCGACATCGGGACGCCCATCGACACCACAGCGGGCCGCAAGACTTTCCTGGAACTTGCGCAGTCGCAGTTGGACCCGGCGCATCCGGGGACCTACAACCAGGCAATCATGGATTTCGGGGCGCTGCAATGCACCCCGGCGCAGCCCCGCTGCGAGGAGTGTCCGCTGGCCGAATGCTGTGCCGCGCTGGCAGCCGGCACCGTGACCGCGCGCCCCGTCAAGCAGGGCCGGACCAAGGTGAGCGACCGCTGGTTCGACTATCTCCACATCACCTGCGGCGACCGCACGCTGCTCTGCCGCCGCGAGGGGCGCGACATCTGGCAGGGACTCTACGAATTCCCGCTGCTCGAAAGCTCCGGCCCCGCCGACTTTGCAGAGCTCGCCGCCCTGCCCCGCTTCCGCGAGCTCCTGGGCGATGCCCCGTGGCACTTGATGCGCAGCACGGCCATGCCGCGCCACCAGCTGTCGCACCGCACCATCCATGCCGTCGTCCACCGCATCGTGACTCCGACGCTGACTCCGGCGGCCGAACGGCTGGCCGTCGCCACCGAATCGCTGGGCGACTATGCCGTCCCGCGTCTGCTCGATCGTTATCTGACCAAATACCGGATGTAGGCAACGTAAATCGCCAGAAAAATCGCCCCCTCCCACCGGTCGACCGCCTTGCGCCGGAATGTGAAGGCTGCGACAAACAGCAGAAACGAGCTGAGCACCACCATCGCCATGTCGAGGGTGGTGATGCCGCCCATCGTGAGCGGACGGATCGTGGCGCTGACACCCAGAATCAGCAGGATGTTGGCCACATTGGAGCCCAGCACGTTGCCCAGCGCCAGCCCGGCCTTTCCCTTCGCGAGCGAGACGACCGACGCCGCCAGCTCGGGCAGCGACGTGCCGCCGGCCACCAGCGTGATGGCGATGACCGATTCGCTGACGCCTAACTTGCGGGCGATGACCGTGGCGTGATGCAGGAAAAGGTCGCCGCCGTAAACCAGCCCCGCGAGCCCCGCCGCGATAAGCCCCAGCATGAGCCACCATGGTTTCGGCGGCCGGGAGTCCGCGGTTTTCGGCGCGCCCCGGCGCCCGGCGGCGCGGACGCTGTACCACAGAAAGGCAGCGTAGAGCAGCAGCATGACGATGCCCTCGGCCCGTCCGATGCGGTCGACGGCGCCGAGGTGCAGCAGCTTGTCCGACGCGAAGACGAAGAAGAGCACCGATGCGGCCAGCCCGACGGGTATGTCGCGCCGGATGTTTTCGCCGGAGAGGGCCAGCGGACGAATCAGGGCGCAGACGCCGAGGATGACGAAGACATTGAAAAGGTTCGAGCCGACGACGTTGCCGACGGCCATGTCGCTCTGCCCGCCCAGGGCCGAAAGCACCGAGACGACCAGTTCGGGCATCGAAGTGCCTATGGCCACCACGGTAAGTCCGACGATGAATTCGGGCACACGGAAACGCTGGGCGAGGGCCGCCGCACCGTCGGTCAGGAAATGGGCGCCGGCAAGAATCAGCGCCAGACCCACGAGAAGAAACAAGATATTCATGACAACATGATAAGACTTACGGCCATCAGGGCCATGCCTGCGACCACGCCGTAGATGGCTATGTGCGCCTCGCCGTATTCGCGGGCGGCGGGCAGAAGCTCGTCGATGGAGATGAAGACCATGATGCCGGCCACCCCGGCCAGCACGCACCCCATCAGCACGGGCGACATGAAGGGCATCAGCACCGCCCAGGCGAGCAATGCGCCGACGGGCTCGGCCAGGCCCGACAGCAGCGAGAGGCGGAAAGCCCGCTTGCGGTCGCCCGTAGCATAGAAGATGGGTATCGACACGGCGATGCCCTCCGGGATGTTGTGGATGGCGATGGCCACGGCGATGGCTACGCCGAGCGTACGGTTGTCGACCGCCGTGGTGAAGGTGGCGATGCCCTCCGGAAAGTTGTGGATGCCGATGGCCAGCGCTGTCATGATGCCCATGCGCATGAGCTTCGGGTGGCAGGGCCGGGCGTCCATCTCTTCCACGGTGTGCGCTTCGTGGGGATTCTCGGCCTTGGGCACCAGCCGGTCGATGACGCCGATCAGCAGAATGCCCCCGAAAAAGGCCGCCGCCGTGCAGGCCGAGCCCCAGCGTTCGCCCCACACCTCCGCGAGCGCGGCTTCGGCCTGGCCGAAAAGTTCGACGAACGATACATAGACCATCACGCCGCCCGACAGTCCCAGCGAAAAGGCCAGCAGGCGTTTGTTCGTGCGCTTGGCGAAGAATGCCAGCGCGCTGCCTATGCCCGTCGCCAGACCGGCGCCGAGCGTCAGCAGAAAAGGTATCAGAAACTGCGATTCCATAACTTCTTCTCCCCGGCAAAGATAGTGCAAGGCGAGTGCGGAGCCAAATTTATTCGGCCCGCCCCGTTAAGAACAGGGTTTTATATTTCACTATTATATACATTGATGTACCAAGGATACGCAATTCGGATTTGTTCGGGCTCTCCGACCGAAGCCCCTCCCAAGGGAGGAGTTTGGGGTGGGGTCCAAAACTGAATACGCCGCCTGTGGCGGCGAGCCCCGACATTCGGATTTTAAATGCCATTCCTTAGACAGTAACATCAAAGTATATAGATGGGTTATATTTCACCTTTATTTCTCGGAACCAATCGCAAAACCCGGCTCTTAAACAGGGCATGCCCCGCTGACCCCGACCCGGAAAAACACCGTCATTCTGAGGAGCTTAGCGACGAAGAATCTTGCCAGTCATCCCGACTGCGCCGTCAAGAACCGCCGTCCAAAAAGAATTCATCGTGTTGCTTCCGCTGACGTTCCCGAATTTTTGTTTTCCCCTCGGGGGCGGCTCGCACCAAAGGTGCGACCCCCGCAGCCGCCCCCGAAGAGCCTTTCCGCTCGGTGCCCTTTTCGCAACGACATAAGCGCATTGTGTATTTTCGCAATAGAGAACCGGAAACCACCTTTCACTTTTCAACTTTAACCTTTTACCTTATTTTTTTGGCTTCGCCCAAGATACTCCCGCTCGGCAAA
>JAIDUZ010000027.1 GCA_029059935.1 Alistipes sp.
CCCATCGGGGCGGCCATGCCGAACTTGGCGGCACCTTCAGCGTCGGCCTGGCGCACCTCGGGCAGGTTGGCCAGACCCAGGTAGTTGTTCAGGCTCCAGTTGAGCACCTTCTTGCCGCGGAACACCATGCGGGGACCGATTTCGCCCTCCAGTTTCGGGAAAGCATAGTAGCCGTGGGCATAACCCATGTACTGACCGATGGGTCCGCCCGCGTTCTTTTCAAGGCGTGCAAAAATATCAACCATTGTTTTTCTTTATTTAAGATTTACTGAGTTTCTCGTCCGATGCGGGAATCGACACCGCAAAAGTATAAATAAAACATATTCTGTCAATCAAAGATAGCCGTTTTTTGTCGCACCGCGATACGTATTTATACTTAATTTCCGCCGCTTCGTGCTCCTTTCGCCGTCTCCTCCGAACCATATCCGGACCCAAGCCTGCAACAGTCCGACCCGCATCAATGAATAATCAAGCCCATCTATATACTTTGATGTACCAGTGTCTAAGGAATGGCATTTAAACTCCGAACGTCGGGGCTCGCCGCCACAGGCGGCGTATCCAGTTTTGGACCCCACCCCAAACCCCTCCCTTGGGAGGGGCTTCGGTCGGAGCGCCCGAACAAATCCGAATTGCGTATCCTTGGTACTTCAATGTATATAATAATCTAATCAAGAACTCATCCCCCTCTCACTGCAAGGGGTACGGCAACGTGGCAGCCGACGGCAAAGAGTGCTTGCAGGCCACCTCGCAAGAAGGAGAACAACAAGCGCAGGGCGGTTAATCCGAACATGTCGGAATATCCATCTTGCACCATTTTCTTCGTTACCCGGCTGGGGGGGGGTCGCGCATAGCGCGAGCCGGGCAACGAAGCATCCGCAATTTGCAATATTATAAATCCCCCGACTCTTAGTCGGGCGTCATTCCGAACGGTTGTTTGGTCATTCCCCCGTCATTCTGAGGAGCACAGCGACGAAGAATCTGTTTCTCTTCTCCATCTCCCACATCTTAGCCATGCAGGCCACAAAATAATAAAACCCCGTTCTTAACGTGCGGGCCGGAGCCTCCCCCTGCGGAGGCCCGCAAAAGAACTGCGTGCCCCGCAGGCTCTGGCCCGAAAACCCTGCCCCGTCATTGCAAGGGCCGTAGACCCGTGGCAACCGACGAACGAAGCAAGTACAGAGGCCGCACGGCCTTTGCCTCGCAAGGAGGAGGGAAACAAGCACAACGCAGTTAATCTGCATAAAAGTCGTAACTTTTAATGTTGTCCGCCCCAATACTCCTCTTCTATTTCTTTGCATCTCCCGCCGAACAGGCGTGTTTTATAATTTTAATCGCCGCCACAGGCCAAGATTCGAAAACAATTGTAAATCCCTGCCCTTAGCAGGGCGCTGGCTCCCGGATTTCCTTTCTTCGTTTTTAATTGTTATTTTCGCACCATGACTTCGCTCTTCCACGACATCATTTTCGGACCCGTCCGTTCGCGGCGGCTGGGCCTGTCGCTGGGCGTCAACCTCCTGCCCACCGAATCGAAACTCTGTTCGTTCGACTGCATCTACTGCGAATGCGGTTGGAATGCCGACCACCCCGGCGCACGGCGCTTCAACGCCCGGACCGACGTGCGTTCCCTGCTCGAAACCACCCTGCGGCGCATGGTGGCCGACGGCACCCCGCCCGATGTCATTACCTTCGCCGGCAACGGCGAGCCTACCATGCACCCCGAGTTCGAGGCCATCATCGACGACACCTTGGCGCTGCGCGACGCATTGTGCCCCTCCGCCAAGGTCTCCGTGCTGTCCAACGCCACCCAGCTCCACCGCGACGACGTCCGCCGCGCCCTGCTACGGATCGACAACAACATCCTGAAGCTCGATTCCGCGTTCGACGCCACTGCCCGCCGCATCAACAACCCGCAGAATCCGGATTACAGCGTGCGCCGGGTCGTCGAACAGATGAAGCAGTTCGACGGACGCATGATTCTGCAAACCATGTTTTTGCGAGGTTCATGCGACGGATTTTCCATCGACAATACCACCGAAGAGGAGGTCGCCGCCTGGTTGCGGCTCGTCGACGAAATCCGCCCGCGGCAGGTCATGGTCTATTCGCTCGACCGCGACACCCCCTGCCCCACGCTCGAAAAAGTCCCGCGCGAGGAGTTGCAGGCCATCGCCACCCGCGTCGAGGCGCTGGGCATTCCTTGTTCGGTCGCCTGACCTCCGGCAGCATACGCCTCCCCGGTCGAAAAGGCCGCCTGCAGATGCTGGACGCAGCGCACGGAGCGTCCCACAGCCCGAATTCCGGAATTCACAGGGTTCACGTTGCCCGAATTGAATTCCAGAAAACCCGCTTTGGCATCCGTCGACGACGTCGGAGACGACGAGCGGTAGCCTCCGTTCGTGCCGACGTTCACCAGGGCTCCCGTCGTCTCGTTGCGGTAGCCCGTAGCAGGGGCTGGAAGCAATCGCTGGAATGGGTGCTGCGGAGAGGGGAACAAAACAATGCACAATTCAAAATGCACAACTTCGCGATTAAGCGAGGGCAGAGCCGAACTTGTTCGAGCTTTGCCGAGCGGAAGCGATGATGGTGCAAGCCGAGAGTTATGCCGAACTTGTTCGGACATGACCGAGACGCAGCCCATCCAAGGCGCAGCCAGAGTCAAGACCCCATAGGGGGATTAATTCAGAATTAATAAATCCTTTTCGAGGGTTCGATTCATGATTTGTCATTCTGAACGCAGTGAAGAATCTAATCTTATCGAATCGACTGAACAGATGTTTCACTTCGTTCAACATGACGCTTGTTGTGAGAAAACAAGCATAGAACAATTAATGCTGCAATAACCTGTTTCCTGCGTTCTCGCCCGGGCCGGCTGCGGGGGTCGCATCTTTGATGCGAGCCGGCCCCGGGCGCAAGGTCGAAGACCTTGATTATTCTTGGGGACTCTACCTGCTGCGGCAAGCAAACGTTACAAATCCCCGTTCTTAACGGGGCGGCCCCGGACGCAAGGTTGCAACCTTGGCATCTGCTCTTTTATGTCAGAGAGTCGGGCGCAGCCTGCGGGGCACGCTTGCGGGCCTCCGCGCCGGGAGGCTGCGGCCCGCACGGCTCTTTGAGC
>JAIDUZ010000028.1 GCA_029059935.1 Alistipes sp.
GACGGAATCTTCGGATTGAGGTTGTGGCACACCATGATCATGTCGAACAGCTCGGCCTGCGAGTTGATGCCGAACGGCAGCGTGGGGTTGGTCGACGAGGGCAGTACGTAGGGCATCGACGCCACTTTCAGCAGGTCGGGCGCATGGCCGCCGCCCGCACCTTCGGTGTGGTAGGTGTGGATGGTGCGGCCGTCCATGGCGGCGATGGTGTCTTCCACATAGCCGCCTTCGTTGAGCGTGTCGGTGTGGATGGCCACCTGCACGTCGTAGCGGTCGGCCACGTCGAGCGCCGCACGGATGGCGGCCGGAGTCGAGCCCCAGTCTTCGTGGACCTTCAGACCGCAGACGCCCGATTCGATCTGTTCTTCGAGCGACTGGGCCGCCGAGCAGTTGCCCTTGCCCAGCATGCCGACGTTCACCGGAATTCCTTCCAGCGATTCGAGCATGCGTTCGGTGTTCCACCGGCCCGAGGTGATGGTGGTGCCGTTGGTGCCGTCGGTGGGGCCGATGCCGCCGCCGAAGAGGGTGGTGATGCCGTTGCTCAGCGAGGCGTAGGCTTGCTGCGGCGAGATGAGGTGCACGTGTCCGTCGATGCCGGCCGCCGTCAGAATCAGATGCTCGCCCGAAATGGCATCGGTCGCCGCACCCGTCACCAGGTCGGGATGCACGCCGTGCATGGTGTTGGGATTGCCCGACTTGCCGATGCCGGCAATCAGACCGTCCTTGATGCCCACGTCGGCCTTCACCACGCCCAGGATGGGGTCGACGATCGTCACGTTCGTGATGACGATGTCGAGCGAGCCTTCCTTCGAGGTCATCGTGTTGGCCAGTCCCATGCCGTCGCGCAGCGTCTTGCCGCCGCCGTAGACGACTTCGTCGCCGTATTCGCGCAGGTCCTTTTCGATTTCCACATAGAGGTCGGTGTCGCCGAGGCGTATCTTGTCGCCTACGGTCGGGCCGAACAGGTTGTTGTATTCTTGCCGTGAGATGGTTGCCATGGTTGTTATTTTTTTGCGTTGTCGTTCTTTTTCGTCGCAGCGGCGGCTTCATATTGCTTGTAGTCCGCTTCGGCTTGTTTTTCGGCGATCTCCTTGAATCCCGCCTGGCGTACCTTGCGCACGGCTTTCATGCGGGCCGGGAAGTAGGTGGGGGCGTCTTCGTCGCCCGTGTATCCCATCACCAGCCCGTTGAACCCGATGACGCGGCGTTTGCCTGCGTAGGCTACCACCTCGACCTCTTTCTGGTCGCCCGGTTCGAAACGGATGGCCGTCGTCGCCGGAATGTTCAGATGGCAGCCGAACGAGGCATCGCGGTCGAATTCCAGGTAGCGGTTCACCTCGAAGAAGTGGAAGTGCGAACCCACCTGGATGGGGCGGTCGCCCGTGTTGCGGACCACCAGTTTCACAGTTTTGCGGGCGGTGTTGTATTCGATCGGTTCGGAGGCCAGTATTTCGCCGCCCACTGCGACCTGTTGCGAGGGCTTGAAGCCCGGTTTGTTCGGATAGAGGCTCGCCGGCCGGTTCTTGGTGTCGGCCGGAGCTGATTTCGTCGTGTTGTCCATTGTTGCGCGTTTTTCGGTTACTTGATGGGGTGGTGGATGCTCACCAGCCGTGAGCCGTCGGTGAATACGGCTTCGACCTGCAGCAGGTCGATCATGTCGGCCACGCCGTCCATGACGTCGCTTTTGCGCAGCACGCTGGCGGCGCTGGTCATGACCTCTTCGACGGTCTTGCCCGCGCGGGCCTCTTCGAGTGCGGTGGAGGTGATGTAGGCCACGGCCTCCGGATAGTTGAGTTTGAGCCCCTTCTTCATGCGTCGTTCGGCGATCATGCCCAGCGAGAGGAGCATCAGTTTGTCGATCTCTTTCGGTGACAAGTGCATAGTTGGATGTTTTTTGTGGTTCGGCGTCCGCCGTCATCCTCGGGGATCGACGGTTCGTCCGGGCTTCGGAGTTCAAAGAATATGCCATTCGTTCTGCGGGGCGGAGCCGATTCTTGTGCCCCGCGGACTTCTTCATGGCGAAAAAAGTGCGCCGGCCGGGCAGGCATACCGTTTCTTATGCCTATTTTTGCACCCGGCGTCCGGCGCGCCGCCCGGTGCGTGCCGTTGGTGCGGAATTTGCGGGGGACGTCGAAAATTTTCCGATTCTATGATTCGAGCGATGCTTATTGCGGGCTTGGGCGGCTTCATCGGCACCTGCCTGCGTTTTCTGACCGGCAAACTTTTCCATGTCGCCGGTGCCGCCGCCTTTCCGTGGGGAACTTTCACGGTCAACCTCGTCGGCAGTTTCGTCATCGGCATCTTCTTCGGCCTGGCCGAGAAGACGCATGTCATTTCGCCCTCGATGAATGTCTTCCTCATCACCGGTTTCTGCGGCGGCTTCACCACCTTCTCGTCGTTTTCCGACGACATGTTTCTGCTCCTCCAACAGCGGCATTGGCTGAGTTTCGGGCTCTACGTGGGGTTGAGTTTCACGCTGGGCCTGCTGCTCGTGTGGCTGGGGCGTTCGCTCATTAAGGCTGCGTAGCCGTTTTTCCGACAGACAAAAAAGAAGCGGGACGATTCGTCGTCCCGCTTTGTCCGTTCGGCCGCGTGCCGCTTATTTTCGAGCTATGCAGAAGAGGTCGAAACACGTTTCGTCCACCGGCCCCAGCCGGTAGTCTTCCATGCGGATCGAGGTGGTGAGTTCGTTGTTGTCTCTGAGCAGTTTGCGGCGGTTGATCCGGTTCAGGATGTCGTAGGGCAGCTGGAGCAGGCGCCGCGGCAGCCGGTGCTGGAGGTCGAAGATGTCCAGCCGGGCGATGCGTTCCACGCTCCGGCGGTTGCGTTCATAATAGGCCGTTACCTTTTCGTTGCCGGAGACGCCCAACATCTCCACCTCCGCAAAGAATGCTCCCAGCAGCTTCCGCAGCTCTTCGGCCGTATATTCGCGCACGTGCCACGGATTGCGCGTCAGCGACATGGGGGCGTTGGGCGTCGTCACGATGAAGCGGCCGCCGGGACGCAGCACGCGGTGTATCTCGCGGACGAACTCTTCGTCCTTTTCGATATGTTCGATTACCTGGAACGAAATCACGCAGTCGAACGAGCCGTCGGCGAACGGAAGCGGCGGTACGGTGGCCTGCCGGAATTCTCCCCTCCCCGATAACCGCAGCACCTCGGGTGCCGGTGCATGTTTGTCTATCGTCACGAAGCGCGCCGCCCGGGGCGCCACCGTTTCGATGCCGTAGCCCGAGCCGGTGCCTATTTCCAGCACGTCGCCCGCGATGCGCTCGGCGGCGGCGTGATAAGCCAGCAGCGAGCGTTGGAATACGAAGTTGTCCGAGGCGTCGCGCGAGACGCGTTCGGCTGTCTTGAACGTTGCCATCACTTGCGGATTCTGATTTCCTCTCCGTCCATCTCGACCGCGCCCTGCTTGAGCAGCATGCCGACCGAACGTTTGAATGTCTTCTTGCTCATGGCCGTCAGCCGCCGCACTTCGGCCGGGTCGCTGTCGTCGTTCAGAGGCAGGCGCCCGCCGTTTTCGCGCAGCAGTTCCAGCAGCGTGTGCGCCGAGTCCTTCACCTGCGCCAGTCCCGTCTGCTGGAGGCTCACGTCGATGCGTCCCTCTTCCGTGATGCGGCGCACATAGCCTTGCAGCCGGTCGCCGACGGCCACCGGGCGGAAAATCTGGTTGCGGTAGATCATGCCCCAGTGGCGGTTGTTGACGATGACGCGGTAGCCTATCGGACTTTCCGACGCCACCAGCACCTCCACTTCTTCGCGCGGGCGCACCGTTATCTCGTCGTTGTCGATGAAAGTTTTCAGTTTGTTCGTCGCCACGCAGCGGCCCGTCACGCTGTCTTCGTAGAGGTAGACGATGTAGCTGTGGCCGGCCAGGATGCCGCCCTGCTGGTTGCGGTTGGGCAGGAAGAGGTCCTTGCCCGTCAGCCCCCAGTCGAGAAACGCTCCGTGCACGGTCTTGTCCACCACTTTCAGCAGTCCGGCTTCTCCGACGCGCAGCAGCGGCGTTTCGGTCGTGGCCACCAGGCGGTCTTCCGAGTCGTGGTAGACGAATACGTCCTTGGTATCGCCGGGTTTGTCGGTCAGCGAGACATACCGGTTCGGGAGCAGCACTTCGTCGTGTTCCCCGTTTTCCAGATAGAGCCCGTAGTCCGATATGCGGCTGACGGTAAGCGTATGGTTGCGTCCTGCTTTGAGCATGGTTCGTCGGATTAGGTTGCAAAAGTACGTTTTATTTCGTTGCGCCGCAACTTTCCGGCGAATTTGCCGCTTCCGGCGGTTGCACGTTTGCGGAAAATCGCTACCTTTGGAGGTTCAAATACGTCCTTTTATGAAAATTCGCATAGCTCTTTGCCAGGTGGACATGGAGTGGGAGCACACCGCCCGCAACCTCGAACGCATTGAGCCCGTGGTGGCGGCCGCCGAGGCCGATGTCGTGGTCCTGCCCGAGATGTTCGCCACCGGATTCAAGCTGCGGCCCTCCGTGGTGGCCGAGCCCGCCGACGGACTGGTCGTCACGACCATGCGCCGCTGGGCCGCGGTCTACGGCAAGGCCATCGTCGGCAGCGCCGTCATTCTGGAAGACGGCGCCTACCGCAACCGCATGTTCTTCGTCAAGCCGTCGGGCGAGACCGAGTGGTACGACAAGCGCCACCTCTTCCGGCCCGGCGGCGAGGGGCGCGACTACACGCCCGGCAGCCGGCGCGTGGTGGTCGAGTACATGGGTTTCCGCTTCCTGTTGCAGATTTGCTACGACCTGCGTTTTCCCGTCTGGAGCCGCAACCGGGGCGACTACGATGCCATCATCTACTGCGCCTCGTGGGACAACAAGCGGCGCGACGCATGGTGCGCCCTGCTGCGGGCCCGGGCCATCGAGAACCAGTGCTACGTCATCGGCGTCAACCGCGTGGGCACCGACCCCGACGCCGTCTACATCGGCGATTCGATGGCGCTCGACTTTTTGGGCCGCACCGTCGCCGGGGCCGACAGCGGCGAGTGGACGATGGTCGTCACGCTCGACCTCGACCAGCAGCGCGCCTTCCGCGAATCGTTCCCGGCCTGGCAGGACGCCGACGATTTCGAACTGAAAGCATAGATTGCCCTCTTCCGCCTTGCGTCTCCGGCCAATAATCCGGGGCGGCGGAACGTTATAGATGTCCATGAAAGAAGATTCGATCAAAATACTCGGTGCCCGCGTGCACAATCTCAGGAATGTCGACCTGGAGATTCCCCGCCGCAAGCTGGTCGTCGTCACCGGACTGAGCGGTTCGGGCAAGTCGTCGCTGGCGTTCGACACCATCTATGCCGAGGGGCAGCGCCGCTACATGGAGACCCTCTCGACCTACGCCCGGCAGTTCGTCGGGAACATGGAGCGCCCCGACGTCGACAAAATCACGGGCCTCAGCCCCGTGGTGGCCATCGAGCAGAAGACCACCAACAAGAATCCCCGTTCGACGGTCGGCACCGTCACCGAAATCAACGACTTCCTGCGTCTGTTGTACGCCCGGGCGTCGCGGGCCTATTCGCCCGTCACCGGCGAGGAGATGGTGCACTACTCCGACGACCGCATCGCCGACCTGATCTTCGAGGGGTTCGCCGGGCGCAAGATAGCCCTGCTCGCACCCATCGTCCAGGGCCGCAAGGGCCATTACCGCGAACTTTTCGAGACGTTGGCCAAGAAAGGCTACATCCATGCCCGCATCGACGGCGAGATACGCGAAATATCGCCCGGCATGCGTCTCGACCGCTACAAGATACACACCATCGACCTGGTCGTCGACCGGCTCACCGTCAACGACGATGCGCGCGACCGCATCATGACTTCGCTGCGGGAGGCCCTGCGGCAGGGCAAGGGCACCATGGCCCTCTACGACTACGGCACCGACCAGCAGCGCTTCTATTCGTGCCACCTGATGTGCCCCTCCACCGGCGTCGCCTTCGAGGACCCTGCACCCCATACCTTTTCGTTCAATTCGCCCAAGGGGGCCTGCCCCCATTGCAGCGGCCTGGGCGAGGAGGCCGTGTTCGACATCGCCAAAATCATCCCTGACAAGCGCCTTTCGCTGCGCGAGGGGGCTGTCGAGCCGTTGGGCAAGTACCATAACAACATGCTCTTCGCCACGCTCGAAATGTTGGGCCGGCGCTACGACTTCACGCTCGACGACCCCGTATCGACCTTCTCCGATGCGGCCCTCCATGCCGTGCTCTACGGCGATGCCGAGCCGCTCACCGTCGACCTCTCCGAGTTCAGTTCGCCGTCCGGCGGGCGGCAGTTCCTTTCGTGGGAGGGCGTCGCCGAGTATATCGGCCGCACCGAGGACGACGAATCGGCCCGCGGCCGCAAGTGGCGCGAGCAGTTCCTCGTCTACCGCACCTGTTCGGCGTGCGGCGGCACGCGTCTCAAACCCGAGGCGTTGCAGTTCCGCATCGGCGGCAAGAGCATCGCCGACGTTTCGGCCCTCTCCATCGAGGAGTTCGCCCACTGGATGGAGCGCATCGAGGAGCATTTCAGCGACAAGGAGCGGCGCATCGCCCAGGAGATCGTCAAGGAGATTCGCGAGCGTCTCGGCTTCCTGATGGAAGTAGGGTTGGGCTATCTCTCCCTCGCCCGGTCGTCGCGGTCGCTCTCGGGCGGCGAGAGCCAGCGCATCCGCCTGGCCACGCAGATCGGGTCGAAACTCGTCAATGTGCTCTACATCCTCGACGAGCCCTCCATCGGCCTGCACCAGCGCGACAACCAGCGGCTGATCCGCAGTTTGGAGGAGTTGCGCGATGCCGGCAATTCGGTCGTCGTCGTCGAGCACGACGAGGAGATGATGCGCGCCGCCGACTTCATCGTCGATGTCGGACCCAGGGCCGGACGCCGGGGCGGTCAGATCGTCGCGGCCGGCACCTACAACGACATCCTGCATGCCGATTCCATCACGGCCGATTACCTCACCGGCCGCCGCCGCATCGGGATTCCCGAAACCTTGCGTTCCGGTTCGGGCCAGAGCATCGTCATCCGAGGCGCCCGGGGCAACAACCTGAAAAATATCGACGTCGAGTTCCCTTTGGGCAAGTTCGTCTGCGTGACGGGCGTCAGCGGTTCGGGCAAGTCCACGCTTGTCAACGAGACCCTGCGTCCCATTCTCTCCAAGGCGCTCTACCGGTCGCTCGACCGTCCGCTGGACTACGATTCGGTCGAGGGCATCGAACATGTCGACAAGCTCGTCGTCGTCGACCAGTCGCCCATCGGCCGCACGCCGCGTTCCAATCCGGCGACCTATTCCAATGTCTTCACCGACATCCGCAAGTTGTTCGAGATGACCCCCGACGCGCAGGTGCGCGGCTTCAAGGCCGGGCGTTTCTCGTTCAACGTCAAGGGCGGCCGCTGCGAGGAGTGCCGCGGCGCCGGCGTGCAGACCATCGAGATGAATTTCCTGCCCGACGTCTACGTCACCTGCAAGGCGTGCGGCGGCCACCGTTACAATCGCGAGACGCTCGAAGTCAAATACAAGGGCAAGTCGATCGACGACGTGCTCAACATGACGGTCAACATGGCCGTCGAGTTCTTCGAAAACATCCCGGCCATCCATCAGAAGTTGCACGCGATACAAGAAGTGGGGCTGGGCTATCTCACCCTCGGGCAGCCCTGCACGACCCTTTCGGGCGGCGAGAGCCAGCGCATCAAGCTGGCTTCGGAGCTCTCCAAACGCGACACCGGGCGCACGCTCTACATCCTCGACGAACCCACCACCGGGCTCCATTTCGAGGACATCCGGCTGCTGCTCGACGTGTTGAACAAGCTCGTCGACCGCGGTAATACCGTCATCGTCATCGAGCACAACCTCGATGTGGTCAAGGTCGCCGACCACCTCATCGACATCGGCCCCGAGGGGGGTGTCGGCGGCGGCGAGGTCGTCGCTGCCGGTACGCCCCGCGAAGTGGCCCGGTGCCCCCGCAGCCACACGGGCCGCTTCCTCGAAAAGATGGGACTCTGATTGGTTTGTTGGCGGAAAGTCGTTACCTTTGTCCCCCGGTGCGCGTTTCCGGGACGTGCACCCATATATTTTCTGAAATAAGATGACGAGGAAAAATATCTTTGGTTTGTTTCTCCTGGCGGCTCTTTTCGTCGGTTGCAGCAAGGAGAAACTGGATGACAGAGTGGGACCTCCGAAGCTGACCATCGGAACGACAGAATATACCATCGTCGCCGAGGGCGGCGAGGTGCAGGTTCCTTTCGTCGTCAATGTCGACTGGCAGGCCACGGTCGTCTACGAAGAGGGCGTTTCCGGGTGGCTCACTTTACCCCCCCCCGCGAGCGGAGCGGCCGGAGAGGCTTTGCTGACCTTGTCTGCCGGCAGCCGTTTCGCCACGACGGAGCGCAGGGCTTTCGTCGATATTTCCTATGCCGGCGAGTTGTGCCGGCTGACCGTCGTCCAGCAGGCCATGAACGACGACACGGAAATCACGTCGGCTTTCGATGCCGATTTCGCCCGTGAGTTGCAGAAGCACGGCTATGTGGCCGATGCTGCGCATATCACGTTCGGCGAGGTGAAGAATATCCGCGAAATCGACCTCTCGGTGGAGTCCGACAGCGATTGTGTGGAATTGACTTCCTTGGCGGGCCTCGAATTCTTCGAGTCGTTGATTCGGCTGGATTGCAGCTATAACGCGTTGACGGAGCTGGATTTGTCCGCACATTCCGCCTTGGAGGTGCTCAACTGCCGCGGCAACCGGCTGACCGCTTTGGGGTTCCCGGCCAATCCGGCATTGAAAGAGTTGAACTGCGCCAACAACAAGCTGACGAAGCTCGATCTGTCAGCCAATCCTGCGTTGGAGACGCTGCACTGCGATAACAACCTGTTGGTTTCGCTGGAAATCGCCGGGTGCCCGAATTTGGCCGTTCTCGGTTGCAGCAACAACCGATTGACGACGTTGGACGTGACCGGCAATACGGCCCTGCTCTCCTTGTCGTGCTTCGCCAACAGCCTGACTTCGCTGGATGTCAGCCGGAACACTCTTCTGACGACGTTGTCCTGCATCGGCAACCGGCTGACCTCGCTGGATGTCTCCGCCAACGAGGCCTTGGAGGAGCTGTTCTGCAACTCCAACTGTCTGGAGACGATCGACATCCATCGCAATACGGGTCTTGCGGAGTTCCGCTGCGGCGACAATCCCGGCAAGGACGGCGTGTTCATCGTGAAAGCGTGGTTCGACGACAGCAGCGTTCCGTTGCAGAAATTTACGTATAGTTCGTGGGAATACCACAACGAGACCATCGTCATCCGTTACGACAAGTGGCGTGGGACGTCCGTTTTCGCAGCCCGAGCCGCCGACCGTTACTCTGAGCCGAACCGCAGCCCGTTTCTCTGAACAGTTGCCGGGCCGGTTCTCATACCTCGCCGCAGGAACCTCCGTTGCCGGAAGCCCTGCGGTTTTTCGTTGCCTGCGGGTTCCGGCACCGATTTTGCAATTCATGGCCGTAACCAAACCTTTACGTGCCATGAAAAAAGCAGTTATTCTCCTCAGCGGACTGTTGCTCTGCGTGGCGGCCGCCACCGTCATCGGTCAGAAAAAGATGCTCTCGCCCAAGCAGGAGCGCCGCGAGGTGCGCGAGAAGCGCCGTGCCGAGCGCATCGCCAGCTACGAGAAGATGGTGGATTCCATCGTCCTCTCGCGCAACTTCCAGTTCAATCCCCAGACCATGCAGCGTCAGCCGGCAGGTCCCATGCGCCAGGTCATCAACCCGGCCTTCAACGTCGGCATCTGGGACGGCACGGTCGACATCTGTCTGCCCTATATCAAGGGTTATGTGCCGCCTTACTACGCCACGGTCATCAATTACACCGTCTCCGACGTTCAGGGCTACACCACCGAGCAGACCCACGAGGGCTGGATGGTGACCTTCACCACGTCGCTCTTCTCGGCATCGAACTACACCTTCACGTTCGAGATTTTCTCCCGTACCGGCGGTGCCAACCTTACCATCACCAATCCGTGGTACAACCCCGTGCAGTACACCGGCACCATCTCGCAACTCTATTGATTTCCATGAAATACGCCTTTACGATCGGCGCCGTGCTGCTTGCAGCCGGTGCCGTTTTCGCCCAGTCGCCCCAGGTCATGCCGTCGCCGCAGGCCGCAGCGGCAGCCTATCGGGTCGTTCCGTCGGCCCAGGCGGTCCAGCCGATGCAGGTCATGCAGTCGCCGCAGTACGTTCAGCCGTCCCCACCCGTGCAGCAGTCCCAGGTCGTTCCGGTGCAGCAGGTCGCCATCGTCCGGGCCGGTGCCGACAGCGTGCCGCAGACCACCATCGTGCCCGTACAGCAGGTCCCCGTGCAGCTCGTCGAGCATACCGCTGTCTACGAGGAGCCGACGCGCCACATGAGCCGTCCCGAGCGCCGGGCCTACCGGGCCCGGGTCTACGCCGCGCATATCGATTCGATCGTCCAGTCGCGCAACTACCTCTTCTATCCCAATTCGATGCAGGAGATGCCCGGCGGACTCATCCGTTCGATCTATGCCGATTATTTCTTCTTCGGATTGCTGGTCGACCACGTTGAGGTGCACCTGCCCACCGAGCGGGGCATCACGCAGTATGTCGAGATGCTCAACTTCGATTCGATGTCGATCCGCGATTACCGGGCTTCGCGCATGCAGTGGGGTTGGTGCGTGTCGTTCGACTTTCTCGACGGCAGTGCTTCCTACCATGCCGAGTTCGCCGTTTCGACCGTCACCGGCGAAACCGTCCTCACGCTCATCACGCCCGGCGTCACCATGCGCTACGTCGGCTGGCTCTGGGACAAACGCATGGGCGACCCCCATTACCGGCGGCTGGACTGAGTGTCAACGGTGAATATTTCTGCTTGTTTATATGCTTTAATGTACCAGCGTCTGAGGAATGACATCTCGAATCCGAACGTCGTAGCTCGCCGCCTTTGGCGTCGTATTCAGTCTTGGACCCCCTCCCTTGGGAGGGGCTTCGGCCGAAGAGCCGAAAGGATTCGAATCCTCGAACCGTCGGCACATCCATGTATATAAACGTCTTTTTCTGCTCACTTTTTATAAATCAGCGCCACGGCCGTGACGGAGACTCCTTCCTCGCGGCCTTCGAAACCGAGTTGCTCTGTGGTCGTAGCTTTGACCGATACCCGGTCATCGTCTACACCCATTGCACCGGCCATCGCGGCACGCATCGCGTCGATGTAGGGCCGCAGCTTCGGACGTTGCATCCGTATCGTGCAGTCCACATTGCCTATCTCATATCCCTTTTCGCGCAGCATCGCCGCCACGCGGCGCAGCAGAATCTTCGAGTCGATGCCCGCATAGTCGGCCGACGTGTCGGGGAAGTGTTTTCCGATGTCGCCCAGGGCCGCCGCACCCAGCAGCGCATCGCAGACGGCATGTATCGCCACATCGCCGTCCGAGTGGGCCACAAAGCCTTTCGCGTGGGGAATCTCCACTCCTCCCAGCACCAGCCGCAGCCCGTCGGCCAGCGCATGGACATCGTATCCGTGTCCGATTCTGTAATCCATAGGTGTTCGTCGGTTTTATGTTGTCAAAATTAGGAAAAAAAGCTCGTTCAACCAACGAATTGCATCGGGCATCTTTGGTAGATTGACGCAAAAGTGCTATTTTTGCCGCAAATCGTAAAATACACGCCTATGAAGTAGACCGCACTCGGTGCGTACATTGTAGACATATTGGAAAAAGCGTATAGCTTTATATTCTGGTTCATGAAACTTCGACACTTTCAAACGACCACCAAGAGTAAAGCGATGACGCTCACGCCGTCAGGCGTGGGCTTTACTCATTTATTTGGTGGTTAGGTAGTCGAAGACCTCATGAACCGATAATCGAGTTTTGTCCGCGCTTTTTTTATGTGCGCACCCGACGTATTTTCGGACAAGCGAATATCGTGTTTCATATTTGAACAAACCGAAAAAAAAATGAAGAAAATCCTCTTTTTCGCATGTGCTCTGCTGTTGAGCGCTGCGGCATACGCTGACGGTACGAAAACCTGCAAAGTAAAGGGTACCGACGGCAGCGTCGAAGTGAGTGTCTCCGTTACCGATGCCGAAAAGGGAGTTTGCATCCTGTATTTCTCGAACGATACGGACAGGAACGTGAACGTCCGTTACGAGGTCTCCTGCGGCAACGGCTATCCGATTTCCGGCGCGAAGTTGGTTTATGCCAACAGCGAGGGGACGCAGCAAGTCTCTTTTCATCGGCAAGTGTTTGTTGGCAATGTGACGGTTAGTTCCCTCACCGGCGAAAAATGCAACTGAATGCCGTAACCTTCCGAAAATTATTAAACGAAACTTGAATCATGAAAAAACTGGTTATTATTGTCGCTTGTCTGCTGGCCGGTTATTCGGCTGCGGCTTTCGGGAAAGATGCGGAACGCACGGAATCGGTTCGGACGGTTGCCTCGGATTGGGAGGACTATACCACCGTTACGGTTTTGCAGGTGGGCCGTTCCAGCAAGGTGCGGATTCCCAACTGCAAGGTTCAGCGGGACTATTCCGGCGGTTCGGTCCGGTATCGCGTCTATCATCAGAGAGACTGGCACGAGGCATATCGGTCCGACCGGAGCGACTACGCCTATATGTTCTATGCCGGTTCGGCCAAATGCTACTTCAATCTTTAAGAATTTTCCAGCCATGAAAAATATCAGAAAAATTTCGTTGCGCTTTTGCGTAGCCTTGTGTGCGGCAGTCATGTTGACGGCTTGCGGTTCGTTTTCCAACATGAGCGAGCAGGACGCCTATGATATCGGCTATGGTATCGGTCGGGCTGCCCGGTATGTAATCGATAATTGATCGGCCGGAATTTTATCGAGGAGATGCCGGATTACGGCATCTCCTCCTTTTGGATTATGAAAAAGTTCAGTGTCATGGAGTTTTTCTCGCCACGGCAAAGCCGTGCCTGCACGAGCTTTGCTCTCGGCTTATCGAAAACGTTGCTTTTTTTCTCTTCGGTTGCGGGATTTCTGTTGCAAGGCTGTTTGCCAGACGAGTACGAAATGGATATGGTGTTCGTCGAGGGCGGAACTTTTCTCATGGGCAGTGATGGGGATGATGCCGACCCGGATGAAAGTCCGGTGCATGAAGTGCGGGTGGCCGATTTTTATATGGGGCGTTACGAAGTTACCCAGGCCCAGTGGAAAGCGGTCATGCAGAATAAGAATCTTTCATGGTTCCAGGGCGATGAATTGCCCGTGGAGTGCGTTTCCTGGTATGATGTCGAGTTGTTTTTGAAACGTCTGAATGCCGAGACCGGACGTGCCTACCGTTTGCCTACCGAGGCCGAATGGGAGTATGCGGCCCGTGGTGGCAAGTACAGCGCAGAATGCCGATACGGCGGGTCTGACATGCTCGACAGTGTGGCTTGGTTCATTGTTACGTCCGACAGTACGACGCATCCGGTCGGTTCGTTGCTGCCTAATGGATTGGGTCTGTATGATATGTCCGGCAACGTGCACGAATGGTGTGCGGATCGTTATGACAGTTTGAGTTACGGGCGTCCGGAAGCGCCATGTTTCTGCGAAGGCGACGACCGGCGGGTATTCCGGGGCGGAAGCTGGTGCAGCGACAGACAGCATTGCCGCATTGCCAATCGTAACCATGTTTCAGCCGAAATGCGCAATTTCACGCTCGGCTTCCGTTTGGTCGAGGATGTCGATAGCAGAAGGCGGCAGGAATAATTTAGGAGACCGGATGCGGTAATTTAAGCGGGATTTGTTACTTTTGCAAAAACAATCTCGAATCGTATGTCCGAAATCGCCAATCTGGAGCCCCGCCGCGTGTGGGAGCAGTTCGACGCCATCTTGAAGGTGCCGCGACCCTCGAAGAAAGAGGGCAAGATCATCGAGTTCCTGGTCGAGTTCGCCAAGGAGCATAACCTCGAATATCGCAAGGATGCCGTCGGCAATGTCGTGATGCGCAAGCCCGCCACGCCCGGCTTCGAGGGGCGGCCCGCCGTTATTCTCCAATCGCATATGGACATGGTCTGCGAGAAGAATTCCGATGTCGAGTTCGACTTCGACAACGACCCCATCCGCGCCCGCATCGACGGGGAGTGGGTGCGGGCCGAGGGCACTACGCTCGGTGCCGACTGCGGCATCGGCATGGCGGCTGCTTTGGCCATGATGATCGACCCCGAGACCCCGCACGGTCCGCTGGAAGCTCTTTTCACCGTCGACGAGGAGACCGGACTCACCGGCGCTTTCGAGTTGGGCGAGGGCATGTTGCAGGGCAAATATCTCATCAATCTCGATTCCGAGGACGAGGGCGAGCTCTTCATCGGATGCGCCGGTGGCATCGACACCATCGCCACTTTCCGCTATGCCATGGAGCCGGCTCCCAAGAACTATTCGTTTTTCCGCGTCGACGTCTCCGACCTTCTGGGCGGCCATTCGGGCGACGACATCGACAAGGGCCGCGTCAATTCCAACAAGACCGTCGCACGGCTGTTGTGGGACGGCATGCAGTCTTTCGAGCTGCGTCTGAGCTACTTTTCGGGCGGCAATCTGCGCAATGCCATTCCGCGCGAGGCCTACGCCATCTTCGGTGTTCCCGAGCGTTTCGCCAAGGAGTTCCGCAAGCGTTACGAGCTCTTCGCCGCCGACCTCGAATCGGAGTTCCGCCTGCGCGAGCCCAATTTCAGAATCACGCTCAACGAGATGCCCCAGGTTGACGAGGTCCTCGACGCCCGTACGCAGTTCGCGCTGGTCTATTCGCTCGTCGGCGTGCCCAACGGCGTCATCGCCATGTCGGCCGCCGTGCCGGGGCTGGTGGAGACTTCCACCAACCTCGCTTCCGTGAAGTTCGAGGAGGGCGGCCGCATCGTCGTCACTTCGTCGCAGCGTTCGTCGGTCGAGAGTGCCAAAACCTACGTCATGCAGATGGTCGAGTCGGTCTTCGCGCTGGCCGGTGCCGACGTCGCCCACTCCGACGGCTATCCCGGCTGGGCTCCCGACCCCCATTCCCGGTTGTTGGAGGTCACGGCCGATGCCTATCGCCGGCTCTTCGCCGCCGAGCCCAAGGTGCGGGCCATCCATGCCGGACTGGAGTGCGGTCTCTTCCTGGAGAAATACCCCGGATTGGAGATGGTGTCGTTCGGCCCCACGCTCCGCGGCGTCCATTCGCCCGACGAGCGGCTCGAAATCTCGACCGTCCCCAAGTTCTGGGACCTCCTCTGCGAGGTACTGCGGACGTTGTAGTCTCGCACGCCGGATTCCATTCCAACGGAAGCCTTTTCGGGGGCTTCCGTTTTTGTTTGGCCCATTTGTTTCGGCCGGATACGTTCGCAATGCCGTTTTGTTTTCAGAACGGCTTTTTTGCTGCATGAACTGGGGCGCAAAGCGTGAGCCGGACAGCAAGGAGCCCCCTTTAAACGAATACCCCCTCCCTGCAATTATTCGCACCTTGGCTTTGTCTTAGATACTTTCGTTCGGCAAAATACAAGTAAACTTGTTTTTACGCTCGCTTATTTGTATCTTTGTGCAAGCAAAATCAAACAATTTCGGTTATGGCTAACTTACGTTATCTGAAAAAGGAGATCGACTACCGTCTCGAAGAGGTCGTTTTCGACTGCGATATGGCCATGTGTTTCCAGCCCTCCAAGGAGCAGGAGATCTTCGCTGTCATGCAGGAGGCCGTCGCTTTCCGCAATACCTTGTTCGCCAAGGCGATGAATCCCGCCGAGCCGCACAACAAGTCGCTCGTCCGCAAGCACTACGCCGCTTTGCGCAGCGAGATGGTTGCCGGTTTCGAGCAGTTCTTCGAGCAGCTGAGCAAGATCAACGGCGAGAAGAAGTAGTTGTCGCAGCAAGGTTCGGCGGCAGGGTAGTGCACCCTCCGTCAATGAAAGTCCCCGTCCGGAAGGACGGGGATTTTTTGTCGTTCATTATATCGTTTGCCCGTGCGGCAGTCGTTGTCCGGGTATGTTGCGTCGTTGGCCTCATACCTTTTCACGCCATGCCGGGTTCGTCGTTTGCCTCGCATCCCGCTGGTTGGGTTCGCATTCTGTTGCGTCTTGCCGACTTGTTTGTCTCGTCCCTCTCCGCCGCTTGGCGTCGTTTACCTCGCATCCCGCTGGTTGGGTTCTGCCGGCTTGTCTTTTTTGTCCCTCGCCGTCGCTTTGCGGCCGGTCGGCCTGCTCTCCGGTCGGCTTTTTATTCGTGGTCGCAGCAGCAGTCGCCCGGATGGTGTTCCAGCACCGTGTGGGGAACGTGGCCGTGCGACAGAATGCGTATCGGACAGTCGTAATTGCGCAACTGCTCCTCCGTCAGCAGGTTCGAGCGGTGGCGGTGTACCTGCCGGTTGACGCATACGATCTCTTTCACCACACTCGAAATCGTGCCGATGTCGTGCGATACCATCACGATGGCCATGCGTCCGTTTAGTTCGCGCAGCATCCGGTAGAGTTCGTTCTCGAATTTGTTGTCCACGAAGTTGGCCGGTTCGTCCAGTATCAGCAGCCGCGGTTCGGAGATGACGGCCCGGCACAGCAGCGCCCGTTGCATCTGTCCGCCCGACACTTCGCCGATAGGGTGGTGTGCCGCTTCGGCGATTCCCGCCTCTTCGAGCAGACGCAGCGCTTTCTTGCGGTCGCCGGCGGTGTAGCGCGCCAGGAATCCGCGGCTGCCTTGCAGCCCCGACAGCACGACTTCCAGCACCGAAATCGGGAATGCACGGTCGAAATCCGATTGTTGGGGCATGTAGCCTATCAGGCGGTCTTTTCCGCGGTAGAGTTCCGGGGCGTAGTCGATGCGTCCCGTGTGAGCCACGGTCCCCAGTATCGCCTTGACAAGGGTCGTTTTACCGCCTCCGTTGGGGCCTATCACTCCCAGAAAGTCGTCGTCGGCAATCTCCAGGTCGACATGCCGGAGCGCTTCGTAGCCGTCGTAGGCAACTCCTACGTTATGCAGCGTTACCAGATTCATTCGTTCGTTATAAGGTCGGTTATCTCTTCGATGTTGGCCGTCACGTCTTCGCGCAGCGGGTCGATCCGCACGATTTCCGCGCCGATGTCGCGCGCTGCGGTTTCTACGGTCGATGCCGGAAACTGGCTCTGATAGAGTATCTTGCCTATCCCTTTTT
The DNA here is from genome assembly GCA_029059935.1 of Alistipes sp. Taxonomy (GTDB): domain Bacteria; phylum Bacteroidota; class Bacteroidia; order Bacteroidales; family Rikenellaceae; genus Alistipes. Next base: position 17,094 of record JAIDUZ010000028.1, read on the forward strand.
CGCGGGCGTCACGGATGATTCCGCCCAGGCGCCGCGCCGAGGGTTCCTTGCCGTCCCCTTCGATGGCCACCTGCTCCAGCCCGTAGTCGCGGGCGTAGTAGGTGAGGGCAGGGTGGTAGATGATGACGTATTTCACTCCGCTTTCTTTCAGTTTTTCGGCTGTCCGCGCGTCCAGTTCCCGCAGTTGTTTCTGCAGCCGGTCGTAGTTCCGGGCGTATTTCGTCGAGTCGGGATAGGCCGTGCGTATCGCTTTGTAGGCGTTGGCCGCCATCCGTTGCAGGGCTTTCGGCGAGGTCCAGACGTGCGGGTCGATTCCGTGCGCATGATGCACATGTCCCGCCGAGTCGTTGCCGTGGTGCCCGTGCGAGCAGCTGCCGGCTATCAGGTCGATTCCGCGACTCAGATTCACTATTTTGTCCCGGGCTTCGATTTTTTGCAGCAGGGCCGTTTCGAAGTCGATAAGTCCCACGTTGAAAATCAGTTGCGCCCGATTCAGTTCAGCAAATTGCCGGGGCGTCGGTTCGTAGGTCTCCGGACTCGCTCCGGCCGGTACCAGGACTCCGATTTCGAAATCGCCACCCGTGATTCCGCCCACGATCTCTTTCAGCGGGGCAATCGATACGTACAGCGTCGCTTCGTTCGTCCGCGGTCGTTCTCCGCACGACACGGCAAGGAGCAGCAGGAGAATGAATAATCGGTTCATCGGTGTTCGGTATTTCATAACGGTTACTTTCTTTTCAGATATATCTTGTTTCCTTGGTTATTCCAGTATCGTTCTTTTGTCCGGTCGGCAATATCTGCTGTCCTCGTCGGCCGCCCTTTTACACTGATGCGTTTTAAAATATGTTCCGGCCGTTTGTCTCAAAAGATAGCTGTCGGATTATTACATACCTATCTATATACTTTAATGTACCGGCGTCTGAGGAATGACATCTCGAATCCGAGCGTCGTAGCTCGCGGCCGGAGACCGCGTATTCAGTCTTGGACCCCGACCGAATGACTCGAATACTTGCACTGTCGGTACATCAATGTATATAAACGTCTTACGATAATCCGGCCGATTGGTATTTCAGCCAGTTTGCGTTGCATCTTCATCGTGCGATGATGTTGTTTCAAGACGAATCCCGCTGCAATACCGCCAGGCAATCGCCAACCCGGGCCGGCCGAAGCCGCAGAGGAGAGCGAATTGGCAAAGTTACCAATTTATTCGGCGATTGGTGGTTTTTCGATGGGTTTTATTACATGTACGACCATCTGGAATGACGTTCGAGCGTTTCGGCTTTTCGTATGAAGCACTCAATAAATATATGAAACAGCGTGCTTGATCCTTCGTTTCACTTAGCTGCCCCCTTCCCCTTACTATTATTTAACATAATGTTAATATTATTCCATTGTACCTTTGTGCTGTATTGATAATGTATTGACGCTAAAAAATGTTACATCTGTCACTGAACACAGTTACGCGATAACTCTACCCGAATTTAACATACGATTATGCCATGACGAATTACGAAGACCTTATTAAGAACTGGGGAAAGTGTGCGCACCTCCATCTGACCACCGTTGGCGGTGACCCCGAAGCCATGCACCGCTACTATACGGAACGGTTCAACCGCGCAATGAAGCTACGATACCTCCGCCGCATGCGCCCGCTGTACCTGCGTATGGTCAATATCGAAGACCACACGAGAGTATACGGCCGGCCAGGCTACCGGTATGTCTCAGACATCGTTTCCCCGTCCATTCATCTGCTGTGCGAAATCTGCCGGCCCTCTCCCGTTGAGGTGGTGGCCAAAAAGAAACTTACGCCCTACCAGGTAACGCGGTGTTTCGATTGGCCCATACGCTACGAATCAATCGACCATCGGACCGTGCGAATCATCACGGAGATGCACCCGCTTACGGTAGTCAACGGCATACTGCAAGACCATCCGGACGGAATCGAACACTTTCAGATAGGGCTCGAAACAACGCTTTACATGACGCCGCATATCGACCCCGACGACTATTTCCGCCGGGACGAAATGCCGTTCAAATACAAACGCTACACCCGATTTCAACCCATAACCTTTAAACACGAATAACGCCATGACACCCAAAGAACTCTACGAATGGGCCAAACACCGGAAAATCGAAGATGCGCAGATACGCCTCTGCGATGGTATGGCCATAACCATGTACCCGGAAATGGAATGCGTGTACGCCGGACGATACGAAGTTATCATCGACGTATCGACGCTTGACGCAATCGAATACGACGACGCCCAACCATGGCCGCAAATCGAAGACCCGGACGACGAATGAAAAGCCGGCTTATGTGGTGCCAGCCGGGCCCGGGCTCGACGGGAACGGCCCGGGCCGGTTGTCATCGGCGGACTTACGCCCCTGCGGGCTCGCTTGGCTCGGCATTCGCCGGCCTGCGGCGCGGGGCCGGCCGCAACCGTATCGCCGCGGGCGCAAATCGAAAGGAGCGGCCGGCTATCCCCGCGCTCCCTCGCCCTTGCCCCGTACCCCCACCCAGTGCGGTGCTCCTTGCCG
>JAIDUZ010000029.1 GCA_029059935.1 Alistipes sp.
CCTACTCTCGTGGGCTCGGAGATGTGTATAATATACAGACCCAGATCGACGGCTACGATATAGTTTTTTCTTTCCACGCTTGAATCTGTTATTTCCTGCAAACCACCTGGTCGTTGTATCTCAAATCTATCGTGCGGAACTCCTCCCACCCGATGCGCGAAAGGCCGCTCCGGTAGAAACGCACGAGGTTGTCGAACTTGCGGTCCTCGTCCTCCAGACGGCCGAAGCGAATCGTGTGGCGGCCGCTGCGCGGCACCAGATCTACTTCCAAGGCTCCGCCGGGGGTCGTGCGGGCCACGATCTGCACCACTTCCGACCTCCGGAACGCATCGCTTTCGACACGCTCCACAAAGGTAAGCAGTTTCGCGAAATCTTCGTAGCTTTTCTCCAACTTTTTTTGCCGGCGGCGCTGCTCTTCCTGCCTGCGCTCCAGCGCCTCTATCTCCTGGGCCACGATGCGGGCTTCGTAGCGGTAGCTGCGCCGCAGGATGGCCTTCTCCTGCCGCAGTTCGGCCACGCGCCGTTCGAAGTCGCGCGCCGACTCGAAACGCCACCACTGCCGTTTGATGCGGCGCCTGCGAAGCTGGGCGATGCGGCGGTCGTTCTCGATTTCGCGCTGGTAGAGAGGGTGCTTCTCCTGCTCAAGTCCGGCCACGCGTTCCCCGATGCGGGCTATCTCGGCGTCGACGCACTCCCTGACGCTGCCCGCATACCCCTTGGGAAAGGGCGGGACATAGGGCCCCGTGACCACCGGCACGTAGAGCGACGAGCCTTTCGGCGCCGGGAACACAAAGCCGTCGGCCGTCACGTAGGCGTCGATGCCGTCGGTCCGGAGCCGCAGCAGCGGCCGGCGCTGGGCTATCGTAATGCGCAGCGTGCCCGAATAGTCGACATAGGCGACCGCACTGCTCACGAAACCGTTGCGGGCAATCAGTTCTTCGAGTGCCGGCAGGTCGACAGCATCAACTGCCGTGCCGATCGTGGCCGCGCCGCTGCGGGCAATCCATTCGCGCACCTGCGCCGACGTGAGCAGGCTGCCGCGCGACGTGCTGTCGGCCATCTCGATTTCGAGCCGTTCGACCAGCCGCTGCGACCGGGCGCGGCGCGCCGAGACGGCCGCAAAGAGCAGATAGCCGCCGACAAGCACCCACAGCAGGGTCAGCAACACGTATCGGAGCGTTCGGGACATGGATTCGGACTAACTTTTCGCTTTCAGTTTCTCGGCCAGAGCCTCGCAGCAGGCGTCGATGTTGCCGGCGCCGAAGCTCACGACCACATCGGTCTCCATCGCGGCGACCTCGTCGGCCAGCCGGTCGCGCTCGACAATGCGGCACGGCACGGTCACGCGCTCAGCGATGATTTCGGATGCGATGCCCGGAATCGGCTCCTCGCGCGCCGGGTAAATCGGCAGCAGCACCGCTTCGTCGGCCTGCGACAGCGCCTCGGCGAACCCGGCATAGAAGTCGCGCGTGCGGGTGTAGAGGTGGGGCTGGAAGAGCGCCGTGATCTTGCGGCCGGGGAACATTTTCCGCACCGACGCAAGCGTGGCGGCCAGTTCGCGCGGATGGTGGGCATAGTCGTCCATGTAGACCTGGCGCGGCGTGTTGACATAGAATTCGAAACGCCGCTTGACCCCCGAGAACGAGGCCAGCGCTTCGCGGAGCCGGCCGGCGTCGAACGCCGTCCCGTCGGCCTGCGACGCGCACCACACGGCGGCACAGGCGGCCACGGCATTCTCGATGTTGATCCAACCGGGAATGCCGAGCGTGCAATCTTCCACCGCACCGCCGGGCGTAACGAGGTCGAACCGGTAGTAACCGCCCTCCCGAAGCCGGATATTGCGGGCATAGAAGTCGCACGGCGTATCGTAGGCATAACGGTAGATGCGGATGCCGGGATTGTCGAGCCGCAGGTCGACCCCCTGCTTGATGACCAGCGCACCGCCGGCCCGGATTTGCCCGATGAACTGCGAAAAGGCCTCTTTCACGGCTTCGTGCGTGCCGTAGATGTCGAGGTGGTCGGCATCGGCCGAGGTGACCACCGCCACGTCGGGGAAAAGCCGCAGGAACGAACGGTCGAACTCGTCGGCCTCGACATCCAGCCGGGCGCCGCCGCCCAGGACGAGGTTGCCGCCGAAATTCTTCGAGATGCCGCCCAAAAAGGCCGAGCCTCCGCCCGTGAGAGCCCGGTTGAGCCACGCCACCAGCGTCGAAGTGGTGGTCTTGCCGTGAGTGCCGGCGACGGCCATCACATACTTGCCCTCGGCGAGGTGTCCGAGCATCTGCGAGCGTTTCTCGACCGTGAATCCGTGGTCGACAAAGTAGCGGTATTCGCTGTGCTCCGACGGCACGGCGGGGGTATAGACCACCATCGTGTCGCGCGGGTCGAGGAACGGCGCGGGGATGGCGCCGATGTCGTCGTCGTAATGCACGGCGGCACCCTCGGCTTCCAGCTCGGCGGTCAGGTGCGAGGGGGTGCGGTCGTAGCCGGCCACCTGCTTGCCTTCGTGCAGGAAATAGCGGGCCAGGGCGCTCATGCCGATGCCCCCGATGCCCAGAAAATAGACTTTCGAAAACTCCATGACTACAGCAACTTGACTATTTCATCCACAATGTCTTCCGCCGCCTGCGGCTTGGCCAGCCGCTCGATGTTGGCGCTCATGCGGCGCAGCGCTTCGGGGTCGGAGAGCAGTTCCAGCGCCCGCGGCATCGCCTCGGTGCGGCACACGGCATCGGGCACGAGCACGGCGGCGCCCTGCGACACGAGGGCCTGCGCATTCTTGGTCTGATGGTCCTCGGCCACGTTGGGCGACGGAACGAACAGCACCGGCTTGGCCACCAGGCAGAGCTCCGACACCGTGCCGGCGCCGGACCGCGACACGACGAGATCGGCCGCGGCGTAGGCCAGGTCCATGCGTTCGATGAAGGCACCCTGCCAGATGCCGGGCGTCGGATGGGCCGCCAGAAAATCGCGCATCTCGCGTTCGTAGTATTTGCCCGTCTGCCAGATGACCTGCACCGGGGCCGGAGCACCGCCGAGCGAGCATATCCACGTCTTCATCATCTCGTTGAGCGAGCGGGTGCCGAGCGACCCGCCGACCACCAGAATCACCTGCTTGCCGGGCTCGAAACCGTAGTGCGCCAGTGCCTCGGCCCGGTCGGCGCCCTCCTTGGAGAAGCGGCCCCGCAGCGGATTGCCCGTCAGCACGATTTTGTCGGCCGGAAAGAAGCGCTCCATCCCGTCGTAAGCCGTGCAGATGCGCCGGGCGCCTTTGGCCAATATCTTGTTCGTCACGCCGGCATAGGAGTTCTGCTCCTGGATAAGCGTCGGCACGCCCATGCGCTGGGCGACCCACAGCACGGGGGCGCTGGCATAGCCGCCGAATCCCACGACGGCATCGGCGCCGAATTCGCGGATGGCCCTGCGCGCACGGCGTATCGAGCGCCACACCTTGAACGGCACCAGCAGGTTGCGCCACTCCAGGCGGCGCTGAAGCCCGGCGATGGGCAGTCCCACGATGCGGTAGCCCAGGGCGGGCACCTTCTCCATCTCCATCTTGCCCTCGGCGCCCACAAAGAGCAGTTCGACCCCGTCGCCCAGCCGGCGTTGCAGGGCCTCGGCGACCGCCACGGCCGGATAGATGTGGCCGCCCGTGCCGCCGCCGGAAAGAATGATGTGTTTTTTAGTCTTCATCGTATCGGTCCAATTCGATTTCGTTGCTCCGTCTGCCGAACGCACGTCCGCTCGCCGCGTTCGTAAGCAGCAGTCCGGATCATTCTTAATATCCAGTGCGTCACCTCCCCCAGTTCTCGCGGTCGAGCGAGCGGTAGTTGATCGCTTCGGCCACATCCACCGCCTCTATCCGTTCGCGGCCCGCCAGGTCGGCGATGGTGCGGGCGACCTTCAGAATGCGGTCGTAGGCACGGGCCGAGAGCGACAGCCGCTGCATGGCCTGCTCCAGCAGCGCGGCCGACGCGGCGTCGAGCCGGCAGTGTTCGCGCAGCATGGCCGCGTTCATCATGGCGTTGGTGTGCACCCCGCCGCACCCCTCGAAACGCCGGCGCTGCACCTCGCGGGCCCGGCAGACCCTTTCGCGGACCGCGGCGCTCGATTCGCCCGGCGCGGCATCGGCCAGTTCGGCCGGCGGCACGGGCGTCACTTCGATGTGCATGTCGATGCGGTCGAGCAGCGGCCCCGAGATGCGGCCCATATAGCGGTGCACCGCCCCTGCGGAGCAGGTGCATTCCTTCGTAGGGTGGTTGTAGTAGCCGCACGGGCAGGGGTTCATGGCAGCCACCAGCGTGAAGTTGGCCGGGTACTGCACCCTGTAACGCGCCCGGGCCACCGTGATGCGTTTCTCCTCCAGCGGCTGCCGCAGCACCTCCAGCGCATTGCGTCCGAATTCGGGCAGCTCGTCGAGAAAGAGTATTCCGTTGTGGGCCAGCGACACTTCGCCCGGATGGGGCGACTGCCCGCCTCCGATGAGCGCCACCTGCGAAACCGTGTGGTGCGGAGCCCGGAACGGCCGCCGCGACATCAGTCCGGCAATCTCCGCAAGCCCGGCCACAGAGTGTATCTTGGTGGTCTCCAGCGCTTCGTCGGCCGTGAGCGGCGGCAGGACGGAGGGCAGGCGTTGCGCAAGCATCGTCTTGCCCGAGCCGGGCGAACCTACCATCAGCACGTTGTGACCGCCCGCCGCAGCGATTTCCAGCGCCCGCTTGACATGCTGCTGCCCCTTGACATCGGCGAAATCTTCGTCGTAAAGCCCCGGTTCGGGCCCTGCGGCCTCGAAAACGGGGGCTTCGGTCTGCGCGAGTTCCGCCTCGTCGTTCAAGAAAGCCACCACTTCGCGCAGACTTCCGACGCCGTAAACCCGCAGCCCCTCGACAACGGCCGCCTCGGCCGCATTGGCCGCCGGAACGACCAGACGCCCGATACCCTCCCGCCGCGCCCGGACAGCTACGGGCAAAACGCCCCGCACGGGTTTGACCGAACCGTCGAGCGACAGTTCGCCGACGAAAAGGGTGTCGGACACGCTCTGCGGCGCGACGCGTTCCATGGCGGCAAGGATGCCCACGGCAATCGGCAGGTCGAAAGCGGCCCCCTCCTTGCGCAGGTCGGCCGGCGCCAGGTTGACCACGGTCTTGCGGGCGGTCATCCGCTCGCCCGAATTCTCGAACGCGGCGCGTATGCGCTGTTCGCTCTCCTTCACGGCGTTGTCGGGCAGTCCGACCAGATACAAACCCATGCCGCTGCCCGCGATGTTGACCTCGACGGTCACCGTCACGGCGTCGATTCCGACCACAGCCCCGGCAAAAGTGCGCACGAACATAGGCCTGCGGGAATCAGAAAGGCGCCTCGTCGCCGAGCGACGGGGGCGTTATGTCGAACTCGCCGCCTCCGGCCGCTGAACCCAGCCCGCCGGTAAACGAGGGAGCCCCGTTGGAGCCGCTGGCATAGTCGTCGTAGGCCTGCTGGCTGTCGAGCGCCTGCGAGGGAGGCATCATCGAGTCGTCCATGTCGGCGAACCGCGCCTGCTCTTTGAGGAACCGCAGGTTGACGTCGCAGACGGCGCCGTTACGATGCTTGGCGATGATGATTTCGGCCAGGCCTGCCGTGGGCATGCCGTTTTCGTCCTGGTTGATGCCGTAATACTCCGGACGGTGGATGAACGCCACGATGTCGGCATCCTGCTCGATGGCGCCCGACTCGCGGAGGTCGGAGAGCTGCGGACGCTTCGAGCCGCCACGCATCTCGGTGGCGCGGCTCAGCTGCGAAAGGGCGATGATGGGTACGTTCAGTTCCTTGGCGATGGCCTTGAGCGTACGCGAAATGAACGCCACCTCCTGCTCGCGGTTGCCCTTCGAGTCCTGGTTGCCGGTCATGAGTTGGAGGTAGTCGATGACGATGATTCTGATGTCGTTGTGTATCTTCAGCCGCCGCGCCTTCGAGCGGAATTCGAAGACCGAGAGGGCCGGCGTGTCGTCGATGAAGAGCGGTGCGGCACCCAGGGGCTTGGTGGCCGATTCGAGGTGGCGCCACTGCTCGGGCGAGAGGCGGCCCGACTTCACGTCGTTGCCGCTCAGCCCCGTCTCGGCGATGATGAGACGCATCATCAGCTGCACGGCCGACATTTCGAGCGAGAAGAACGCCACGCCGGCTTCGTGGTCGACGGCCATGTTGCGGGCCATGGAGAGCACGAAGGCGGTCTTGCCCATCGACGGACGGGCGGCGATGATGATCAGGTCGGAGAGCTGCCAGCCGAGCGTCACGCGGTCGATGGCCACGAAGCCCGACGGCACACCGTTGTAGGCGCTGGTGTTCTTCGACGCCTCCTCGATCTGCATCAGCGCACGGGCCAGGATATCCTTGGACGACTGGACGGAGCGCTTGACATGCCCCTCGGAGACCTTGAAAATCTCGCCCTCGGCATATCCGATCAGCTCCGTGACGTCGGTCGACTCGTCGTACGAACGGCGCTGAATCTCCGTGGCCGAGCGGATCAGTTCGCGCTGCACATATTTCTGCGCGATGATTTTGGCGTGGAATTCGACGTTGGCCGCCGAACCGACCTTCTGCGTGAGCTGGGCCAGGTAGGCGGCACCGCCTATCTTCTTGAGTTCCTTCTTGACTTTGAGGCGTTCGGTCACGGTGTAGAGGTCGATGGGCTTGAGCTCCATCGAGAGTTCCTCGATCGCCTTGTAGATAAGGCGGTGTTCTTCGGTGTAGAACGATTCGGGCGTGACGAACTCCTGCACGGCGATGATGCTGTCCTTTTCGAGCATCAGGGCGCCCAGCACCGCTTCTTCCAGCTCGACCGCCTGCGGGGGCACGTTGCCGGCCGTATCGGTCAGCGCATCGAACGCTTCGCTGTTGCGACGCGAAGGGGTGAAATCCTTGGCCATTTTTCGGAGTGTGCTTTTAAGGGTTCAAAATTAACGATTCGGGCGGACATATCAAAGGCGGGAATAAAATAATGAAGCATTAAGAATGAAAAATCGGCCCCGCATCTGTTCCGCCCTCGCAGGGCCCGGCCGGCCCCAACGTTCGCGACCCGCCGGAAACAGGGTACCCGCCCGGCCGGAAAGCGGATTCCCGACAAAGGGGTAAGGACAGGAATAATGTCATTCCGGCAAGTCCGAAATCGTGAATTCGGAATCGTTATCCCGGAATCGCAAATTGCGGATTCTGAATCGTGAATTATGAATTGCAGAATTTCGTGCCCTACTCCTTCACGCCCAGTTCGCGGCGCGAAACGGCCAGAGCGGCCACGCTGACACGGCAGTCGGGCACGGCCCGCACGACGGCTTCGATGCAGGCGACCAGCGTGGAGCCCGTAGTCATGACATCGTCGACCAGCAGGATGTGTTTGCCCGCCAGGCGTTCGGGATGGCGTACGGCGAAAGCTCCCGCAACGTTTCCGGCACGTTCGCGCCGGGGTCTCAGCGCCTGCGAGGCGGTGTTGCGACGACGATATACGCAGGAAGCGTCGACCCCGACGCCCAACTGCGCAGCGATACCCTCGGCGATGTATTCCGACTGGTTGTATCCGCGCAGCATCCGCTTCAACGGATGAAGAGGCAGCGGCACGACCGCATCGACCGATGCATACAGGTCGCTTTCGGCCAGACAGCGGCCATACCAGTCGCCCATGTCGCGGGCCGAGCGCCAGGCCCCGCGATACTTGAACCCGTGGATCAGCCGCCGCCACCCGCTGCCACGGACGAAGAAAAGAAATCCCGACGCCTGCACCACCGGAACAAGTCCGCCGAACTTCTGCCACACGGGGTTGTCGGGCCACGTCCAATAGCCGGTCAGCGGCGCCGCAAGGCGGCATCCGGTGCAGACCGTGCGTTCGCCCGGCGCCAGCGGACGGCCGCAGGCCGGGCAGACAGGCGGAAAGAACAGCGCCGCCACGTCGCGCAACAATTCACTGAGGATCGACATTGGGAACGACGGCAATGGACTTGAATTCGGGCGACTGGGCGAAAGCCCGCAGTTCGGCCGTGAGGATTTCGCGGGCCCGGGCCGTCGAAGCTCCGCTCTCGATTTTGAGCAGCAGCCCCGCAAGGTATTCGCCGCGGATGCGGTCGACGGGGGGCACCAGGGGCCCCATAAGCCGGCGCCCGAAACGGCGGCGCAGCCCGGCAGCCAGTTCGGCGGCTCCCCGGCGCAGCAGCTGCGGGTCGCGGTGGCGCAGCGTCAGCGCAATCAGCCGGGCATAGGGCGGATAGAAGAACGCCTGCCGGTCGGCCAGCTGGGCGCGGGCCATGGCTTCGAAATCGCCGGCCACGACCTGCCTGATGACCGGATTGCCGGGGTCGGAGGTCTGGATGACCACCTCGCCCCCCTGCCCGCGCCGTCCGGCGCGCCCGGCCACCTGCATCATCAGTTGGAAAGCCCGTTCGCCGGCCCGGAAATCGGGGTTGTTGAGCATGTTGTCGGCATTGAGAATGCCCACGAGCGCCACTCCGTCGAAGTCGAAGCCCTTGGTTATCATCTGCGTGCCTACAAGGATGTCGGTCTCGCGGCGCGCGAAGCCGGCTATGATGGCGTTGAAGGCGCGTTCGGAAGTGACCGTATCGCGGTCGAGCCGCGCCACGCGGGCCTCGGGGAAGATGCGGGCTATCTCTTCCTCTATCTTTTCCGTTCCGAAACCCATCGGCACCACGTCGGTGACCTTGCACGAGGGGCATTTGGCAGGCACGGGTTCCGCATGGCCGCAATAGTGGCAGACCAGTTTGCCGCCGGCCTTGTGGTAGGTGAGCGTCACGTTGCAGTCGGGACAGCGGGCCGTCCAGCCGCACTCGGTGCACTCCACGTAGGGCGAGAATCCGCGGCGGTTCTGGAACAGCATGGCCTGCTCGCCCCGTGCGAGCACGTCGCCCAGCTTGTCCAGCAGCAACTTGTTGAAATGGGCATGGCGCTCGCCGCGGCGTGCAGCGCGCAGGGTGTCGGAGATGAAGATTTCGGGCATCCGGGCATCGCCGTAACGTTCGGTGAGCGTTGCACGGCCATACTTGCCGCCCGCGGCGTTGAGCCATGTTTCGAGCGAGGGCGTGGCGCTCCCGAGCAGCGTGCGGCCGCCGAAAATACGCGCCATGACCACGGCGCAGTCGCGCGCCTGGTAGCGGGGCGCCGGATCGGCTTGCTTATAGCTGGCGTCGTGCTCCTCGTCGACGATGACAAGCTGCAATTTGCTTAGCGGCAGAAAGATGGACGAGCGGACCCCCACCACGAACTCGCCCCCCTGCGAGCGGTTGAGCCGGAAGTAGGTTTCCGAGCGCTGCCGGTCCGTGAGGCGCGAATGATAGGGCGTGACGCGGCTGCCGAAAATGCGCTCCATGCGCTCGATAAGCTGTGCCGTGAGAGCTATCTCGGGCACCAGCAGCAAGACATCGCCGCCGCGCGCCAGCACCTCGGCAATCAGATGGATGTAGAGTTCGGTCTTGCCCGACGAGGTCACGCCGTGCAACAGCGCCGTCGGTTTGCCGGCCGCGAACTGCCCGCGCAGGGCGTCGAGCGCCTGCCGCTGATGGTCGGAGAGCTCGGGCAGGCGGAAGAGCGTTTCGCCCCGCTCGACGGTGCGTTCATGCTCGACGGCGGCAATGAAACCCTTGCGTTCCAAAGCGTGCAGCACCGGCCGGTCGGCCTGCAAAAGACGCCGGGGCACCTCGCCGGACGGAAGACCGCCGCCGGGACCCGCCGAAGCCAATTCGAGCAGCGCCTCGTACTGCCGGGGGGCGCGCCGCTGCAACTTCTCGAACACCTCGTGCAGCCGCTCTTCATCGCGCAGCTGCGGAGCAAGCGTGAAATAGGTCTCCGTGCGGGGCCGGAACTCCTCGTCGGCGAAACCCTCGAAGCTGTCGGCCGAGGGTTTCATGAGCGACGGCAGCGCGGCACGCATCACCTCGCCGAGCGAACACATGTAGTAGGAAGCGACCCACTCCCACAGGGTCATCTGTGCGGCCGTGAGGAGGGGTCGTTCGTAGAGCAGCCGCTGAACGGGCTTGATACGCTTGAAATCGGGGCGGCGGTCATGCACGCGCCAGACGATGCCGGTGTAGAACTTGCGGGCGCCGAACTGCACCGCCACGGCCCTGCCCGGCGCGACCTCTCCCAGCTCTTCGGGCACGGAAAAGGTATAGGCGGGCTGCGCCAGGGGCAGCACGATGTCGGCGTAACGCTCCATCTACAACTTGGGAATGGCCTGGAATCCCTGGCCGTAGACGCCGGCCACCGAGCCGATGGACATGAAAGCCGCCGGGTCGATCGACCGCACGAGTTTGAGGACCTTGTCGGTCTCGCGCTTGCGGCATACGACCACCACGACCTTCATCTCCTCGCGCGTATAGCCGCCCATGCCGTCGAGCAGCGTGACGCCGCGGTGGGCGTCCTGAAGAATCGCATGGGTAATCTCGTCATATTTGCGGCTCATGATGAAAACCTGGCTCGACTGCTGGTTGCCCGACATGATCATGTCGACGGTGTAGCCGAAGACGGCCGTGAGGATGTAACCGTAGACCACCGTGTTGAGCGTCGAACCTACGAGCAGCGACGACCCGATAATCAGGAAATCGGAGCACATGACGATGTTGCCGTAGCGCACCGTGCGGTACTTGTTGATGATCATGGCCACGATGTCGACGCCGCCCGTCGAACCGCCCTGCTTGAAGCATATCGCCACGCCGATACCGGCCAGGATGCCTCCCATGATGACCAGCAGGATGTTCTCCATGCCCGAAAAGAGCCCTTCGGGCGGCAGGACGCTCTCCCAGAAGTTCATCGAGAGGGTAATCATCACAATCGAGAAGATGGTCTTGATGCCGAACTTCCAGCCCACGATGAATCCGGCGACCAGCAGCAGGGCGGCATTGATGATGAAGACCATGTTACCGATGGTGATTTCCACACCGAACAATTGCCTTACGGCCATCGAGAGCACGAGCGACAGACCCGCCGCACCGCCGCCCATACCCTTGGCGGGCATGATGCAGCCGATCCAGCCGAAAGAGTAGATGAACATGCCCACGGTCATCAGGAAATACTCCTTGACCAGGGTCAGCAGTCTGTTGGTCGACAATGCGTTCATGAGTTCATTGGAATTGATTCCTACAAATGTATAAAAAATTCCCCTTGATACGCATCGGTTTCCTCCAATCTTTTTTCGAGCAGGGCCCAGAGCTTCTCGTTGCGGACCGCACCCCAGTCGGGACCGCAGCGGTAACGGGGCGGCGCCTCCGATGCGAAACGCTCGACAACCAGGTCGGGACGCAGACGCCGCAGCATCTCCGCGAAGAGGGCGATGTACTCCTCCAGCGTCCAGAAACGGAACTGCGAGGGGTCGGCTTCGTATCGGGCGGCCATGACCGTGCCGCGGAAGAGCTGGAGCTGGTGGAACTTCACGGTCGTCAGCGGCAGGGCGTTGATGCGGGCGGTCTGCCCGACGAGCATTTCGTCGCTCTCGCCCGGAAGCCCCAGGATGAAGTGGGCCCCGACCGGAATGCCGCGCGCAGCCGTCATGCGCACGGCCTGCTCGGCCGCGGCGAAATCGTGACCGCGGTTGATGGCCCGCAGCGTGGCATCGGAGGTCGATTCGATGCCGTATTCGACAGCAACATAGTGCGTGCGCGCCAATTCGGCAAGGTAGTCGAGCTTCTCTTCGTCGACGCAGTCGGGACGCGTGCCCACAACGATGCCGGCCACGGCCGGATGGGCCAGCGCCTCGCCATAGAGCTCTCTCAACCGCTCCAACGGAGCATAGGTATTGGAAAACGACTGGAAATAGACCAGGTAGCGCGCCGCCTTGCGGTAGCGTCGGGCATGGAACTCGATGCCCTCGTCGATCTGCCGGGCGATACTCTTCGAGGGGGTGCAATAAGAGGGCGTGAACGCTCCGTTGACACAGAACGTACACCCGCCCCGGGCTATCGTACCGTCACGGTTGGGGCAGGTGAAGCCAGCGTCGACCGACAGTTTCTGCACCCGCCCGCCGAAGAGACGGCGGAAATGGCCGGCGTAGGAGTTGTAGCGTCGCGAATCGCCCCAGGGATACATTTCGGAATAGGTTGCAACCATCCCGGACGACGGTTCGCATCGTCCGGGATGGCAGAAAGATGTTCGAAACGCGGCGACCGGCTCAGAACGACCAGGTGCCCGCATCGGAAGCCTTCACCGCCGCCGTGGCGTTGGGTACGTTGGGGAAGAAGGTCATGCCGGTCTTCTGCTCGACGTCGGCCACCGTAGTCATGAATTCGGCAGGCTTGCGCCCCGTGTAGGACTCGTTGCCGAACCAGAAGGCGATGCACTGCAATTCGTCGGCTTCGAGTTCGAAAAGCGGCTTGCCGGTGTTGCCGGCCTTGGAGCGGATCATCACCTTGTAGAAGTTCGTGGGCACAACCACCGTATTGGGCGTCGGCGCGGCATTGTCCACCACGGTCGTATTCTTGTCGGCGTAGTAAGTACCCGTAACAATGAAAAGCGTATCGGCGCAGATGTTGTTCCAGCAGGCCTTTTCGAGCGTCTCCCACACACCGCCGTTGAAACCGTTCTGCCACTGGGGCGCCACGTTGGTAACATAGAACGTCTGTTTGTTCATCGCCGCAGTGGCCGTGCGGTCGCTCGATGCGAGCAGATGACCGCGCGAATAAGAGATGGGAGGCGTCACCCCTGGTATCTTGTAGTTGCCGCCTGTTATCTCCGGCTGCAGCGACTGTGAAATAAGGGGGTCGAAAGACCACGAATTGGAGCGCGCCACCGTGTCGCGGTAACACTCGTGGAGCGGATAGGCCGACCACTTGGCCGTACGCGTATCGGCATCGTAGCACACGGTGTAGTTGCGCAGACCGGTCACGGGGACTCCGTTATAGGTATAGTCGGCACAGACGTGGGTCGCATAGTAGAGCCCTGCACCCGCAGCTCGGGCCGGCAGTTCGGGCCACCCGGGATAGCTTCCCGGCTCGGGAGTCGGCTCAGGACCGGGTCCGGGGTCGGGCGTATCGGAAGCCGGACCGGTGGTGGAAGAGACCGTGCGGCTGGTCATGCGGTCGGAGCCGAACGACACGTAGGCCTGGATGTCGTAGGCAGTCTCGGGTGCGAGCGTCGACAAACGCACCTTCATGATGCTGCCGTCGATTTCGGGGTCGGTGACAACAAGGGGGGGGGTCGCTTAGGCGCCCCACACCCGAGGCGGGACCCAGCCGGACGCCGTGGGCCCCTCCAGAACGCACCGCCCGCA
>JAIDUZ010000003.1 GCA_029059935.1 Alistipes sp.
CCCCACCCCCCCCCCCCGCCCCCCCCCCCCCCCGCGCCCCCCCCCCCCCCCCCCAACACCCCCCGCCGCCCCGTCAAAGACGCTGACGGCCAGCCTGTTATAGGCGCTTCCGTCGTTGTCAAAGGCACTACCCTCGGTACGAGCACAGACCTCGACGGAAATTTCCAGCTGAATGTTCCGAACGCGAAAGACGCCGTACTGACGGTCTCTTTCCTCGGATATACCACACAGAATATTCCGGTCAACGGGCGTTCGCAGATCGAAGTCATCCTGGCTGAAGATTCGCAGACGCTGGACGACGTCGTGGTAATCGGTTACCAGACAGTGAAGCGCAAGGACCTGACCGGTTCGGTGGCTTCGGTGACGGGCAAGGATGTGGCCGTAGTACCGGTGTCCAACGTGGCCCAGGCCCTGCAGGGCAAGCTGCCGGGCGTGAACGTCACCTCGCAGGACGGCCGCCCCGACGCTACCGTTTCGATCCGCGTACGCGGCGGCGGTTCGATTTCGCAGTCGAACGACCCGCTCATCCTCATCGACGGTATCCCGGGCACCATCAGCGACGTGCCGGCCGACCAGGTAGCCTCGATCGACGTGCTGAAAGACGCTTCGTCGACGGCCATCTACGGTGCGCGCGGTGCCAACGGCGTTATCCTCATCACGACCAAGGGCGCCAAGGAAGGCCGTGTAAGCGTAAGCTACAACGGCTATGTGAAAGTCAACACGGCCACCAACTACTACGATGCGCTGGACCCGTACGACTATCTGGTGAGCGCCTGGACGCGCGCCCATTCGATCGTGGGCAACGCCTCGTCCGAACCGCTGGAGCGCCTCTACGGCATCGGCCGCTATGCGACCGACGGCGGCATCGAGGCCTACAAGAACGTGAAGGCCTACGACATGCAGAAGGAGGTCTACGATACCTCCGTATCGCACAATCATGACGTCACCGTTTCGGGCGGCACCGACCGCACGAAGGTGCTCTTCTCGTTCAACTACCTGGACGAACAGGGCATGAAGGTCAACTCCTACCTCCAGCGCGCCAACATCTCGCTGAAGGTGAATCAGAAAATCACCGACAACCTCGATTTCGCCGTCGACACCCGCTACGTACAGCGCAAGGCGATGGGCAACGAGGGTACGACCAACGGCAGCGGCTCGCTGCTTTCGTATGCGTACCGTTTCCGTCCGATCGCCACGGAGGACATCCACGGCGACCTGGCTGCGCTGACCGGTTCGAACATCGACACCTACGGCAAATATTCGCAGGTGGACAACTACAGCCCCTATGCCCGCATCACGGACTACGACGCGGAGACCAACCGCCAGCACCTGATCGGTACCGCCACGCTGAACTGGAAAATCGTGAAGGGGCTGACCTACCACACGGACTTCACCATGTTCCGCACGTGGAACCAGAACTACACGTGGCAGGGCGCCATCTCCAAGGAATACATCGACCCGAGCGGCGAAAAGACCTATGCCGGCGACGCCACCATCGCCAAGAACGACAGCTGGGGCATGCGCTGGACCAATACGCTCAACTACGACGTATCGTTCGGTGAAGCTCACCGTCTGAACGTGCTGGTGGGCCAGGAAGTATCCAACACGGGCGGCACGTCGCTTTCGGCAACGGGCTCGAAATATCCCGCCAACTTCACCAAGCAGAACGCGTTCGCCATGCTGAACCAGTATTCGAGCGACGGCGCAGGCACTTTCTCGTCGGGCAAGACGATTCCCGAACGCATCGTTTCGCTCTTCGCACGTGCCAACTACACGCTGCTCGACCGTTACCTCTTCACCGTCACGTTCCGTGCCGACGGTTCGTCGAAGTTCGCTCCCGACCATCGCTGGGGCTACTTCCCCGCAGCGGCGTTCGCATGGCGCATGTCGGAGGAAGGCTTCCTGAAAGACACCGACTGGCTCGACAACCTCAAGCTCCGCCTGTCGTACGGCCAGGTAGGTAACGACGGCATCAGTTCGAGCCTCTGGTCGCAGAGCTGGTCGGCCGTGACCGATTCGCGCTACCAGTACCACATGAACGAATCGACGCAGTCGGGCTATCAGTTCTCGTCGAGCTCGATGCCCAATCCCGATCTGAAATGGGAGACCACCGTCACCCGCAACCTCGGTATCGACTTCGGCTTCTGGAACAACCGCCTGACCGGTAGCGTCGACCTCTACTGGAACACCACCAAGGACCTGCTCATGGTGACCGCCATCCCGGGTATCACCGGCTTCACGGAGACCTACACCAATGCCGGTCAGACCTCCAACAAGGGTATCGAAATCGCCTTGCAGGGCGTAATCTACCAGAACCGCAACTGGAACGTCAGTGCCGGATTCAACATCAACTTCAACAAGAACAACGTAGACAAACTCACCGAAGGCGTATCGGGTCTCTACGGCACGCAGTGGGGTTCGTCGATGACCAACCCGCAGCAGGACTACATCCTGCAGAAAGGCAGCCCCGTGGGTCTGGTCCGCGGCTGGGTATACGACGGATTCTACACGGTGGATGACTTCACCTACGACAACGGTGTCTACACCCTCAAACCCGGTATCGTAGACTACGCCAGCGGTCAGATCATGAAGACCGCACACGGCATTCCGGACGGCGCCCGTCCCAAAGGGCAGGTGGCTTACCCGGGTATGGCCCGTTTCAAGGATATCGACGGCGACGGCAAGGCCGGCGACAGCGACCTGACCGTCATCGGCGACATGACGCCCAAGCACACCGGCGGTTTCAACGTGAACGCTGCTTTCAAGGGCATCGACCTGGGCGTCTACTTCAACTGGAGCTACGGCAACAAGATTTACAACGCCCACAAACTGGCTTCGCTCTACAACTACAAGGATGGCGGCGTATTCGAGAACAAACTGGCCATCGTGAAGAAGCAGTTCAAGATTTTCAACGTAGCCAACGACCAGATTACGCAGCTGCTCACCCCCGAAGAACTGCGTGCGGCCAACGTCAACGCGTCGCTGCCCTACGCCTACAACGAGGAGCCGATCGTTTCGTCGCTCGGCATCGAGAGCGGTTCGTTCCTGCGTCTGAACACCCTGACGCTCGGCTACACCCTGCCGCAGAAGATTACCAAGAAGTTCGGCGTAAGCAACCTGCGCGTATACGCGAGCATCTACAACGTATGCACCATCACGGGCTATTCGGGTCTCGACCCCGAGGTAAACACCAACACAGCGCAGAACAAACAGGTTTATCCTACGCTGGGTCTCGACTGGGGTGCCTACCCGCGCCCGCGTTCGTATGTCGTCGGACTGAACGTATCTTTCTAATTTCTAAAAACGGATATTCAAGATGAAAAAAATATTTATCGTCGCTTTGACCGCCGTCTGCAGCCTGTCGCTCGTTCGGTGCAGCGATTACCTGGAAACTTCATCTCCGTCGAATGCTGATGACCGTTTTGTAACGTTCAGCCCGTCGGAGGCGTTCAAAATCCTCTCCAAGACCTATGCCGACTATCGACAGAACGCCTGGATGGGTACCTATCGTTACAACGATCCGTTTGGCTCCGACGTGGAAGTCTATCCCGAAGGGCCCAGTTCGTCCAACCCCTACAATGGCCGTCAGGAGACCTCCATGCTGGGTGTCAACTCGGTGTCGGGCGGTTTCAACGCCCTCTATTCGACGATCAGCTATACTTCGAAATTCGCCAATATCATCGCGGCCAAATCGGAGTACCAGGCCGACCTCGCATCGGGAGAAGTCACCGACTGGACCAACCTCTACGGTGAAGCGGTCACATTGCGCGCCCATGCTTATTTCGAGCTGACGCAGCACTTCGGCGACGTTCCTTACGGTTATGAAAATCCGAGCGTTGCCGTACCGGCCTACAAACTCACCTCGCGCTTCGAGATTTACGATGATCTGATCGACCGCCTGCAAAAGGCCGAGGGTCAGATGTACGACCTCGGCCAGGGCGGCATCACCGGCGAACGCGTTTCGCGCACCTATGCCAACGCACTCATCGGTAAGATCGCTCTCTACGCCGGCAGCTGGCAGCCGATCCGCACCGATGTCGACGGGCTCTACGGCGACGTGCAGTTCGAGACTAAAGCTACGGGTAGTGGTATTGCCTATGCCCGCCGCACGGACTATGCGAAGTATCTCGCCATCGCCGAAGACTACCTTTCGCGTGCGATGAACGAACGCGCCGGTTCGTCGCATCTGATTACCACCGACGAACGCGAAGGTGTGGACAATCCTTTCCAGCGTCACTTCCAGTACGGCATGGACCTGGAAATCAGCCCCGAAACGATTTTCGAAATCGCCCACCTGCAGGGTGCAGGTCCCGATGGCAAGACTATCAACAGCGAGATTCTCTACGCTTTCGGTCGTGCAGCATCGGGCAGCAATGGTACGTATCCTCCCAAGGTCTTCGCAGCCGTCCGCATGACGCCCGCGTTCTACTACGGCGGCTTCGACCCGGCCGACAAGCGCCGCGACGTCAGCGGCTGCGTGACGGGACTCCTCGGCAAAACCGGCGATGAGACGCTGCTCCCGCTCAAACTGTCGAAAAACTCGGCCGATGGCGGCGGTATCACGCTCAACAAATGGGACTACTGCCAGATGAGCGACCCGTTCATCCAGAAACAGCGTCAGAGCGGCATCAACTCGCCGATTCTGCGCATGGGTACGGTCTACCTGATGCTGGCCGAGGCGAAAGCCGGTCTGGGCAAGGATGCCGAAGCACTGGGACTCGTCAACCAAATCCGTGCACGCGCATTCGGCGACAGCAGCCACAACCTGAGCGGTCTTTCGGACGAGGAACTGAAAAAAGCCATCGCTAACGAGGCCCGCATGGAACTCTTCGGCGAGGGCGAGGTTCGCTGGTTCATGATTCGCAGCGGCTACTTCTCGGAAGACATCGTCGCAACCCGCACCAAGCTGCAAGCGATTGCCGACGCCATCAAGGCCAACGGTTCGTATACTTTCGACAACGGTCTTGTGTTCCCGGCCTACATCTACACCAAGCAGGTAGTGCTCCCGGCGGAAGATATGCTGGTGAAATCGGGCGACCCGACGAGCGAAACCCATTGGCCCGCATGGCGCGGAGTCTACGACTTCACGAAAAAAGGTCTCAAAGCCCAAGGCCACAACACGGCCATCAAGGGTCTGTTCGAATCGGTAGACGATGCGACGGCCGCCCAGCTCGTGGCCGACGGCTACACCAAGGTGGAATGGGGTCTGGCATTCGCCAACGACATCGACAACGTTCTCACGATGGTAGTCAGCGGTATCAAGAACTCGACGGACGTACCGCGTCCCTACTGGCCGATTCCGCTGGAAACGATCACGCAGTCGAAAGGCAAAGTGACCAACGGCTACGGTCTTCCCAACCAATAGCGGTTCGCACAAAGAGAGAGGGTCGCTCCGCATGGAGCGACCCTCTTTTTCGTCAGAGGCTTTCCAGGAATTCGAGCACCAGCCGGTTGAACGCTTCGGGCTGCTCCATGTTGGCCATGTGGCCGCAATCCTGAAGCACGGCGGTACGGCCGCGGGGCAGGAAGTGCATCTCGCGCGGCAGATAGGGCCGGTCATGCAGGTCGCAGGCGCCCCTGACCATCAGCGTCGGGACATCGGGGCGACGCTCCTCCAACGCCTGCCACGCCTCGCGGGCCCAGAACGACCGCACCTCCTTGTGCAGCGGCTGCCAGGCGTCCCACTCGTCGATCATGCGGCGCAACGGCTCCCGAATCTCCTCGCGCCGCGAACCGCCGCCCGAAACGAGCGTTTCGAGCCACTCCCGCTTCATGCTGTCGACGCCCCGGAGCTTCAGACGGGCGATTTCGAGGTCGCGCCGCGCCGATTCGACCGAATCCATCGGTTCGTGGGGCCCTGCGACCGAGCGGATGCCGCCGCTGGCCATGACGCACGAAAGCATCCGCTGCGGTGCCATGGCGAGCATGTCTCCGGCGACGAAAGCACCCATCGACAACCCCACGACATGGGCCTGCCCGATATGCAGCGAATCCATCAGGGTCAGCAAATCGTCGAGATGCGTGAACTGCAAGGTCTCGGACTGCTTCGACGAACGGCCGTAGCCGCGGAAATCGAACCGCACGGTTCGGTAATGCCGGGCGAAAGCGGCGAACTGGGCGTCCCACATCCGCCGGTCGAGCGAATGGCCATGCAGCAGAATCAGAGGCTCGCCGCGGCCCGACTCCTCGTAATAGATTGCCCCGCCGCCGCTGACGGGGACGAAACCGGTGCGGAGCGGCTCGCTGTGCTCCATACAGCCGCAAGCCGCGAACAACATCCACGCGCCTGCGAGACGAACGACGAATTTCATAGGCCCAAGATACGAAAAACGCGGGGCCGAACCGCTGTATCTTGCCGTTTTTTTTCGTATCTTGCAAAAAATCCGAACATACATGAAACATCTGATCGCTACCCTTGCGCTGTCGCTGCTGGCGACCGCCTGCACGCCTCGGCAAACCGCCTCCGAAGCTGCGCTCCCCTGGGAGAACGGCCGGCTGACGGTCTCGCCCGACGGCCGCTATCTGCAACACGAAAACGGCACGCCCTTCTTCTGGATGGGCAACACGGGCTGGCTGCTTCCCGAACGGCTGACCCGCGAAGAAGCCGACTTCTTCCTTGAGACGTGCCGCGAAGCCGGATACAACGTCGTACAAGTACAGACCGTGAACGGAGTGCCGGCCCGAAACGCCTACGACAAACTTTCGATGCCCGACGGATTCGACTTCTCGCGAATAGACGACGAAGGACCCGACGGCTACTGGCAGCACATGGACTACATCATCCGCAAGGCGGAGCAGGAAGGCATCTACATAGGCATGGTCTGCATCTGGGGCGGGCTGGTGAAACACGGACAGATGAACGAAGAACAGGCCGTGGCTTACGGCACGTTCCTGGCCGACCGCTACAAGGATGCGCCCAACATCGTGTGGATCATCGGCGGCGACATCCGCGGCGACATCAAGACGGAAGTATGGGAGGCGCTGGCCCGCACGATTCGGGCCATCGACCCGCACCATCTGATGACCTTCCATCCCTACGGCCGCACGTCGTCGACAGAGTGGTTCCACGACGCCGACTGGCTCGATTTCAACATGTTCCAGAGCGGACACCGCCGCTACGACCAGACCCGCGGCGACGGCGACGACCGGGTGCAGGCCTCGCTGTCCGAAGACAACTGGCGCTATGTGGAAGCCGGGCTGCGGATGCACCCCGTCAAGCCGATACTGGATGCCGAACCGAGCTACGAAGAGATTCCGCAGGGACTGCACGACCCCGAAGAACCGTGGTGGAAAGCCCCCGACGCTCGCCGCTACGCCTACTGGTCGGTCTTCGCGGGAGCCTGCGGCCACACCTACGGCCACAATTCGATCATGCAGATGCACACGGGCGAAGGCGTCGGGGCCTACGGGGCCCGCAAGTCGTGGCGTGAGGGGTTGCAGGACGGCGGATTCAACCAGATGCGCTATCTGAAACGGCTGATGCTGACCTTCCCCTACTTCGAACGCATCGGCGACCAGTCGGTGATAGCCGGCGAGAACGGATTCCGCTACGACCGGGCCATCGCCACGCGCGGCGACGACTACCTGCTGGTCTACACCTACACGAACCGGCCGATGCAGATAGACCTGGGCAAGATTTCGGGCGAACAGAAGAACGTGTGGTGGTATTCGCCCACGGACGGTTCGCTGCAATACATCGGGACGTTCGCAGACGGCATACACACCTTCGGCGGCGACGGCGAAACGGGCCCCGGACACGACCGGGTGCTGATTGCGGCCGACAGCCGGACCGACTACATCCCGACCGACCGCAAGTCGCTCTGAACCGGTCCCGAGGGAAAACGACACCCCGGCACTCGGAGAAGAAAGACGTCGTTACACCCGAAAAATATCTTTACGCAACGCGCCAACGAAAACCCGCAGCCCTGAGGGCTGCGGGTTTCATTTTTCCGGAGCGGCGGAGCGCTCCGCGCCGACTCATCCCCTACCGGTCCTTGCGGAGGGCACCGATGAGGCTGGCCATGTTGTTGATGAAAGTCTGGGTCGAGATACCCATCACCGGCTCGTCGGGCGTATAGGGCGAAGTGTCGAACTCGTCGCCCACCATGGTCTGCATATACGCGGTCGCATCGCTGGGCTCCATGGCCGGAATCGGCCGGTAGGGATTCGAAACCTGCCGGATGGGCGACAGCCAGTAGCCCTCGGCGGTCAGCGAACCGATCAGCTCGTCGACCGACGGCTGCCGGCTCTCGCCCCTGACCGGACGCGGCCTGTGGTAATAGGGTTCGAGCCGCACCTCGGTGTTGCACACCAGGGGCGAACCGGCCGTGACCTCCTCGCGCGGCAGGGCCAGCACCTCCTCGTAGGCCTTGCGCAGGGCCTTGACGTTGACATAGGCCGTGGAATTGTAGTGCGCGATGGTATTCGTGATGTCCTGGTCGATATAATAAGTGCCGTTGGCAACGTTGGAACCCTTGCGGTGGACGTAGAGCGGACGCCCGTCGTCGGGGTCGACGAAGCGCGGAACCAGAATGGCATCGGGGTCGCGCGACGGACGGCCCCAGCGCTCCGCCTCGGAATCGGGAAGACGCATCGACTCGATGAAATCGAGCGCGGCCGGAATGCCCGACAGGTATTTGGTGTCGCCGGTCAGCCGGTAGTAGGTCAGCAGGGCGCGCACCATGTGGGCCGTGGTGCCGGTGTTGACGCTCCGCGGCTCGTAGGAACGGGCATGGGCCGGCATCAGGTCCTCGACCGTGTACTGGTCGCTCCACCCGGCATAGGGAGCACCCTGTTGCAGGACGATGATGCAATTCATGGCCCGCAGAATCGGCTCTTTGAGATTCTGCATGCCGAGCGCCTGGTAGCACTGGATGAGGAAGTCGATGTTCTCAGGAATCACGTCGTCGTTCAGGGTGATGAACGACGAGTAGTCAGCCTTCCCCTGGAACGGATGGTCGTAGCGCAAGGGATAACGCTGGGGCCACCCGCCGACGGGATACTGGCTTTCCAGCACCAGCCCTATCGCCTTGTCCAGAGCGGGGCGGAAGCGGGGGTCGTACTTCTCGACGTAGATGCGCAGCAGGAACTTGGCGGCCTCGATGGTGCCGGCATCGTCGAAGGTGGCATTGCCGTAGTAGTGCTGGAACTCTTCGAGGCGCCACGCGCTCTTGCCGACGGTGGCATACCACTCCTTCAACGAATTCTCACCTGCGAAGTCGAACACATAGTTCCAGCCGCCGCAGGGAAGCTGGCCCCAAATCAGGGCCGAAGCTATCCGTTCGGCCGCCCGGTAATAATATTCGTCGCCGGTGGCATGGTAGGCGTCGAGCATCAGATGACCGACCGAGGGGGTGCCGGGGGGCTGTATCCAGGCCATGGTGCGCCGGGCCTCCAGCTCGCCCCACGAACGCGAGAGGTCGGGCAGGTAACTCCACACGAAGCCGCCGCGGTAACTGGCCACGTCCATCATGTAGTGCGTGGCCCGCTTCATGGCATCGAGGATGCGCCGGTCGGGATCGGGCTGGCGGGCGAAAGCGGTCGAACCGAGTGCGGCAGAGAGCCACAACCCGCAAATCAGGATACGTTTCATGGTGTTCATCGGTTATTGCAGAATGGTGAATTTGAACGAATCGAAGCGGGCCGCCCCGTCGCCGTAGACGAAGAGCCCGGGCAGGACGCTCTGGAAATCGTAGAGCGTATTGTGGTGATAGCCCGAAATGTCCATGCCCCAAGTCTCGCGATGCCACGCGATGCCGTCGTAGCTGTATTCGCCGGTGACGATGTGGCGGTCGTTGCGGATGCGGAGCCACATGGTCCCGACCGGCCCTTCGTGGCGGCCGCTGCCGCGCTCCAGCCCCATGCGGTGGCGGATGCGGCGCATGCGGTCGAAGCCGGTGCTCATGAAGAACCCGCCGTTGTAGTAGAGCGCGATACCGGCCGTGACATCGCCGTCGAGCGTGATGCGCGTCTCGACCTCGTAGGCATGCTGTCCGGCGACGAAGAGCATCGGCGGCGAAGCGACCATGTCGCTGCCCGAAGAACGGAGCGTGAGCGTATGCCCGTCGACCTTCACGCGGGCAGGCTCGTAGTTCTTGTAGAATTTCCATTCGAGGCCGACCCGGAACTCGTCGAGGTGCGCATAGCGGTCGCCCGCAGCCGTATCGAAAGGCAGCGGAGCCGCGATGTCGCCCTCCAAATCGGTCTCCGGGCAGGTGCGCAGCCAACCGTCGGGAGTCATCTCGACGGGCTCCATCAACGTCTGCCGGCCGAGGGTGCAGAAGCCGTTCTCATAGGAGTGGTAGACGACCACCCACCGGCCGTCGGGCGTGTCGATGAGCGACCCGTGCCCCTTGGACCACCAACGGTCGCTGTTATGGTAGGTGTGAACCAACGGGTTGCAGGGCGAATTCTCCCAGGGTCCGTCGACCGAACGCGACCGGGCCACCGTAATCATGTGGCTGGTCGGAGGACCGGCCGTGCCGCCCTCGGCGTTGAGATAGTAGTAATAATCGCCTATCTTGCGCAGCTTGGGCCCTTCGAGGCAGAAGCCCTCCGTGACCCAGTCGGCCGGATAGGCCCAGCCGGCATAGACGGTCTCCTCGGTGCCCGGAACGATAGCCAGGCCGTCGTCGGTGAGCCGGGCCCGCTTGCCGTTGCTCAGGAACAGCCAGCGCGAACCGTCCTCGCCGACCACGTGGCAGGGGTCGATGTTGCCGATGTGCAGGTCGATCGGCTCGCTCCACGGACCGTAAGGCGACTCGGCCCACGTGACGTAGTTCTTGCGCCCCTTCGGGAGGGCGACGGTGAAGTAGATGTAGTAGCGGTCGCCGTATTTGGAGATGTCCGGCGCCCAGACCGAACCGAGATAGGTGCCGAGCGCATGGCTGATCGGCTCCCAGTGCACCAGGTCGCGCGAATGGAAGACGGTCAGTCCGGGCTGGTAGTCGAACGCCGAATGGGTCATGTAGTAGTCCTCGCCGTCGCGCACGACGGTGGGATCGGGATAGTCGCCGCCGAGAATCGGATTGCGGTAGGACTGAGCCGCCGCCGGCAGTGCGAGCGAAACGGCTATCGAACAGATTATAAGAAGTTTGCGTTTCATACTATTAGAAATATCTATGCTTGCTACAAATATAACATTTTTCGCAGAAAAATGCGAAAAAAGACGCGATTCATAGGGCCGAAAGTTGACGGATAACGATGAAATCGCTATTTTTGTATGGAATAAGAAATCCGCAAAAAAAGAGATATGGAAAAGACCGGAAGCAAAGCATTCGTATTCGAAGCCGAGACGCCGTGGGAAGACCTCGGAGGCGGCGTGAAACGTCAGATTCTCGGCTACGACGGACAACTGATGATGGTGAAGGTGGTGTTCGAGAAAGGGGCCGTGGGCGCCCTGCACCGCCACTACCACAGCCAAAGCACCTATGTGGCCAAAGGCAAGTTCGAATTCACCATCGACGGCGAAACCCGCGTAGTGTCGGAGGGCGACTGCCTGTTCAAGACCCCCGACCTGCTCCACGGCTGCGTCTGTCTCGAAGAAGGCATGCTCATCGACACGTTCAGCCCGATGCGGGCCGACTTTCTGAAAAAATAGCGCACCCCGATGAATAGGTGGATACGTCTGCTGTTCCTGCCGGTGGCGGGAACGCTTGCCGGTGTGTGCCTGTCGGCCGGGCGCATCGCGGCGGAACCCGGCAAGGAGACCGCCTCAGGACTGCGGGCCGCCGACTTCGACACCGTCATCGACGGGCGGCCGGTGGCGCTCCACAGGCTGGCCAACGAAGCCGGCATGGAGGTCTGCGTGACCGACTACGGGGCACGCATCGTCTCCATCGTCGTTCCGGACCGCAACGGAACGCCGGCCGACGTGGTCTGCGGATTCGACAGGGCCGAAGACTACCGGCGCATCCGGCAGAATTTCGGTTCGACCGTGGGCCGCTACATCGGCCGCATCCTCGGAGCGCGCTTTGCGATAGACGGCGTCGAATACCGCTTGCAGGCGGGCGGCGGCGGTCACTGCTCCCACGGCGGCTCGCCCGGATTCGCCGACCGCGTATGGGAGCCGACGGCCTGCGACGGCCGCACGCTGACGCTCGTCTACGACTCGCCCGACGGCGAAAACGGATTCCCGGGCTGCCTGCGCCTGCAAGTCCGCTTCACGGTGCGCGACGACAACACGCTGGCCATCGACTATGAAGCGACCACGGACAAACCCACAGTGCTGAATCCCTCGAACCACTCGTTCTTCAACCTCAGCGGCGACCTCTCGACGACGATACTGAATCAGCGCCTGCGCATCATGGGCGACAGCACCGCCGAATACGACAGCCGCAAATGCGTGACGGGCCGGCTGCTGCCGGTCGAAGGCACGGCATTCGACTTCAGGGAGTTCCGCCGGATAGGCGAACGCATCGACGACCCGCAGCTGGCCGTGACGGGAGGCTACGACCATGCCTGGCAGATAGCCGGATGGGACGGAACCCTGCGCAAAGCGGCGGAGATAACCGACGACGCCACCGGCCGGACGCTGACGGTCCTTACGACCGAACCGGCCGTACATGTCTACACGGCCAACGGCCACAACGGCAAGATAACCGGCAAGCACGGAGTAGCCTACCTGAAACGCAATTCGCTGTGTTTCGAGACGATGCACTTCGCCGACAGCCCCAACAAACCGCAATTCCCCTCGACCCTGCTGCGGCCGGGCGAGACATTCCGCTCGTCGACCCGGTTCCGGTTCGGCGTGCTGCCGGAATGAAACCTCCGAAGAGACAAAACCGATCAATCATGAAAACATATCGAATTTTACTGACAGCCCTGCTCCTGCTGCTGACAGGCAGCATGCAGGCGGCAGTGCATGTCGGCTGCCTGCGCACCGAACGCATGGAACGCCCGCTCAACATCGAAACGCAGCACCCGCGGCTGAGCTGGATCATCGAATCGGACCGGCGCGGAGTGATGCAGCAAGCCTATCGCGTGCTGGTGGCTTCGTCGCCCGAAGCGCTGGCCGCCGGCCAGGGCGACCTGTGGGATTCGGGCCGCGTCGAGTCGGACGAATCCGTCCTGGTGCCCTACGACGGAGCACGCCTCGCCAGCAACGCCCGCTGCTACTGGAAAGTCAAGGTCTGGACCTCGCGCGGCGAAAGCCCATGGAGCGAACCGGCCGAATGGGGCATGGGACTGCTCGGCGAGACGCACTGGGGCGGACAATGGATCGGCTGGGACGCCCCGTTCGAATGGGATGTCGAAGATTCGCACAGCCGGCTCAGCGCACGCTGCCTGCGCACCGAATTCCGGACGGACGACGTGCCGGTCCGGCGGGCGACGCTCCACATCTGCGGCCTGGGACTCTACGAACTCTACATGGACGGCGAACGCATCGGCGACCAGGTGCTCGCACCGGCGCCGAGCGACTACCGGCGGACGGTCATCTACAACTCGTTCGACGTGACGGAGCGTCTGACGAACGGCGCCCACGCCATCGGGGTCATGCTGGGCAACGGACGCTACTACACGATGCGTCAGAACTACAAACCCCACAAGATAGCGACGTTCGGCTACCCGAAACTGCGGCTGAACCTGATCATCGAATATGTCGACGGCCGGACGCAGCGCATCGTCACCTCGACGTCGGGCTGGCGCCTGACGGCCGACGGCCCGATACGCAGCAACAACGAATACGACGGCGAAATCTACGACGCCCGCAAGGAACAGGGCGACTGGACCTGCCCGGGATACGACGACTCCTCGTGGCTCGAACCCCAGCGCGTGTCGATTCCCTACGGCACGCTGCGCGGCAACCGGGCCTCCAACATGCGGGTGATGAAACGGCTGCCGGCCGTCCGGCTCGACTGCCACGACGGACGCTGCATAGCCGACTTCGGCCAGAACATGGCCGGCTGGGTGCGCATCCGCCTGCGTCACGGACGCGAGGGCGACACCGTCCGCATGCGCTATGCCGAACTGCTGAAAGAGGGAGGCCGCGAACCGGACACGGAGAACCTGCGCAGCAGCCGAAGCACCGACCTCTATGTCTGCAACGGCCGTGAAAACGGCGCGTCGTGGGCGGCCCGCTTCTCGTATCATGGATTCCGATATGTCGAAATCACGGGCTGCGACGACCTGAGACCCGAAGACCTGACCGCCGAATTCGTCTATGACGAAATGGCCGGAAACGGCAGCTTCGAATGCTCCGACGAAACACTCAACACAGTCTGCCGCAATGCCTGGTGGGGCTATGCCAGCAACTACAAGGGCGTGCCGCTCGACTGTCCGCAGCGCGACGAACGCCAACCCTGGCTGGGCGACCATGCGATGAACGCCTGGGGCGAAAGTTTCCTTTTCGACAACGCCAACCTCTATGCCAAGTGGGCGGACGACATGCGCGAAGCACAGCGCGAAGACGGATGCATCCCGCAGATATGCCCGGCGTTCTACAACTACTACACGAGCGAAATGACCTGGTCGTCGACGCTCCCGGTGGTGTGCGACATGCTGTGGCGGCAATACGGCGACCCGGAACCCGTACGCCGCAACTACGAAGCCATCAAACGCTGGATGAAGCACATACGCGACAACTTCACGACGGCCGACGGGCTCATCGACGCCGACAAGTACGGCGACTGGTGCGTGCCGCCCGAATCGCCCGAACTGATCCACAGCCGGCAACCCGAACGCCGGACCGACGGGACCCTCATTGCGACGGCCTACTACTACAAGGTGTCGCGGATGCTGGCCGAATTCGCGCGGCTGCAACGGCTCGACGCCGAAGCCGAGGAGTTCGAACGCGATGCCGAACAGATACGCGACCGGTTCAACGCCCGCTTTCTGACCCTCCGGCGCGGCACCTCGCCCGCGAAGAAACCCCACATGCTTCACCCCGACAGCATCTTCTACGGCAACAACACCGTGACGTCGAATCTGCTGCCGCTGGCCTTCGGCATGGTGCCCGACGACTGCCGCGAAGAAGTGGAGAAGAATCTTGTGACCCGCATCATCACGACGGACAACGGCCACATCGGCTGCGGCGTCATCGGTGTGAACTGGCTGATGCGTCAGCTTGCGCGCATGGGACGCGGCGACGTAGCCTGCCTGCTGGCCACCAACCGCACCTACCCGAGCTGGGGCTACATGGCCGGCAAGGGGGCCACGACCATCTGGGAACTGTGGAACGGCGACACCGCGGCCCGCACCATGAACAGCGCCAACCACGTGATGATGCTGGGCGACCTGCTGGCGTGGTGCTTCCAGGACCTGGGCGGCATCAACCCGGCCCGGCCCGGATACAAGGAGATTCTGCTGCGCCCCGATTTCTCGATCGAACAGCTGAGCCATGCCCGCGCGAGCCACGTCACACCCTACGGCGAAGTGGTCAGCGACTGGCACAAAACACCGATGCACCTCGACTGGGAAGTGACCGTCCCCTGCAACACGACGGCCCTGGTGGTGCTGCCTACAACGGACGAACGGGCCGTGCGGGACCGGGATGCGACGCTGGTCGGCCGCGAAGCGGATGCCACCGTCTGGCGCATCCCGTCGGGCCGCTACCGGTTCTCCATAGCGCTGAATCCTGCGGCCCGCAGAGACCGCGAGGGACTGCTGCGCGAAGAATTCCTCTATGAAAAGACCTCCTTCCCGGAGTGTCACTCGGCAACAATTGCCGAGACCCCCGACGGCGACCTGGTGACGGCCTTTTTCGGCGGGACCAAGGAGCGGAATCCGGATGTCTGCATCTGGGTGTGCCGCAAACCGAAAGGCACGGAGGGATGGACGGCACCCATGCAGGTGGCGGACGGCATCGTCAACGACACGCTGCGGTATGCGTGCTGGAATCCGGTGCTGTTCCAACTGCCCGGGACCGGCGGCGAGCTGTGGCTCTTCTACAAGGTAGGACCCAACGTGGCAAAGTGGAAAGGCTATCTGATCCGTTCGCGCGACGGCGGCCGGACATGGAGCGCTCCGGAAGCACTGCCCGAAGGATTCCTGGGCCCGGCCAAGAACAAACCGGAGTGGATAGACGGACGCATCCTCTCTCCGTGCAGCACCGAGGGCAGCCACTGGAACCTCCATTTCGAATGGACCGACGACCGGGGAGCGACCTGGCACAAGACCGGAGCGCTGGCGAGCGAGCAGAGCGTCCAAACGCAAAACCGCATCTCCGACGGCCCCGCTGCCGGCAAGTCCGAAGCGCTCTATGCCATACAACCGAGCATCCTGAGGCTTGCCGACGGCCGGCTGCGGCTGCTGGCCCGCACACGCAACGCCAAACTCGCCACGGCCACAAGCAACGACCGCGGCGAGACGTGGAGCCGCCTCGAACTGTCGGAAGTAGAGAACAACCAGTCGGGCATCGATGCCGTAACGCTGCGAAACGGCCGGCATGTGCTGATATACAACGATTTCGAGACGCTGCCCGGAACCCGCAAGGGACCGCGGACGCCGCTGAGCATAGCGGTGTCGGACGACGACGGAACGACCTGGAGGCATGTGCTGACGCTGGAAGAGAGTCCAGTGAGCCAATACTCCTACCCTTCCATCATCGAGGGCCGCGACGGGACGCTGCACGCCGTGTACACCTGGCGGCGCCAACGCATCAAGTATGTGCAAATCAAGCTGTAAGACCGAACGAATCCCGGACGCAAGCGTCCGGGATTCGTTTTGACGGGGCGTCCGTCCGGGGTGCACGGTCCCGGGCATCGGCCTGCGAAATTTCACTTTTGAAAAGCAACAACCCGGGAGGCTTCGATTTTTTTAGAATCGCAGGCGGAAAAACATCGAAAAATTTATCAACCCAAACCTGCAAACCCGGATTTTTATTCAAAAAAGTAGTAAAAATAATCGCGGGGACCATTTTTTCGGTCATCCCCTGTTTGCCAAATGAAAGAATCGGTTATCTTTGTGTACCGTTTGCCGGAGGGCGGTGCGGAAACCGCCGGCAGGCGAACGGCAAGAGAATCTCTCACAACCTAATTATCAACCAAATTTTTCTTAGATGAAAAACTTTTCTCTCAAACTGCTCTTCACGATGGTGCTGAGCATGGGCTTTGCGCTCACCGCATCGGCCCAGAATTTGAGGGGGGGGGTCAACGACGCTGACGGTCAGCCTATTATAGGTGCCTCCGTCATCATCGAAGGCACTACCCTCGGTACGAGTACCGATGTGAACGGCCAGTTCGCACTCAACGTGCCCGATCCGGCCAAAACCGTGCTGATCGTTTCGTTCATCGGCATGAAGGACGAACGCGTCAACGTTGCCGGACGAACGAACATCGACATCGTACTGCATGAAGACGCCACCCAACTGGAAGACGTGGTGGTGGTCGGCTACGGTGTGACGAAGAAGAGCGACCTGACCGGTTCGGTGGGCTCGGTGGCTGCGGGCGAAATCGCCGGCCGAGGAACGACCCGTCTGGAGGATGCCCTGCAGGGCGCCGTACCGGGCGTGAGCATCACGCAGACCAACAGCCGCGCCAACGGAGGATTCGACATCCAGATCCGCGGCCAGGCCTCGATCAACAATGCGGCCGACCCGCTCTACGTCATCGACGGCATCGTCTGCTCGTCGATGGACTTCCTCAATCCTGAAGACATCGAACGTGTCGACGTGCTGAAAGACGCCTCGTCGACGGCCATCTACGGTTCGCGTGCTTCGGCCGGCGTAATCATGATTACGACCAAGGGCTCGAAGGGTGCCGGCAAGGCCCAGCAGGTGACCGTATCGTACGACGGCTACTATGGTATCCGCAAGCGCGCGCGCATGCCGGAGTTCATGGACACCCAGGAGTGGATGGACTACCGCTTCGCCCGCTTCACCGAACTCGACAAGACGACCTACAAGACGGGTATCAGCCCCGAAGGCATCCCGCAGTTCTCGATCGGCGACCGCGCCCCCTCCGTATTCCAGGGCGCCACAGGCAACGATCACACGACATCTCCGCTGTTCTCGCGCTACTTGGAGAACAAGACCTACGACTGGGCCAGCGAAGTGCTGCGCACCGCCGCCCAGCAGAACCACTACATCAGTGCTTCGGGTTCGAGCGAATCGACCTCCTATCGTCTGGGCTTCGGCTATCAGAGCGAGGAGAACGTATTCATCAAGAACGACTACGAACGCTTCAACATCAAGGGTGCGTTCGACAGCAAACTCAACAAGGTGGTAGAGGCCGGCATGTCGGTCAACCTGGCCTACGACGTGCAGGACGACTTCACCACCGACGGCTCGAACGCCTACTCGCCCTACAACAACGCATTCTGGTTCGCTCCGATCGTCTCGCCCTGGGACGAGAACGGCAATCTCCGCGCAATTCCGGCCAAGTACGACAACATATCGTTCACGTCGACGCCCAACCCGCTGGTAGACTTCATCCTGCCCAACGCCTATGAAAACCAGACGCGCAAGTTCCATGTATTCGGCAGCGCCTACCTGCGCTTCAACCTCTACGACGGACTGAAGTTCACGACGACCTTCTCGCCCAACTTCTATCATGGCCGCCAAGGCATCTTCTTCGGCACGGGCAAAACGGAAGAGTTCCCCTTGGGTTCGAGCTGGTATCAGAACAAGAAATACAACGAAGCCAAAGTGGTCAATACCGACCGCTTCGACTGGACGTGGGACAACCAGGTCGACTACAACAAGACCTGGGGCGACCACTCGTTCAGCGCCATGGGTCTCTTCTCGATGTATGCTTCGAACAAGGAGACCTACACCATGAGCGGCCGCAATCTGATGGACGACCAGCTGACGTATCATGCCTTGAAAAGAGCAGGCACCGACGGAAAGACCATCGAATCGGCTTACACCGAATCGTCGCTGGTTTCGGTAGCCGCCCGTCTGAACTACGCCTACAAGGGCAAGTACATGGCCACGGTGACGATGCGTACCGACGGTTCGTCGCGCTTCGCCAAGGGCAACCGCTGGGGCTTCTTCCCCTCGGCCGCCGTGGCATGGCGCATGTCGGAGGAGGACTTCCTGAAAAACGTCTCGTGGCTCGACAACCTCAAGCTGCGCGCCGCCTACGGTGTGACGGGTAACAACAATGTGAATGACTATGCCACGATTTCGTCGGCTGCCGGTCCCTCCTACGTCGTTATCGGCGGCAAAGAGTACCAGGGTTACTATCCCAACGGCATGATCGATCTCGGGCTCCAGTGGGAGGAGATCAAGGAGTTCAACTTCGGTGTCGACTTCTCGGCATTCAACGGCCGCCTGAGCGTCACCGCCGATGCCTACCGTCGTCTGTCGGACGGCCAGATCATGAAGGCCACCGTGCCCGTCGAGACCGGCCAGACCTCCGTCACGACCAACATCGGTTCGGTGCGCAACGCCGGTATCGAGCTGGGCTTCAACTTCGGCGTTCTCCGCCTGCAGAACTTCACCTGGGACCTGGGCGTCAACTACTCGCGCAACTGGAGCAAGATCAAGGAGCTGCCCAGCGGCGACGACGTGGCCAACAACTGGTTCCTCGGCGAACGCCTGAACGTGCTGCGCGACTACAAGCACACCGACGTGGTGACCCTCGACGGCGTGACGATGCACACCAAGGACGGCGACGTACACTACACACTCAAGGAGGCTTACGAGAAATTCGGTCTCTACGAAGGTACGATGGGCGTACACGACTGGAACAACGACGGCAAGATCACCGATGCCGACAAGCAGATCTACGGCTGCACCGACCCCAAGTGGATGGGCAGCATCACCTCGTCGATGGCGTTCTACGGCTTCGACTTCGGATTCACCATCTACACCAAGCAGGGCCAGTGGTCGCGTTCGTACGTCCACGAGCAGTACACCGATTACAATGACCGCGGCCGTCAGAAGATCGTGATGGACTACTACATCCCCGCAGGCACGCCGGTACTCGACCACGCTACGGGCGAAATCATCACCCTCACCACGGCCAAACCCGGCAAATACCCCTACCCCAACAACTCCAGCACCTCGGCCGGCGGCTGGTACGGTTCGAAGGGCAGCGCCAAGGGCGAAGGCTACCAGTACCACGACACGTCGTTCGTGAAGGTGAAGAACATCTGCCTGGGCTACACCTTCCCGAAACATTGGATGCAGAAAGCCCACATCAAGCAGCTGCGTCTCTACGTCAACGTGCTGAATCCCTTCTGCTGGACCGATTACGAGGGCTTCGACCCCGAATGGGCGAGCGCTACGCTGGTCAACGGCGGTCCCGCCTCGGTGACCTACCAGATCGGTGCCAACCTGAAGTTCTAATCGCAAACAAACGAGAATTTAGAATATGAAAAAATTATTATATGCAGTCGCTCTGCTCGGCACGATGTCGCTCGCAAGCTGCGAGGACTTCCTAACGGCTGAAAACAAGGGCGCTCCCGACGAAAACTATTTCTACACGGCTGCCGGTCTCCAATCGTTGGTTTACGACTGCTACGGCACGCTGGACGCCATCTACAACAGCACCGACGTGACGGCCTACTTCAACGCCGGCACCGACCTCTATTGCAACGGTCGCGGCAAATGCAACACCGCACTGCATAGCTGGGATGCTTTCACGCCCGAAAACGGCACGGTGAAGAACTTCTACAATGCCTGCTACAACGGTATTCGCGCAGCTTACGCCATTCAATATTACGCCGCGAAATCCGTCGTGAAAGACGAGGACGTGAAAACCAAGGCTATCGACGAGGGCCGGTTCGTAGCCGCTTTCTACTACTACCTGCTGGTCAATAACTTCGGCGGTGTACCTCTGATGAAAGAATATACGCCCAATCCGGTGAAAGGCTATCCGCGCGCTACGGCTACCGATGTCTACGACTACATCATCGCGGAGCTGACCGACGTTCTCGACAACAACAAGCTCGCCGCTTCGACCGCCAAGAAAGGCGGCGGCGAAGCCAGCATCGAAGCTGCCCGCGCCCTCCTGGCCAAGACCTATCTTGCAGCGGCCTGGGACCTCAATGAACCTGCCTACTTCAAAAAGGCCGCCGAGGAGGCCGACAAGGTGATTAACGGCCGCGAATTGACCACCGACTTCGCCAAACTGTGGAAAGCCGACTATTCGGGCGACGACGATGCCGAATTCATCTTCGACGTCGAATACTCGAACGATGCTTCGGTACACGACCAGAAAGCCGGCAACCGTTGGCAGAGTTTCTTCGGCAACTACTACGGCGGCAAGGAAGAGGGCATGAAGAACGGCAGTTCGTCCTACATTCCCACGCTCCACGCGTTGAAGTATTTCACCAAGGAAGACAAGCGTTATTTCGCTACTTTCATGCCTGTAATGCTCGTCAAGGAACAATGGCCCAACGACGCCACCATGTTCAAGAAAAAAGACAAGAACAATAAGGATGTTGCTCTCGGCGATTACTTCGCATTTTACAGCAACGGCGAGAAAGCCGACGGCAAAGTCGTAGGCGTCTACTATCCCGCCTGGTGGGAGAGCGACGAAGCCTCGATCGCCGCATGGCGTGCCAAGGACCCCAAAAACCGTGAAAAGACGTTCGTTATCCCGCAAAGCGACAACACCTACATCATGGAGCCTTGGAAAAACTACATGGCAGACGAAAAGGGCAAGCAACCCGGTGAGAACGGTTATACCACCCCCAAGGTTTATGACTTCAACCACCCCGACACGCACCTGAAATCGTGGTCGACGACCCCCTGCCGCAAGTTCGACGACAGCAAGACCAAGAGCTACGACGCCGGCCGCAGCCTGCGCGACCTGCATGTCATCACGCTGCCCGAAATCTTCTTCGTGGCGGCCGAGGCCTACCTCAAGGACAACCAGACCGACAAGGCGCTGGCCCGTCTCAACTCGGTGCGCAAGCGTGCCGGTCTGGCCGACGAGACCTCGATCGACATCGACAAGATTCTCAAGGAATCGGCCTGCGAGATGTTCGGCAACGGCTACCGCCGCATGGACCTCCGCCGTACGGGCAAACTCGTGGAATACAACAACCTCTACAACCCGCAGCTGAAAGGCGAGGCCGCAGCGAAAATCGGTCAGAAGCTCCTGTGGCCCATCCCGCAGGCAGCCATCGACGCCAACGGTCTGATGACTTCGGCCGACCAGAATCCGGGCTACTAACGGTTGCGCCGAACAGCGGCAGCGGGTTTGCAGTTGGTTTTCCCTCCCACCGTTGCCAGACTCAGCCGAGACGCAACTCATTGTTTCGGAAGCCGACCCTTCGGGGCCGGCTTCCCTCGTTTTGTGTCTGAAGAACGGATTCGAATCCGGGAGCCGCAGCTCGCCGCCGCAACAAAAGCGGAACCGGTTCGCCCAAGGCAGGGCTGCGGTCGGAGTGCCGAAAAAATACGCCCGTCGCAGCATCGGCACACCGATATATGCAACGTTCCGCCGATTTCGATTTTAAATTTCCAATTTTTCATTACCTTTGCCCCCGACAATTCGAAGGGGTGCCTTACTATCAGGCTGAGATTATACCCATGGAACCGGAGACGGGTAATGCCGAGACCGGGAAAAGCGTAAATCAACACACATACCCCTTTTCTGTTCTTTAACTTTCAAAAAGTTTCAACATGAAAAGGTTTCTACTACCCATCGCGGCGCTTGCGCTGTGCCAGGCCGCCCATGCCGCAACCGGCATGGAATCCCGCAACGGACGAATGCGCCACGACGCCGCAACAACGGAGCTGACGGCCCGAACCGCTGCGGACAACGACACGGCGCAGCCGGAAGACTCGCTGCGCATGTACCGCCTGCAAGAAATCGAGGTGACGGGCACGCGGGCCACGCAATCGACGCCCGTGGCGTTCTCGCTGCTCACGCACGACGAAATCGCCCGCCACAGCTACGGGACCGACATCCCCACGGTGCTGGCCCTCACGCCGTCGATGATCGCCACCAACGAAACGGGCATCGGCATCGGCGGCACGTCGATGCGCCTGCGCGGCACCGACGCCACACGGCTCAACGTGACCATCAACGGCGTGGCGATGAACAACCCCGACTCGCACTCGATGTACTGGTACGACACGCCCGACCTGATTTCGGCCGTGGGCAACATGCAGGTGCAGCGCGGCGCGGGCGTCTCGACCAACGGCACCGGCGCATTCGGCGGAGCCGTCAGCATGACTACCGAAGCGCTGTCGACCGAATTCGGCGGCTCGGCGTCGCTCTCCTACGGCTCGTACAACACCAACAAACAGGCCGTGCAAATCTCGTCGGGACTCCTGGGCGGCCACTGGGCGCTCGATGCGCGGCTGACGCACATCGGCTCCGACGGCTACATCGACCGCGGCGCCACCGACCTGAAATCCTACATGTTCCAGGCGGGCTACTACAACGGCAACACGATGCTCAAGCTCCTCTCGTTCGGCGGCAAGGCCAAGACCTACCTTACCTACACGGGCGTGACGAAAGCGGACATGGCGCTCTACGGCCGCCGCTACCACACCGAGGGCCAATATGCGACCTCGGACGGGCCCTTCGTGCTGGCCGACGGCACGCACGTGAACTACTATGACGACCACACGGACAACTACCTGCAAATCAACAACCAGCTGTTGTTGAGCCATCGTTTCGACGCCAAGTGGACGATGAACGCCACCGCGTTCTACACCTACGGCGACGGCTTCTACAAGCAGTACAAGGACAGCAAGAAGCTGGGCGAATACCTCAACATACGGGGACTTGCGGGAGGCGAAAAAGCCGACCTGATCCGCGAGAAGCGCATGTACAACCACCTGGGCGGTCTGCATGCGGCCGCCAACTACGCGACGCAGCGGCTGACTCTCACCTTCGGCGGCTCGTACAGCTACTACGGCTGCCCCCACTGGGGCACGCTGGCCTGGGTGGACGGGCTGCGCCCCGAAGACTATGCGGGCCGCTGGTACGACAACGACGTGGAGAAGCACGACGCCAACCTTTTCGCCCGGGCCAACTGGACGGTGGCCGAAGGACTCGACCTCTTCGCCGACCTGCAATACCGCTATGTGGGCTACAAGGCGTGGGGCGTGAACGACAACTACGACAAGAAAACGGGCGCCATGCAACCCATCGACGTGGACGAACGATACCGCTTCGTCAATCCGCACGCCGGACTGAACTACGCCTTCGCCCAACGCCACGCACTCCATGCGTCGTTCGCCATGGCGCAGAAGGAACCCACGCGCAGCGACTTCACCGACCGCTACATGTTCTCGCGCGACGACTCGGCGCCCCGCTCCGAGACGCTCTACGATTTCGAACTGGGATACGACTACCGGGCACCGAAAATCGACGTGGGCGTGAATTTCTACTACATGAAGTACAAGGACCAGCTGGTGCCCACGGGCATGGTCAACGACGGCGACGACGCACTGAACATCAACGTACCGGACAGCTACCGCTGCGGTGCGGAGCTCACGGCGGCATGGCGCCCCCTGCGCTGGCTGACGATAGGCGCCAACGCGACGTGGAGCCGCAACAAAATCGAGCACTACGTCGACCTGCTGGCCGACAGCCCCACCTACAGGGAGGACCTCGGCACCACGACCATCGCCTACTCGCCCGACTGGATTGCCAGCGGATTCGCCGACTTCCACTACAAGGGATTCGAAGCCGTGTTCCGCACGCACTACGTGAGCAAGCAGTATTTCACCAACAACGAAAACGACGCCCTGTCGCTCGACAGCTACTGCGTGACCAACCTCGAACTGGGCTACACCCTGCGCACGGGCAAGACGCGCAACGTACGTTTCGGCGTGACGGTCTACAACCTCTTCGACCAGCGCTACGAGAGCAACGGCTACGGCTACTCCTACATGGACACCTGGAGCTCCGACACCCCGAAGCGCATCGACGAAGCCTACTACTTCCCGCAGGCGCCGCTGCACGTGCTGGCCAACGTGACGGTCCGATTCTAAGCGAAAAACCGAAGGAGAACGAGTACTTTTCACCTTTCACCTTTCACTTTTCACCTTACCGAAGTGGATACGAAACTGCTGCTGCAAATCGTCGGGGCCGCGCTGGGCCTGCTCTACCTGTGGCTCGAATACCGGGCCGACATCCGGCTGTGGATCGTGGGGCTCGTGATGCCTGTGGTACACGGTGCGCTCTACTACAAGGCGGGGCTCTATGCCGACTGCTCGATGCAGGTCTACTACGTGCTGGCCGGGCTCTACGGCTGGCTCGTATGGCACAATGCCCCCAAAAAGAAAGCCGAGGCCGGAACGGCCGTCACACACACGCCTCTGCGGATGCTGCCGGCCCTGACGGCCGCCTATGCCGCCCTGCATGCCGCAATCTACTGGCTGCTGGTGCGTTTCACCGACAGTGCGGTGCCGTTTTGGGACAGCCTGACCACGGCGCTCTGCATGGTGGCCTACTGGATGCTGGCGCGCAAGTGGGTCGAGCAGTGGCTCGTGTGGCTGGCGGTCGACGCCGTCACCGTAGGACTCTACCTCTGCAAGGGCATTCCGGTCACGGCCGGACTCTACGCCCTCTACTCGGTGTTGGCCGTAGCCGGCTACCTGCGCTGGCGCCGCATGGCGGCGAGATAAGCCCCGGCAAAGCGACACCCGAACGAAACGGCCCGTCCTCTCGGAGGACGGGCCGAATTGTTGGCGGGAACGGTGTGTGTCA
Organism: Alistipes sp.; assembly: GCA_029059935.1. Lineage (GTDB taxonomy): Bacteria > Bacteroidota > Bacteroidia > Bacteroidales > Rikenellaceae > Alistipes. The sequence continues at coordinate 25,563 of JAIDUZ010000003.1, forward strand.
CTCGGGCAATCCGTGCTGCCGGACATAGGCGAGAATCTCCTCGCGCAAGGCTTTGGGCGTGACGTTCTGCTGCAACACCAACAGATAGGAATTGCGTATCTGCTCGCGCAGGAACGCATCGGGCAGGTCGCCGTCGGTGCGGATGCCGTTCCAATGCTGCTTGTTGAAATGGCGCGCCGTGCTCACCTCGGCATACTGCTCGCGCAGGCGCACGGCCTCGTCGGGCTCGCACTTCACGGCCATGTGCCCGAAGTCGACCATGTCGGCGCAGGCATACATCTTGCCGCCGACCTTGTAGACCAGCGTTGTTTCGTCGAAAGGGGTGCACTCCTCCGTGAGCGGCAGCGAGAGGCAGTAATCGCGGAATTCCAAAACGTCCATACGGCAAAATTACACATTAAAAATGAAAAGCCAACGGCACCGCCGCCGAAAAAAGGGACCCCGATTCTTGATTTGCAACGGCTTTTGGCACACGGATTGCTGGACGCCAGCAAAGTAAAACCAAAACCGAGGTAAACAATGAAAAAAATTCTCCTCAGCGCATCCCTGCTGACCTTGATAGCGGTCATGGGATTCATCGGTTGCTCGCAGCGCCGCCAGTGGAACCACGAAGAACGCAAGGCCATGCGCGAAGCCCTGCGCGACTACCGCCAGATGGCCTATCTGAACGACCTGAACGACGACGAGTACGTGGTCTTCAGCGACGGAGTGGCCACCGACCTGGAAACGGCCTATCCGGTCTACACCTCTTTCATCCAGATGCCGGGCGTCAACGACACGGTGGACATGGTGGTCGTGACGGCCATTGTCGACGAACTCAACGCCGATGCCCGCAACATGCGCCATATCTACCCCTATCCCTACCTGGTAGCGCAGGGCGTCCTGCCCGCCGGCCTGGACCACGAACAGCAGCGCCAGTTCTACAACTGCTTCGCCTATAAGGTGAACAGCGCCTATCAGACCATGACGCAGTTCTTCAACGCCGTGCTGGCCGACACCACCGACAACTCGCGCATCCGCCGGATGGAGGCCCAGTGCGCCAACGACCTCTTCAACTGGACGGTGACCGAAATCGACATCGTGGAGGTAGACTGATACGACCTACAGCAGCCTTCATGCAAAAGGGCGGAGCCTTTCGAGGTTCCGCCCTTGCTTGTTTCACGATGCTTCCGAGACTCCCGGCGGGCCGCACGATGACGCGCACAAAACTAACTATGAATTTTTAATTCTTAATTTTTCATTTTTAATTGTCCTCCTTGTGCGCCCGGTAGAAATCGGCGCCCACGACGATGCGGATGGCCTTGTGCAGCACCGAGAACTCCAGCGGCGTTTCGCCCAGCAGCTCGCCGTCGGCCTCGACCGAAACCTCGGGCGACGACTCGATGCGGATGCGGCTGCCGCGGGCCTGGAGAATGTGGCGGATGCGGTAGATGCCGCCGTTGAAAAGGTAGTGGAAGCGGAAGAGCACGTGCCAGAAGTGGATGGGCCGGATGAGCGACAAGTCGAGCATGCCGTCGTCGGCGACCGCCTCGGGCAGCTGCTGGATGCCGCCGCCGTTGTACTTGCAGATGCCGATGGCGATCGAGAGCAGCAGGTTGTTGTAGACCAGTTTGTCGTCGACCCACACCTTGATGCCCGTGGACTTGTAGCGGAAGAACGACCGCACCAGGCACCACGTATAGCTCCAGCGGCTCTTGTGCCCCTTCTTCTTGAGGTGCGTGAGCTTGCGAATCACATGCGCGTCGAACCCCGCGCCGGCTACGTTGGCAATGTAGCGGCTCTGGCGGTAGTGGGCCTCCTCGTAGGAGACGACCCCCACGTCCTGCAAGAACGAACAGCCCTCGCGGATGGCTTCGACGGCATCGCGGTAACGGTTCGAGATGCCGAACGTACGCACCCAGTCGTTGCCCGTACCCACGGCGATGACGGCCACGAGCACCTCGTCGGGACGCACCGTCTGCTGGATGAAAAGGCCGTTGACGACCTCGTGCAGCGTGCCGTCGCCGCCCACGACGATGATGCGGCGGTAGCCCTCGCGCACGGCCGTGACGGTGAGCTCCGTGGCGTGGAACTTATGCTCGGTGAAGACCGGTTCGCAGAGGATGCGGGCATCGCGCAGATGCTTGGAAATCTGCGGAAAGTGGTCGAGCCCGCGGCCGCCGCCGGCCACGGGATTGACGATCACGAACCACTTGTTGTCGAGCGACTCCACCCGACGCTACTTTTGGGGGATGTTGGCCAGCGTACGCACCAGGAAGTCGTAGAACTTGGCCACCGAGGCGATTTCGACCTTTTCGTCGGGCGAATGGGGATAACAAATCGTCGGGCCGAACGAAATCATGTCCAGTCCCGGGTAGTTGCTGCCGATGATGCCGCACTCCAAACCGGCATGGATGGCCGTGACGGCGGGCCGGCGGCCGTAGAGCTCTTCGTAGGAGCGGGTCATGGCCTTGAGGATGGGCGAATCCATATCGGGGTTCCAGCCATCGTAGCTGCCCGTGAGCTCGGTGCGGGCGCCGGCGAGCGCGAAGACCGCGGCGATGGCCCGGCCCAGGGCCTCCTTCTCGCTGCGCACCGAACTGCGCAGGAGCGACTGCAGGCGGACGGTCGAACCGTCGGAGACCACGCGGGCCAGGTTGGACGAAGTCTGCACCAGTCCGGGCATGGCCACCGACATGCGCACGACGCCGTCGGGACAACCGACCACGGCGCGGATGAGGTTGGAAGCCACGTCGGCAGGGATGATGCCGGCAGGAGTGTCGCAAACTTCTGCGCGGACGGACACCGAATCCTCGATGCCGGCGAACTCGGCGACGATGGTCTTCTCGTAGGCTTTCACGGCCTCGGCAAAGGCGGCATATTCGGCCGCAGGGACCAGCACCACAGCCTCGGCCTCGCGCGGAATGGCGTTGCGCAGGCCCCCGCCGTCGACCGACGCGAGGAGCAACCCCCGCCCGGCGGCTTCGGCTTCGAGGAAGCGGAACAGCACCTTGTTGGCGTTGGCACGCTGAGCGACGATCTGAATGCCCGAATGGCCGCCCTTCAACCCTTTGACCGTCAGACGAACGGCCTTGTAATCGCCGGCCGGAACGGGAACTTCGGCATAGTCGAACGTCATGTTGGCGTCCAGACCGCCGGCACACCCCACGTAGAGCTCGCCCTCGGTCTCGGAATCGAGATTCAGCAGGATGTCGCCCTGCAAGAGGCCCGCCTTCAGACCGAAAGCGCCGTCCATGCCGGTCTCCTCCGTGGCGGTGAAGAGCGCTTCGAGGGGTCCGTGGACCAAAGTGTCGTCCTCCAGCACGGCCAGGATGGCCGCAGCGCCGATGCCGTTGTCGGCGCCGAGCGTGGTGCCGTCGGCCGTCACCCAGTCGCCGTCGACATAGGCCTCGATGGGGTCGGTGAGGAAGTCGAACTGCTTGTCGTTGTTCTTCTGCGGCACCATGTCGAGGTGAGCCTGGAGAATCACTCCCTTGCGGTTCTCCATGCCGGGCGATGCGGGCTTGCGGACGTAGATGTTGTGGGCGTCGTCCTCGCGGCATTCGAGCCCGAGCGAACGGGCGACCCCGAGGACGTAGGCGCGTATCTTCTCCTCGTGCGACGAAGGCCGCGGGATGCGGACGATTTCGGCGAAATGTTTCCAGACGAGCGCCGGGTTCAGCGCGGTCAGATTCTTATCCATGGCTATGCGGTTTTAAAGGTTTTCTTCAATGCAACGGCCGGGCGGCCCCGGATCATTCGCCGCCGGCCGCGCGGTCGAACGCCTCGACGATGTGCCGGACCAGCTCGTGGCGCACGATGTCGCGCTTGTCGAACTCCACGATGCCGATGCCCCTGACGGGCCGCAGAATCTCCATGGCGCGCACCAGACCGCTGTCGCCCGGGTGCGGGAGGTCGATCTGCGTGACGTCGCCCGTGACGATGAAGCGCGCGTTGCGCCCCATGCGGGTGAGGAACATCTTTATCTGCGACAAGGTGGTGTTCTGCGCCTCGTCGAGGATGACGAAGGCGTTGTCGAGCGTGCGGCCGCGCATGTAGGCCAGCGGTGCTATCTGCACGGTGCCCTCCTCCATAAGCTTGACGAGCCGCGCGGGCGGAATCATGTCGTTGAGCGCATCGTAGAGCGGCTGGAGGTAGGGGTCGAGCTTCTCCTTCATGTCGCCGGGCAGGAAACCCAGCTTCTCGCCCGCCTCGACGGCCGGACGCGTGAGGATGATGCGCCGCACCTGCCGCTCTTTGAGCGCCCGGACGGCCAGGGCGATGGCCGTGTAGGTCTTTCCCGAACCGGCGGGACCCACGGCGAAGAGCAGGTCGTTCTTGTCGAAGAGCGTCACCAGCCGCTGCTGGTTGACCGTGCGGGCCCGCACGATGTTGCCGTTGTTGCCGTAGACGATGACATCCTTGTCGACGGGCTCCTCGCAGGCGGCGGAGAGGCCCGAAAAACACTGGTCGACGACCTGCGCCGAGACATGGCCGTACTTGAGATAGTAGGCCGCGAAGCCCTCGAAGCGTTTGCGGAACCGTGCCGTTTCGGCCTCGGAGCCGAGGACTTTGAGCGTCGACCCGCGGGCGATGATCTTCAACGACGGATGCAGCGCCTTGATCTGGTCGAGATAGACGTTCTGCGGGCCGTAGAGCTCGCGGGGGTCGACTCCCTCGACGGGTATTTCCTTACCGACGTCGGTCATAGGCTAAAAGAGATAACCTACGTTGAGCGCGACGTTGTAGGTACGCAGCTTGTCCAGTCCGCGCCCGTCGGGCAGCACCACGTCGGTCTTGGCCTTGAACTGGCCGTTGTAGCGCAGGTCGACCGTCAGATGCTTGAAGACCGTAACCCCGGCGCCGACCGAATAGGAGAGCGTGGGGCGGATGCGTCCGAAGTCGACGCGGTCCTGGCCCACCTTCTGCTTGCAGCTGTTCACCACCGTGAAGACCGGACCGGCGAAGAGCCGGACCACCCGGATGGGACGGAAGGCCACCAGCACGGGCACGTCGACCGAGTTGGATTTAAGGTTCAGCTCGCCTTCGCCCTCGGGTCGGATGCGCAGCCCCTGGCGGACATAGAAAATCTGCGGGTCGAGCGACACCCATCCGAATTTGAGCGACGTGACGATGCCGGCCTGCCAGCCGAGCTTGTTGCGGATGTCGGTCATCTCCATGCTGGTCTTGTAGTCGGGCACGTTGATACCGGCCATGACGCCCCACTCTACTTTCAGAGGCTGGGCCGAAGCGGCCGCGGCGGCCGCAACGAAAAGAAGCGAAAAAAGAAGTTTGCGGAACATGTTATTGTGAATGCTGAATTAGGAATTGCAATTTTTCAGCCTGAACGCCGCCCACAGCATGTAACCGACGCACACGGCGACGAAGAGCATGCCCATGTGCGGGTTGCCCGACGAGCGGATGAGGGCGCCGCAGACCGGACCCGACAGGGCGCCGGCGGCGATGGCCATGATCATCAGCCCGGCGACGCCGTTGGCATGGTCGGCCTCGGCCTTGGTGGCCACGGCGTAGAACGTGGCGAAGACGCAGGCCATGGCGAAGCCCAGCAATCCGACGGCGGCGTAGATGGCCGCCTCGCTGCGCACGAAGAGCAACAGCACGACCAACGCCAGGGCCCCGGCCATGTTCCAACGCAGATACTTCACGTCGGAATAACGCACCAGCACCCACGCGCCGACCAGCGTGCCGACGATGCGGCAGGCATAGAAACCCGTGGTGGTGAGGATGGACGAGGGATTGTCGATCAGCCGCACCGAGACGAACCCGACACCGACGTCGGCGGCGATGAAGCAGGCGACGCCGAGCGTGGCGAGCAGCACCGACGGATTGCGCAGCAGCCGGAAACAGTCGGCCGGCCCGGCTGCCCGGGTTGCTGCCTGCGGCTCGGGCACCGACGCGAAGCGCAGCCACACACCCCCGGCCACCGTGAGCACGGCATAGAGCGGCAGCAGCAGGCGCCACGAACCGGTGGCGGCGACGAGTCCTGTGACGATGGGAGCGAGCAGCAGAAGCGACGTATTGCGGAAAATCTGCCCGACGGTCAGGTAGCTGGTCATGCGCCCGGCCGGCACAATGGTGGCCAGCAAGGGGTTGACCGCAACCTGGACGACGGTATTGCCGATGCCGAGCAGTCCGAAACCAGCGAAATACCACCCCAGCGCGCACCCCTCGCCTGCGACGAAAGGCACCAGAAGCCCGACGCATGTGAAGGCGTAGCCCAAGAGAGCCGTAGCCTTGCGGCCGATGCGGTTCATCAGCGCGGCGACGGGCGTGGAGAGGAGCAGGAACCACAGAAAGACCATGGTGGGCAGGAAGCTGACGGCCTCCTGCCTGTCGGCGGGGAACTCGGCGGCGATGCGGCCGGTGATGGGTGCCACGATGTCGCAGAAACCCATGATGAAAAATCCCGCCAGAACGGGTGCCAGAAGGCGTTTGCTAACCTTTTTGTCGTTCATGTCGATCGGTTCGGAAATTCAAAGTTACATTTTTTTCGGAAAAACAGCCCTGCGCGGCCCGAAAAAATACGGAGTCCGCCCGGCATCCTGCGCCCGAGCCACCCAAAAATCCGGCCGCAATCGGCCCGGCACGAGATTTTGCGGCCCGACAGGCGGAAATTTGCACAATTTTTTCTATATTTGACTTCGTCTTAGATACTTCGCCTCGGCAAAGCCCCAATAAATTTGGCATTGCACTCGGTTTATTCGTATATTTACAAATAATAAAGAATCCCCAAGACCGCCATGCTTCCGCTCGCAGCCATCGACATCGCCCTGCCGCTGGAGGACCCTATCCTCAAATTCATGCTCATCATGGCCATCGTGCTGGGGGCGCCGCTGCTGCTCAACCGGCTGAAAATCCCCTATCTGCTGGGGCTCATCATCGCCGGAGCGGTCATCGGCCCCCATGGGCTCAACCTGGTGCTGCGCGACAGCAGCATCATACTTTCGGGCACGGCGGGTCTGCTGTACATCATGTTCATGTCGGGGCTGGAAATGGACATGAACGACTTCCGGCGCAACGGCTGGCGCAGCCTGGTTTTCGGACTCTACACCTTCTCGGTGCCCATGGCGTTCGGCATCGTGGCGGGCCGCTTCATCCTGGGCTACCCCCTCCACTCGTCGATTCTGCTGGCGGGGCTCTTCGCCTCGCAGACGCTCATCGCCTACCCCATCGTCAGCCGCCTGGGCATCACGCGCGACAAGGCCGTGACCATTGCCGTGGGCGGCACGATCATCACCGACATCCTGGCGCTGATGGTGCTGACGGTGGTCGTGGGACTCTCGACGGGCAAGGCCGACAGCGGCTTCTGGTACCGCTTCGGCATCTCGGTCGCGGGGTGCGTGGCCGTCATCCTCGGACTCTTCCCCATCCTCGGACGGTGGTTCTTCAAACGGTGCAGCGACAATGTGTCGCAATATGTCTTCGTGCTGGTGATGGTCTTCCTGGGTGCCTACCTGGCCCAGCTGGCGGGACTCGAACCCATCATCGGAGCCTTTCTTGCCGGCCTGGCCATGAACCGGCTCATTCCGGGCACCTCGCCGCTGATGAACCGCATCGAATTCGTGGGCAACGCCATCTTCATCCCGTTCTTCCTCATAGGCGTGGGCATGCTGATCGACTACCGCGCCTTCTTCCGGAGCTGGGAGAGCATCGAAGTGAGCATCGTGATGATCGTGATGGTGACGGCGGCCAAATACATCGCCGCCTGCCTGACGCAGAAGACCTTCCGGCTCTCGCGCGACCAGCGCACCCTGCTGTTCGGACTGAGCAGCGCCCACGTGGCGGCCACGCTGGCCGCCGTGATGGTGGGCTACAACGTGGTGCTGGGCCATACGCCCGACGGCGAACCCGTCCGCCTGCTCAACGAAGCGGTGCTCAACGGCACCATCCTGATGATTCTGGCGACCTGCACCGTGTCGACCTTCGCATCGCAGCGCGGCGCCCACAACATAGCCATCAAAGGCTCGCAAAGCACGGCCGAGCACGGCACGGGCGAACATGTGCTGATTCCCGTAGCGCGGCGCGAAGACATCGGCGAACTGGTGGGGCTGAGCATCGCGCTGACCAAACAGAAATACCGCAGTCTCTATGCGCTGAACGTCATCGACAACCGCAGCGACGACCCCGAGCTGAAAAAGCGGGCCCAGACGCTGCTGGAAACAGCCGTGACGGCGGCGGCCGCGGCCGACATCCACATGCACGCCCTGCTGCGCTACGACGTGAACATCGTCAACGCCATCGTCAGCGCCGTGCGCGAACGCAACATTACGGACCTGGTGCTGGGCATGCACCGCCCGACGCCGGGCGCCGGACATCCGCTGCCGGGCATTCCGAATGCCGCCGTGGCCCTGGGCAAGACGCTGCCCGCAGTGCTGGCGCAATGCGCCGTCACGACATTCATCTACCGTCCGGCCCAGCCTTTCCCGACCATCAAGCGTCATCTGGTGGTGGTGCCGCGCAAGGCGGAGCTCGAAGCCGGATTCCAGGCCTGGCTCCTGCGCATCCGCCACCTGGCCCACGACACGGGAGCGCAGCTCATCTTCTACGCCGCAGCCGCCACCGTCCGGCATCTGCGGGGCCGGCGCCGGCGCAAGGACATCGCGCGATATGCAGTGCATGAAACGGGCTGGGAGAATCCCGCGGCCCTGCTGCCCGAGTTGCGCAGCGACGACTGCCTGTGGATGGTGATGAGCCGCCGCGACCGCGTCTCCTACCAGGCCGGCATGGCCCGCATCCCCGCCTATCTGGACGAGACGCTCCGCAGCAACAGCTTCGTGCTGGTCTACCCCGTACAAGCCGGGCAGAACGAACAGCAGAGCATCTTCAACATGAACCTGGGGTAAGGAGCAATCTGCAACGCGGCGAATACCGAAGAATATGAATTGTCCCGAGCGTCGGTTCGCCGGCGCGCGCAAGGGCGAATTTTGGGACATCGGGGTTTCCGTGTGCTCGCCCGAGACGGCTGCGGGGGTCGCATCTTCGGTGCGAGCCGGCCCGAAAATAAGACGCAGCGACGCTCAACCGTCATTCCGAGCGCCGGCAAATCGACGATCGCAAAGACAAAGTTTTCGGCGTCCGGTTTTTCGTGTTCCCGCCCGGGCCGGCTGCGAGGGTCGCGCCAAAAGGCGCGAGCCGGCCCCGGGCGCCGAGGCTTTTCAACATAGAAGTCGAATCACAAATTGCTGTGCTGCTCCACCCAATTGGTCAGGTCGACGAATTCGGCGACGGACAACTGCTCGGCGCGGCGGGAGAAGAACGGATGCTCGGCGCCCCCGAAATCTCCGAAGACGGACCGCAGGGAGTTGCGAATCATCTTGCGACGCTGACCGAACGACGCCTTGACGACGCGGATGAAGAGCCGCTCGTCGCAGCCGAGCCGGGCGACGCCGTTGCGACGCAGGCGGATGACGGCCGACTTGACCTTGGGCGGCGGGTTGAAGACCGACTCGCTGACCGTGAAGAGGTACTCGATGTCGTACCACGCCTGCAGGAGCACCGAGAGGATGCCGTACTCCTTCGACCCGGGCGGCTCGGCCAGACGCACGGCGACCTCCTTCTGAATCATGCCGACGCACTCGGGCACGAAATCGCGGTGTTCGAGCACCTTGAAAAAGATCTGTGAAGAGATGTTGTAGGGGAAATTGCCGATGATTCTCAGGGCGGGAACGCCGGCGAAAGTCGCGCGCAGGTCCATCTTGAGGAAGTCGCCGGCGAGGAGCCGCGGCGCAAAATCGGGATAATGCGCATGGAGATAGTCGACGCTCTCGGTGTCGATTTCGGCGCCGTAGGTCGTGATGTCGCTGCGCTGCAACAGAAACTGCGTCAGCACGCCCATGCCGCACCCCACCTCCAGAACAGCGGCGGGTGCTTCGGAGGTGCCGCCCGAAAGGGCGTCGCAGATTTTGCGCGCAATATTGAGGTCGACGAGAAAATGCTGCCCCAGCGCTTTTTTGGCTCTTACTTCGGTCATCGGCGGTGCTTTTTTTTGCGGGATGCCGGCTGCCTGCGCTCGCGGGCGGCACGCCGCCGGGTGGCCTGGAACGACCAGAGCAGACCGACGAATCCCACGCCGAGCAGAGCGACCCAGAACCACACGGCGAACCCGCCGCGCATGAACTCCAGGGCGTAGATGATGCCGGCCACGGCTGCGACCATGGCAACCAACCGGAGAAGCTGGAAAAGCGTTGTACCTTTCATGATTCAGTTGTCCGAATTATTCGCATCCCGGCGCCGGCCGAGCCGCCAGGCATGGAAAAACATGGCTGCGGCGCTGCATGCGATGAGGGCCGGAGCATGCCACAGGCCGGAAGCGCCGGTCGCGACGACGCGGCCGGCGGCAATGGCGGCCAAAAGCGAAAAGACAAGGCCCGTGATGGCCAGGAAACGGCGCAATCGTTCCATGCTCGGGAGGATTCAGGGAATCTGATGTTTGTTGGCCTCGTCGAGGTGGATGCGTTTTTTCTTGCGGAACTCATGCACGGTCATGCCGGCACCGGCCAGCGCGAAGCACACGGCAATCAGCAGGTCGAAGCCGCTGATACAGGCCGGACGCGTGAAGCGCCAATAAAGACTGACGCCCAACCACCCGAGCGTAGCGCAGAAAAACAGCAGAGCGAGTGCAAAAGTTTTCTTGTTCATATCCTTGAAATTAAAAATGCGGTCCGGGTTGCCGGCTCGACAAAAGCCGCGGACGTATTTTCAACTTTTCATTCCCGTTCTCAGACAATATTATAATAATATATCGACAGGCCCTCTCGCCCCTCTCGCCCCTCTCAACTCCTCGGCACCATCGACCCCTCTTTCGGCAGGTTCTCAGCAGGTTCCCAGCCCCTCGACGCCCTTGGCAGGTTCTCGGTCCTCTCTCGGCCTATTCCCAGCCCCTCAGACCCTCTCGGCAGCCCCCGACGCCCCCCGGCCGTCAGTTGCCCTGTTCGCACATGAACTTGATGCGCACCAAGCGTATCTCCTCCTCGGAATAGTCCGACCCGAGCTCTCCGATGGCATCGTCGAGCGAATCGCTTTCGGCATCTTCCTTGAAGTAGAGGTAGATGTCGTCGGCCTTGTCCTCGTCCATGAAGTCGCGGATGTAATAGGAGATGTCGAGCTTCGTGCCCGAATTGACGATGCCTTCGATCTCGGTCAGCAGTTCGTCGAAGTCGAGGTCGCGGGCCCGGGCGATGTCTTCGAAATCCATCTTGCGGTCGATGGACTGGATGATGAATATCTTGTTGCCCGACTTGCTGGCCACACCCTTCACCACCATGTCTTGCGGGCGGATGATCTCCTTCTCCTCAACATAGGCCTTGATAAGTTCGACGAACTCGGCGCCGAACTTGCGGGCCTTGCCCACGCCCACACCCGTGATGTTCTGCATCTCCTCGATGGTGACAGGATACTGCACGGCCATGTCTTCGAGCGACGGGTCCTGGAAGATGACAAAAGGCGGCAGGTCGTGTTTCTTGGCCACTTTCTTGCGCAGGTCCTTGAGCATCAGGAAGAGCTCCTCGTCGGCCGCGCCGCCCTTGCCCGCCGGCACCTCGGCTTCGGCCTCCTTCTCCTCCTGGTCGTAGTCGTGGTCGAGGGTCACGCTCACGGCGAACGGCTTGGAGATGTACTCCTCGCCCTTGGCGTTGATGGAAATCAGACCGTAGTTCTCGATGTTCTTGTCTATCAGGCCAAGAATGAGCGCCTGGCGGATGACGGCGCCCCAGAACCGGGCGTCGTGGCCCTCGCCGGCCCCGAACCACTTCGACTTGTTGTGGCCGTAGCTCTTGATAAGGGCCGTATTCTTGCCCGTGAGCACCGCCACGAGGTAGTCGGACTTGAACTTGTCGCCGATGTCGCTCAGCGCTTCGAGCACGGTCTTGAGCGCCGCCTTGGCATCGACCTGCGGCTTGGGATTGCGGCAGTTGTCGCAGCAGCCGCAGTTCTCCTCGGCATACTCCTCGCCGAAGTAGTGGAGCAGCGTCTTGCGGCGGCACATCGAACTTTCGGCATAGGAAACCGTCTCCAGCAGCAGCAGCTTGCCGATCTCCTGTTCGGCGACGGGCTTGCCCTGCATGAACTTCTCCAGCTTCTGGATGTCCTTGTAGCTGTAGAACGTGAGGCAGTGGCCCTCGCCGCCGTCGCGGCCGGCGCGCCCCGTCTCCTGGTAATAGCCTTCGAGCGACTTGGGAATGTCGTAGTGGATGACATAGCGCACGTCGGGCTTGTCGATGCCCATGCCGAAGGCGATGGTGGCCACGATGACGTCGACGCGCTCCATGAGGAAGTCGTCCTGGTTGCCGGCGCGCGTGGCGGCGTCCATGCCGGCATGGTAGGCCCGGGCCTTGATGCCGTTGGCGATGAGCAGCTCGGTGAGCTCCTCGACCTTCTTGCGGCTCAGGCAGTAGATGATGCCGCTCTTGCCCTCGTGCTGCTTGATGAAGCGGATGATTTCGCGGTCGACGTCGTGCTTGGGCCGTATTTCATAATAGAGGTTGGCGCGGTTGAACGACGACTTGAAGACCGCGGCGTCGGACATGCCCAGGTTCTTCTGGATGTCCATCTGCACCTTGGGGGTGGCCGTGGCCGTGAGGGCGATGAGCGGAGCCTCGCCTATCTCGTTGATGATGGGGCGGATGCGCCGGTACTCCGGACGGAAGTCGTGACCCCACTCGGAGATGCAGTGCGCTTCGTCGATGGCGTAGAACGAAATCTTGATTTTGCGCAGGAAGGCCACGTTGTCCTCCTTGGTCAGCGACTCGGGAGCGAAGTAGAGCAGCTTGGTCTTGCCTTCCAGCACGTCGGAGCGCACCTGCTGCACGGCCGTCTTGTTGAGCGACGAATTCAGAAAGTGGGCGATGCCCGACTCGGCCGAGAAGGTGCGCATCGAGTCGACCTGGTTCTTCATCAGGGCGATCAGCGGCGAGATGACGATGGCCACGCCCTCCATGAGCAGGGCCGGCAGCTGGTAGCAGAGCGACTTGCCGCCGCCCGTGGGCATCAGCACGAACGTATCCTTGCCCTCCAGGACGTTGCGGATCACCGCCTCCTGGTTGCCCTTGAACGAGGTGAAGCCGAAGTATTCCTTCAGTTTGCCGTGGAGCAGGGAAGAGTCGAACTGTTTCATTTCGCCGTATCTGTACTTTAAAAATCCGAAAATCCAACGTAAAGATAAAAAGATTTTCGGAAAAAAACATAACTTTGTGGAAAATTTTATCGATACAGCCGTATGCGCTTATATACCAGCGAGCTTGTCAAGAAATACAAGTCGCGCACCGTGGTCGACCACGTCTCCATCGACGTCAACCAGGGCGAAATCGTCGGTCTGCTGGGCCCCAACGGCGCCGGCAAGACCACCACATTCTACATGATCGTGGGACTCATCAAGCCCAACGAGGGGCGCATCTTTCTGGAAAACGACGAAAAGGAGGTCTCCGAACTCACGGCGCTGCCCGTCTACCGCCGCGCCCAGCTGGGCGTGGGCTACCTGGCGCAGGAGGCGTCGGTCTTCCGACGGCTGACCGTCGAGGAGAACATCCGGGCCGTGTTGGAAATGACCGACTACACCAAGGAGTACCAGAACGAGCGCGTGGAGGCGCTCATCGAGGAGTTCCGCTTGCAGAAGGTGCGCAAGAGCCTCGGCATCCAGCTCTCGGGAGGCGAACGCCGCCGCACGGAGATCGCCCGCGCCGTGGCCATCAACCCGGCGTTCATCCTGCTCGACGAGCCTTTCGCCGGCGTCGACCCCATTGCCGTGGAGGACATCCAGTCGATCGTGGCCACGCTCAAGCACAAGAACATCGGCGTCATCATCACCGACCACAACGTCGACGAGACGCTGGCCATCACCGACCGCACCTACCTGCTCTACGAAGGCAAGATTCTGAAAACCGGCTCGGCCGAAGAACTGGCCGCCGACCCGCTGGTGCGCAAGGTCTACCTGGGGCAGAACTTCGAGCTCAAACGAAGCCACCAGATCACCCAGGAGATGAAGAACCGCGGAGGACGGGAGCAATAAAAAATTAAAAATGAAGCGTTGAAAA
>JAIDUZ010000030.1 GCA_029059935.1 Alistipes sp.
GGGAGGCTGCGGCCCGCCCCGTTAAGAACGGGGTTTTATTATAGATTCTTCGCTTCGCTCAGAATGACAGAACAAGCTGCGCCCCTGCTCTTGGAGTTGCATACGCAGAAAAGTATTCATTATTAATTGTGCATTGATGAACCGGCTCTGCGGCAAACTGGAATAATTAACTACCCCTTTTCCTGCGGCACAAAAAGCAGCAAACAAAGAGTAGCGGATTGCTGAATCTACCGACCTCTCTGACGGGAGCCGTGGCCTGCGTCATGCCGGGTCGGTTGCCGTTGTTTTGTACAAAAAAAGGCGGGAAGCCGAAACTTCCCGCCTTCTCTTTTTATGCGGCGCGACGGTTACAGGATGCCCTGCTCGACCATCGACTTGGCCACCTTCATGAAGCCGGCGATGTTGGCGCCCTTCATGTAGTTGATGTAGCCGTCCTGCTCGGTGCCGTACTCCAGGCAGGCGCCGTGGATTGACGACATGATCTGATGCAGCTTGGCATCGACCTCTTCGGCCGTCCAGTTGAGTTTCTGCGAGTTCTGCGTCATTTCGAGTCCCGACGTAGCCACGCCGCCGGCGTTCACGGCCTTGCCCGGTCCGTAGGGAATCTTGGCGGCGATGAAGGCGTCGATAGCTTCGGGGCGGCAGCCCATGTTCGAGACTTCGGCCACGATCTTCACGCCGTTGGCCAGCAGCTGCTTGGCGTCGTCGCCGTCGAGTTCGTTCTGCGTGGCGCACGGCATGGCGATGTCGACCTTGACTTCCCACGGCTTGCGGCCGGCGACGAACTTCGAACCCGGGAACTTGTCGGCATAGGGAGCCACGACGTCGTTGTTCGAGGCGCGCAGTTCGAGCATGTAGGCGATCTTTTCGGCATCGAGACCTGCGGGGTCGTAGATGTAGCCGTCGGGACCCGAGATGGTCACCACCTTGGCTCCCAGCTCCGTGGCTTTCGTCGCCGCGCCCCAGGCCACGTTGCCGAAGCCCGAAATGGCGATGGTCTGCCCCTTGATGTCCATGCCGGCCTTTTCGAGCATCTGGCGCAGGAAGTAGACGGCGCCGAAGCCCGTTGCCTCGGGACGGATGAGCGAACCGCCGTAGGTCATGCCCTTGCCCGTCAGCACGCCCGTATTCTCGCGCGCCAGCTTGCGGTACATGCCGTAGAGATAGCCTATTTCGCGGCCGCCGACGCCGATGTCACCGGCCGGTACGTCGGTCTCGGGACCGATGTGGCGCCACAGCTCGGTCATGAAAGCCTGGCAGAAACGCATCACCTCGCGGTCCGACTTGCCCTTGGGGTTGAAGTCCGAACCTCCTTTGGCGCCGCCCATCGGAAGGGTCGTCAGCGCGTTCTTGAAAATCTGCTCGAAACCCAGGAATTTCAGAATCGAGGGGTTTACCGAGGGGTGGAAACGCAGACCGCCCTTGTAGGGACCGATGGCGTTGTTGAACTGGAAGCGGTAGCCGGTGTTGACCTGCACGTCGCCCTTGTCGTCGACCCACACCACCTTGAAGGTGAAGCTGCGGTCGGGTTCCACGATGCGCTCCGCAATGCGGTTGGCTTCGAATTCGGGGTGCTTGTTGTAGGTCTCTTCGACGGTCATCAGCACTTCGCGCACGGCCTGCAGGTATTCGCTTTCGCCGGGGTGTCTGCGCTCAAGTTCGGTCATCAGTTTGTTTACGTTCATACGATAGGAGGTTTAAGGTTTTTGTTTGTTACAAATATAGAAATTATTCTTATAGATTGTAATCTTGTCGTGAAAATTTTTCGGCAGGCGTTCGGTCCGGCCGTTTCACTTTTCACTTTTCACCTCTTGGACTATTCCCTTGTCGGCCCGGCCGTCGATGCAGACCCACAGCGGCCGTTCGAAGCGCACCAGGCGCAGGAACTCTCCTTCGTAGAGCGCGTCGCAGGCGTCGAGACGGTCTTGGCGGAAGATGCCGTCGCCGCGGAACGGGTTGATGGTCAGATAGCCCACGCCCAGCGACGTCACGTTCTGGAAAAAGTGGGTGCCTTGCGAGGGCTCGACGTCGAACCGCTCGATGCCGCACTCCACGATGACCTTGGCTTCGGAGATGTGCGTCCACTTCACCGGCACGCCCAGATAGGGGTCCGACGAGCCCCAGCGGCCCGGGCCCACCAGAATGTAGGAGCGGCCCTCGTCGCGCAGCCGGGCGTTGAGGGCCAGCAGTTCGTCGGCGATGCGTTCGGTCGACAGGGAGTCGAAGGTTTCGGTCTTCACGTAGACGATGTCCGCGATGTCGGCCATCTGCCCGATACCCAGGGCGCTTTCGCCGTAAATCAGCGCCCGGGAGGTCTCCACTTCGGTCCAGTCTATCGAGCGGTTGTCGTGGCTGTCGATGATGGGGCGTATCTGCAGGAGGTTGAATACCTGCTGGCGGCCGCTCGGAACGTCCATGTTGACCGCGAACTCCACCTCCACCGGACAGCGCATCTCCTCGGCGCCCAGGGCCAGGATGTCGTCGACGATTTGTGCCAGCGGGAAGGTGTTGTACTTCAGTATGTTGTTGAACGTTATTATCTTGCGGCCCCGGTCGTAGGGGCTGTCCGAAATGCGTTCGTTCTCGCGGTCCCACACCGACGTCACGTGGCGGGCGTTGCGGTATTCGCCCAGTTCGGAGATGTTGAGCCGCCGCAGGTTCACCGCATCGTCTATCGAGGTGCGGAACTCCTCGGGGCGCAGGCTCAGGGCCAGCACCTCCGACTGGGTGTCGCGCAGCGCCAGTTCGGGCGTGGAGGTCTGAAGCACTTTCTGCGGATGGCGGGGCGAGAAGCGCAGGGTCCGGCCGCCGTCGACCACCAGTTTGCCCAGGCCCATGGCTATGTTGCAGATGCCGTCTTCGGGTTTCTCGTCGCCGATGGGGTAGCAGTTGATCGAGCGTGCCACGCCCGAGAAGGTGGGGAAGAAAAGCCCGTTCTGCTCGGTGCCGCACACCTCCTGGATGATGACCGCCATCTTCTCCTCCGAAATGAGGTTTTGCGACGTCTGGATGTAGGCCCGCGACGCCGCGAAGTAGACCGAGGCGTAGACGCTCTTCACGGCACGCAGCACGAGCCGCAGCATCTGGTCTTCGTTCTCGGTGTAGGGAATCATGTAGGTGGAGTAGATGCCCGCGAACGGTTGGTAGTGCGAGTCTTCCAACTTCGACGACGAGCGCACGGCCAGCGGCGAACGCACGGTGCGGATGTAGGCTTTCAGCTCCTCCTGGAGGCGTGCCGGAACGGTCGAGGTGACGAACTCCGAGAGTATCTCCTCGTCGGTGAAGTCCTGCGAGATGATGTATTGCAGGCCGTTGAGGGCGATGAATTCGTCGAAGTAGCCCGTGGCGATGACCACCGAGCGCGGAATCATGATCCGCACCCCCTCGTGCTTGTCGTACTGGCGGTGCTTGATGAGCATCGAGTTCATGAAGGCCAGTCCGCGGGCCTTGCCGCCCAGCGAGCCTTCGCCGATGCGGGCGAAGCCCACGGCGTCGGAGTAGGTCTCAGGGTCGAACTTCGCCACGACGCCCTGTCCCAGCAGGGTGCGGTAGTCGCGGATAAGGTTGACCAGCGCGCGCCGGTGCTCGGCCACCGAAGCGAAGTGACTCTTGTTGTGGCGGCGGATCGAGGCTGCGAGCGGGAAAAGGCCCCGCGAATAGAGCCACTTCGACAGGTGGTTCTGCGAGGTGTGGTATTCGAACGCATCGTCGGAGACGGTGGCGATCATCTGCTGCATCTGCGCCAGGTCGCGGGCCCGGCCGATGACCGTGCCCGTCTCGGGACCGCGGAAGACGAAGTCGCCGAACGCGAATTCGGCGGAGATGTAGTCCTGCAGCTCGGAGAGCAGGGCCTTGGAGTTCTTGGCGATGAATCCGACCCCCAGGTCGCGGGCCTGCTCGGCGAATTCGACCTGCGACGATTGCAGCAGCACGGGCATCAGCGGATTGTCTTCGCGGATGCGGCGGCAGAGCTCGATGCCGGCGTCGAGGCGTTCGCTGGCGGGCGGGTCGCCGCGGTGCATGACGAAGCCTACGTCCGAGATGACGCCCAGGAGATTGTTCTTGTAGCGGTCGTAGAGTTCGGCGGCCTCGTCGTAGGCGGTGGCCAGCAGCACCTTGGGGCGCGCCCGTTTGCGCAGAATCTGCTGCTGTTCGTTGAGCGCGTCTTTGAGAAATTCGCTGTTCTGCATCAGCAGCAGGCGGTAGAGCTCGGGCAGGTAGGTGGAGTAGAAGCGGATGGAGTCTTCGACCAGCAGGATGGCCTGTACGCCGCCTTGCAGGATGTCCTCCTCGGCGTTCATCTTGTCTTCCACCAGCTTGATGATCGCCATGATGAGGTCGTTGTTGCCATGCCAGCAGAAGATGTAGTCGATGCCCGAGCGGTCCTGTTCCTCGATGCGGCGGTAGATGTCTTTCGAGAACGAGGTGAGCAGCGCTACGGGAATCTGCGGATGGCGTTCCTTGACCAGCCGGGCGAAGGAGAAGACGTCGAGTTCGCCGACGTTGTACATCGTCAGGATGAAGTCGTAGGAGTCGTCTTCGGCCAGCACGTCGAGCGCTTCGCGCGTCGAGCTCACACGGGTGAACGACGGCGGATTCGACATGTTGAGGTCGAGGTATTCCTGGTTGATCTGCGACTCGATGTGGCCGTCCTCTTCCAGGATGTAGCCGTCGTAGCTGCAGCAGACGAGCAGGATTTTGTGGATGCGGTACTTCATGAACCGGTGCGGCGCATGCGTACCGTCGGGCAGATATTCTTCGCGGGTCTTTTCCATAAGCCTTGCTTGTTTCGGTTCGTCCGGGCCGCAGTCCGGATACCGCCGGAGCCGGAGGAGTGCCGGGATACGGAGCCGTGCGGCTCTTCGGTCTCTTTCGCGCGGCTCTGCGGCCCGCCGGCATGTTCCGTGCGGAGCGGCGGAATGCGTCCGGTCTCCGTTTCGCCGTGCCGGCGGAAAGTTGCGGCGGAATCGCTAACAAATGTAAGAAAAAATGGTTATCTTTGGTGCGTTCGAGTTAAAATATCATCCGATGGATACGCAAAAATACCGTTTGCAGGAGGTCGTTGCCTCCGTTGCCGAGCGCGAGTGGCTCGATTTTCCCAAACGTCTCTACAAGGACAACCGCAACTGGGTCTGCCCGCTCGACGAGGACATCCTGAAGGTCTTCGACCCCAGGAGCAACGAGCTCTTCGAGGACGGCGAGGCCATCCGCTGGGTCGTGCGCAACGATGCCGACGAAATCGTCGGGCGCATCGCCGCATTCTACAACCGCGAGAAGGCCGCCCTCGAAGAACAGCCTACGGGCGGCTGCGGATTCTTCGAGTCGGTCGACTGCCAGGAGGTCGCCGACATGCTCTTCGACGCCGCGCGCATGTGGCTCGCCAGCCGCGGCATGGAGGCCATGGACGGCCCCATCAACTTCGGGCAGCGCAGCGACTGGTGGGGCGTGCTGGTCGAGGGCTTCGAGTTCCAGCCTCTCTACAAGAATCCCTACAATCCTTCTTATTATAAGGAGTTGTTCGAGAACTACGGCTTCCGCAACTATTTCAACCAGCACAGCTTCATCTGGCGCAAGGATGCGTCGGAGGCCAACCGGCAGATTTTCGCCCGTGCCGAACATCTCTACGCGACGCCCGGCTACCGTGTCGAGAACATCGACATGCGCAATCTGGAGGAGGCCGCCGAGAATTTCCGCATCATCTACAACCGCGCATGGGCGCTCTTCTCGGGCGTCAAGCCCATGACGCAGCAGGAAGCCATGGCCATGATGCGGATGCTCAAGCCTGTGCTCGATCCCGAAATCGTTTTCTTCGCCTACTTCAACGAGGAGCCCATCGGATTTTTCGTCACGGTGCCCGACCTGAACCGCATCATCGGCAAGTTCAACGGCCGGTTCGGCCTGTGGCAGAAGCTGCGGCTGCTGTGGGACCTCAAAGTGCGCCGGAAGTGCGACCGCATCTTCGGCATCATCTTCGGCATCGCGCCCGAGTACCACGGCAAGGGGGTCGAGTCGGCCATCATGGCCGAGTACTGGAAGTACATGGACCGCAAGGACATCCCCTACAAGACGCTGGAGCTCGCCTGGATCGGCGATTTCAATCCGGTCATGAACCGCATGATCGAGACCTACGTCTGCGCTTCGCGGCACAAGATACACACCACCTACCGCTACCTCTTCGACCGCGAAAAGGAGTTCCGCCGCTGTCCCCGCCTGGGCGTGAAGCGCCGCGAAGAGTAAACCGGTTCCGGACTGTTTCCCAACGCGCCCGGTTTCCGCGCTTGTCCGCTAAGATTGCGAATCCTTAAAACTACCTCCTCTTTATGAAAACCACCGCTTTCACCAAGTATCACATCGCCGCCGGGGCCAAAATGGCCGAGTTCGCGGGTTATAACATGCCCATCGAGTTTTCGGGCATCAACGACGAGCACATGACCGTGCGGCAGGGCGCCGGCGTCTTCGACGTCAGCCACATGGGCGAGATATGGGTCAAGGGCCCCAAGGCGCTCGCCCTTTTGCAGCGCATCACCTCCAACGACGTGTCGAAGCTCTACGACGGCAAGGTGCAGTACTCCTGCATGCCCAACGGCCGCGGAGGCATCGTCGACGACATCCTCGTTTACCGGGTCGATGCCGAAACCTATCTGTTGGTGGTCAATGCCGCCAACACCGAAAAGGACTGGCAGCACATCTGCGCCGAGGGTGCCAGGATGGGCATGCAGGCCGGCCACGGCAAGGAGCTCTACAATGCCTCGGACGAAATCTGCCAGCTCGCCGTGCAAGGGCCCCTGGCCATGAAGATCGTGCAGAAGATGTGCGATGAGCCGGTTGAGGAGATGGAGTATTACACGTTCCGCAAGATGCGCGTGGCCGGCTGCGACGCCATCCTTTCCATCACCGGCTATACCGGCTCGGGCGGCTGCGAAATCTACGTGGCCAACGAGGACGGCGACAAACTGTGGGCCGCCCTGTGGGAGGCGGGTGCCGAATACGGACTGAAGAACATCGGACTCGGGGCGCGCGACACGCTGCGTCTCGAAAAAGGGTTCTGTCTCTACGGCAACGACATCGACGACACTACCTCGCCCATCGAGGCGGGCCTGGGCTGGATTACCAAGTTCGCCGAGGGCAAGGATTTCATCGACCGTGCCTTGATGGAGAAGCAGAAGGCCGAGGGCGTGACGCGCAAGCTGGTCGGCTTCAAACTGATAGACCGCGGCATTCCGCGCCACGGTTACGCGCTGGCGGCCCCGGACGGCACTCCCATCGGACACGTGACGTCGGGCACCATGTCGCCGTGTCTCAAGGTCGGCTTCGGTCTGGGCTACGTGGCCGCCGACTTCGCCAAGCCCGGGACGGAGATTGCCGTCATCGTTCGCGAAAAGCCGCTCAAGGCCGAGGTGGTGAAGATTCCGTTCGTTTAGGAACGAGCGCCGACCTTTCGTTTGCGTCCTGCCGGTCCTTTTCCGGCAGGACATTTTTTGGTCCGGAGGCGGGAGTCTGCGGGCGCTTCCGGCTTGCCTGCTTCCGCTCGGGGAGATGCCGCGATTCCCGCCCGCTCTTGGCGGGGCGACGAAAGGTCGCGGTTCCGGAACTGGCGGTTGCCGGCCGAAGCAAAAACGGTCCTGAAAACGCTCCGGCGAAATAAAATTTGCTTATTCCCGTTCTTTTGCATATCTTTGAGTGCAAAATCGGATTTCCTCTCCTGGAATCATGGCCGACAAAAGCGTCATAGCAAGCATCGAAGCTCGTGTCGGACGGTTGATCGAGGATCATCGCCGTCTGCGGGGACTCTGTGCCGAACTGACGGCCCGATGCGACGCCCTGAGCCGCGAGAAGCGCTCGCTGGAGGAGCGCATCCGCGAACTCGACGCCGAAGTGGCGCGGATGCAGCTGGCCGAAGGGCTGGCCGGCGGGAGCGGAAACCGGGACAAGGCACGGGCGCGCGTCAACCGTCTCATGCGGGAGGTCGACAAGTGCATCGTGCTGCTGGAGCGGTCCGGATTGAGTCCGGAGCCGGAAAACGAAGCGTAGCGGAACGTCATGCAGGAAGAACAGCCACAGGAGAACGACA
Source organism: Alistipes sp. (assembly GCA_029059935.1). Classification (GTDB taxonomy): domain Bacteria; phylum Bacteroidota; class Bacteroidia; order Bacteroidales; family Rikenellaceae; genus Alistipes. The sequence continues at coordinate 8,072 of JAIDUZ010000030.1, forward strand.
AGCAGGCCATCACGCTCAAGATAGCCGGCAAAAGCTACCCGTTTTTCATCCAGCGCGGCAAGGAGGAGAAGTACCGCCTGGCCGAGCGCGAGGTAAACAAGGAGTTGGTCGATGCCCGCAAGCGGAACTTCCGCGGCTGGAACGAACCCGACTACCTGGCCATGGTGGCGCTGAAGTTCGCCATCACCAACGTCGACGTCCGGTTGAGCCGCAAGGCGGACGACGACGACCTGGGGCGTCTGGAGGAGCTCGACAGCTCTTTGGATGCCTACCTCAACTCTTTCGAGGAGTGAGCGTTTGTTTTCATGCAGGGTTTCCTGCTTCGGCATAGCCGTGCACGCGGCCTTGCACCCGGAACGTTCTTTAACATACAAGAATCTACCCGCATGGATTCCTTATAGCTTTGCGAAACTGAACACTTCTTACATTGGAGCAACTCGCGGCGCTTCAAAACCAGGCCTCGACCCCGACGAATCGGGGTGTACGCTCCGGCGTACCGGTGGAAGGTTGCGATTGTCGGAGCCTCCACACATGACTTATCTTGCAGATTCGTCAAACAAGACTAAGGAATCTTTGCGGTTTTTTTGATAATTCGGCATCCCGGACCTCTCTCCGCTTTTGCGGAGAGGGCCGGCTGCCCGAAGACAGAACTTATTTTAGTAACTTACAAAAGCAGACCCTATCCAATGAATACCATCGTTTGGGCAGTCATCTCGGCCGTCGGCGCCGTTGCGGTCTATGCCGTGGTCTCCGATTTCGTGGCCCGCATTTCGATTCGCAAGCGTCGCGAGGCAGCGCTCAGGGAAGCCGCCGCCGAGGGCGAGATGATCAAGAAGGAGAAGATTCTCCAAGCCAAGGAGAAGTTCATGCAGCTCAAAAGCGAGCATGACCGCCAGTGCAACGAGCGCAATCAGAAGATCGCGCAGAGCGAGCAGCGCGCCCGCCAGCTCGAGCAGAACCTCCAAAATCAGCAGCGCGACCTCGACACCCGCCTGCGCGAGAACGAGCGGCTCAAAGAGCAGATGCACAGCCAGATGCAGGTGCTCGAACACAAGAAGTCGGAAATCGACCAGATGATGCGCGAACAGAACGTGCGTCTCGAACAGATTTCGGGCATGAGCTCGGAGGATGCCAAGAACATCCTCATCGAGAACATGAAGGCCGAGGCCAAGAGCGAAGCCGCCGCCTACATCAGCGAGACCATCGAGGAGGCCAAGATGACCGCTTCGAAAGAGGCCAAGCGCATCATCGTGGCCTCCATCCAGCGCGTCGCCACGGAGACGGCCATCGAGAACGCTGTCACGGTCTTCAACATCGAGAGCGACGAGGTCAAGGGCCGCATCATCGGCCGCGAGGGCCGCAACATCCGCGCCCTGGAGGCCGCCACCGGCATCGAAATCATTGTCGACGATACGCCCGAGGCCATCATCCTCAGCGGTTTCGACCCTGTGCGCCGCGAAATCGCGCGTCTGTCGCTGCACCAGCTCGTCACCGACGGCCGCATCCACCCTGCCCGCATCGAGGAGGTGGTTTCTAAGGTGCGCAAGCAGATCGAGGAGGAGATCGTCGAGGTCGGCAAACGTACGACCATCGACCTGGGCATCCACGGCCTGCATCCCGAGCTGATTCGCATGATAGGCAAGATGAAATACCGCTCATCCTACGGTCAGAATCTGTTGCAGCATGCCCGTGAGACGGCCAACCTGGCCGGTATCATGGCTTCCGAACTGGGACTCAATCCCAAGATTGCCCGCCGCGCCGGTCTGCTGCACGACATCGGCAAGGTGCCCGACGACGAACCCGAACTGCCGCACGCTATCATCGGCATGAAGCTGGCCGAGAAATACAAGGAGAAGCCCGAGGTGTGCAATGCCATCGGAGCCCACCACGACGAGGTCGAGATGTCGTCGCTCATCGCGCCTATCATCCAGGTCTGCGACGCCATTTCGGGTGCGCGTCCCGGTGCCCGCCGCGAAGTGGTCGAGAGCTACATCAAGCGCCTCAAGGAGATGGAGGACATTGCGCTGTCGTATCCCGGCGTGGTCAAGACCTATGCCATCCAGGCAGGCCGCGAGCTGCGCGTTATCGTCGGCGCCGACAAACTTACCGACCAGGAGTCGGAGAGCCTGTCGCACGACATAGCCAAGAAGATACAGGACGAAATGACCTATCCGGGTCAGGTGAAGATTACCGTCATCCGCGAAACGCGCGCCGTGTCGTACGCCAAGTAGGGCCGGTCGGTGTTTTCAGTGCCGGCGGCTCTGCGCCGGCGTTGTCCGCAGTTCGATTGGGCCGGCTCTTTGGAACCGGAACAGATAAAAGGAAGAAACCGAAAATCCGTTAAGAGAGTAGGTGCGATTAAATTTTTGTCAAACTCAAACTTTTTTACACTATGAACTGGTTCAAAACCGCAATCAGCGTATTCGTCAATGCCGTGAAGGGTCAGTACTTCGACTTCAAGGGCCGCACGAAGATGATGGACTTCTGGATGTTCCTGGTCGTCTACATCATCATCAACTTCCTGCTGTCGATCGTCGACATGCTGCTGGCCGCCGTGCTGCACTTCACCATCCTTTCGTCGCTCTTCCAGCTGGCCATGCTCTGCCCGCTGCTGGGTATCGGCGCCCGCCGCATGCACGATGTCGGCAAGAGCGGCTGGTTCCAGATCATCCCGCTCTACAACCTCTATCTGTGGGCTCAGGCCGGTCAGAAGGAGGCCAACAAGTGGGGCAATCCGGTAGAATAAGCGCCGGACTGCAAACCGCAAAAAGAATCCGCTCTCTTCGGAGGGCGGATTTTTTCGTACCTTCGTTGCATGAACATGAACCGTGCACTGCAAACCTACATCGAAACCGAAATCTTGCCGCGCTACGAAACGTTCGACGCGGCGCACCGCATCGACCATGCCCGCGATGTCATTGCTCGGAGCTTGGAGCTGGCGGCCCATTACGAGGTCGACATCGACATGGTCTATGCCATTGCCGCCTACCACGACATCGGACTTGCCGACGGCCGCGAACGCCACCACATCCGCTCGGGCGAGCTGCTCGCAGCCGACCGTACTTTGCGTCGCTGGTTCTCCGAGGAGCAGATTGCCGTCATGCGCGATGCGGTGGAGGACCATCGCGCTTCTTCCGACCGCGAACCCCGCACGCTCTATGGCCGTATCGTCGCCGAGGCCGACCGCTGTCTGGAAGTCGATACCGTGTTGAGGCGTACGATTCAGTATGGGTTGGGACATTGTCCGGCGCTCGACCGCGAGGGGCAATATGCCCGTTGTCTGGAACATTTGCAGCGAAAGTATGCCGACGGCGGTTACCTGCGGCTGTGGATTCCCTTTTCCGACAATGCCCGTCGGCTCGAAGAGCTGCGTTCGCTGATTCGCATGCCGCATCGGCTCCGGCAGCGGTTCGATGTGCTTTACGATGGATTGACGGCGGCGGAAACGGATAAGAAGTGACTCGTCCGGGCCGGCGGTATCTTGCCTTGTTCCTGCTCACCCGTAGGCGGAGGTCCTTTCCCGCCTTGCCGAAAGGCAGCTTGCAGATGCTGGACGCAGCGCACGGAGCGTGCGTGAGCTCGGGCTCCGGTGTTCAGGGGGTTGACGTTGCTTGCGTTGAAGTTCAGATAACTCGCGTTGTTGTTGCCGGACGCGAACGACGATGAACCGTAGTATTCGCCATTCGTGCCGACGTTCGCCAAGACTCCCGTCTCACGGCTGCGGAGGCCCGCAGCAGGAGCCATTGATAGCAATCGCTGGGATGAATGCGCCGGGGAGCCCGGCGGGGCGCTCCGATGCATACTGGGATGAACAGCTGACCTTGCCTTCGGGGGATTGTCAGCGGACTGCTGAATCTGCCTGCCGCACTGACGGAAGCCGGTGGCCTTCGTCATTCCGGGCCGGAACTGCACTTTCGGAAAGGAGGGAAGATGCGTTACTTCGTTTCGCCGTAGAGATCGTAGTCGGCGGCCGAAGTGATGGTCACATCGTAGAAACGTCCGCGGAGAAGCCGGCGCCGGGCGGCCGGAATCAGAATCTCCTGGTCGACTTCCGGCGAATCGTATTGCGAACGTCCGACGTAGAAATCGCCCTGCCGCGAATCGACGATGACGCGTTCGGTGCGGCCCACACGGCGTCGGTTGTTCTCCGCCGAAATCTCGCGCTGGAGCGCCATGATGCGTTCGACACGCTCCTCCTTCACCTCTTCGGGGATGTCGTCGCGGAGCCGGAGCGCCGAGTGGGTCCCCTCCTCCTCGGAGTAGGCGAAGACCCCCAGCCGTTCGAACTGCACCTCTCGCACGAATGCTTCCAGCTCGGCGAAGTCGGCGTCGCTTTCGCCCGGATAGCCGACCAGCAGGGTGGTGCGCAGGGCCAGGTCGGGGATGGCGCCGCGCAGTTTGCGAATCAGTTCCAGGGCCTCGGCCTTGGTGTGGCGGCGCAGCATGGCCGACAGCTGGTTGTCGGAGATATGTTGGAACGGGATGTCCAGATACTTGCAGATTTTGGGCTCGGAGGCCATCGTGGCGATGACGTCGTCGGGGAATCCGGCCGGGTAGGCATAGTGGAGCCGGATCCACTCGATGCCTTCGATGCGGCACAGGCGCCGCAGCAGCTCGGACAGCATCCGCCTGCCGTAGAGGTCGATGCCGTAGTAGGTGGTGTCCTGGGCGATGACGATCAGTTCGCGGACTCCCTGCGCCGCCAGTTTGCGGGCCTCCTCCTCCAACTCCTCCATCGGCACCGAGACGTGCGGGCCGCGGATGAGCGGGATGGCACAGTAGCCGCATTTCCAGTTGCATCCCTCCGAAATCTTCAGATAGGCATAGTGGCGCGGTGTGGTAAGGTGGCGTTCGGTGGCCAGTTCGGCCGTCTCGGCGGCTCCCAGGGCCCGGACGATGCCGTCCCACGTGCGGGCGCCGAAGTAGTCGTCGACCTCGGGAATCTCGGTCCGCAGTTCGTCAGCATAGCGCTCGGCCAGACAGCCGATGACGAAGAGCCGTTCGATGCGCCCGGCTTTTTTGGCTTCGGCGGCGCGCAGAATCATCTCGACGGACTCCTGCTTGGCATCGCCGATGAAGCCGCAGGTGTTGATGACCACCGTCTTGGCATCGGTGCGGTCGCTGTCGAAGAGTACTTCGTAGCCCGCGGCGGCCAGGCGCGCCATGAGGTGTTCGCTGTCGACCGTGTTCTTGGAGCACCCGAGGGTGATGACGTTAATCTTCTTCATTGCCGAAAAGGGCGTTGACGAATTCGCGGCGGTCGAAAATCCTGAGCTGGTCGATGCCTTCGCCGATGCCGATGTAGCGCACCGGAATGCGGAAACGGTCGCTGATGCCGATTACGACACCGCCTTTGGCCGTGCCGTCCAGCTTGGTGATGGCCAGCGATGTGACCTGCGTGGCCTGGGTGAACTGCTTGGCCTGTTCGAAGGCGTTCTGCCCCGTCGAGCCGTCGAGCACGAGCATCACTTCGTGCGGGGCGTCGGGGATGACCTTGGCCATGACGTTGCGTATCTTCGTCAGTTCGTTCATCAGTCCGATTTTGTTGTGCAGGCGTCCGGCCGTGTCGATCAGCACCACGTCGGCACCGTTGGCCTTGGCCGACGTGAGGGTGTCGAAAGCCACCGAGGCGGGGTCGGACCCCATCTCCTGGCGAATCATGGTGGCACCGGCGCGGTCGGCCCAAACCTTGAGCTGATCGATGGCTGCGGCACGGAACGTGTCGGCGGCGCCGATCCACACCTTGCGTCCGGCTTTGGTAAGTTGGGCCGCGAGCTTGCCGATGGTGGTGGTCTTGCCGGCGCCGTTGACCCCCACGACCATCACGACGCAGGGTTCGCCGGGACGGGCGTCGAGACCGAAGTTGCCGTCCGAACCCAGGGCCTGCTCCATCAGCGCGGCAATCTCTTCGCGCAGAATGCCGCGGAGTTCGGAGGCGTTCATGTATTTGTCGCGGGCGATGCGTTCCTCGATGCGGCGGATGATTTTGACGGTGGTCTCCACGCCCACATCGGAGGTGATGAGCACCTCTTCGAGGTCGTCGAGCACATCGGCGTCGACCGTCGACCGGCCGGCCACGGCGCGGGCCAGTTTGGAGAAGAGGCCCGCCTTGGTCTTCTCCAGGCCGGCGCTGAGTTCCTCTTGTTCGCGCTGCGCGACTTCGGGTTGTTCCGGGGCGGCCTGCTCGGATTTCTTCTTGAAAATATCGAAAAGTGCCATACGGTTTTACTTGAAAACGACGGTGCAAGGACGGAGCACGGCGGATGCAGCGGCGGATCCGTTCGGCCGGCCGGGCCGCAGTCAGTTCTTGCTGTATTTTATCCACGGCAAAGATAGGAAGAAATAAGAATCTCCGAAAAAAAACGTTATCTTTGTTGTAAAACTGTCAACAATGAAAAAGACGCTTCTGCTCTTTCTGGCCACGGTCGGGTGTATCCTGACGGTTGCGGCCCAGGACATGATCGTTCGGCGCGACTCCTCGTGCATCGAGGCCCGCGTGACGGAGATTTCGCCGACCGAAGTGCGGTACAAACGTTTTTCCAATCCCGACGGACCGACCTATGTGTTGCCTGTGAGCGACATCGCGTCGATTCGTTATGCCAACGGCGAGGAGGAGCGTTTCGCCGAACCCGTAAAGACCGAAGCTCCGGCTGCGGCCGCTGCGGTTCCGGCCAACGTGCGTTATTCGGTGGGCGACTACTACGACTGCGACGGGGTGCAGGGCATCGTGATATGGGTCGACGAAGAGGGGTATCACGGAACGATTCTCTCGCTCGACGAGGTGCTGTTGCCGTGGAGCGTCTTCCGCAAGCCCGAATTGCGGACGGTCGGAACCGGCGACCAGAACGACGGACGCGCGAACATGGCAACCGTAGCACGTTATATCGAAGCGAATGGTCTGTCATGGGCCGACTTCCCGGCTTTCGAATGGTGCCGCAACAAGGGCGAAGGATGGTATCTGCCGGCCATCAACGAATTGCTGACTTTGGGCAACAGCTACCATGGAGGGATTCGTTCGCACAGCGACCGCAAGGCCCGCAACAACTTCAACGAGACGCTCCGCCTGCATGGCGGCAAGCGTATGGACCGGATGGTCAACTATTTCTCCTCGACCGAGAAGGACGACAAGGAGGCATGGACCACCACCATGGAGATAGAACCGCCCTACGTTATCGAGATTCCCAAGTACAACAAATTCCTGGTGCGGGCCGTTCGCCGGTTCTGACGGAGCGGAAGGCGAAAGATAAGATGAAAGGATATGAGTGCCGGCCGGCACTCATATCCTTTCTTGTTTGTGCTGGTTCTTTGTCATCGGTGCCCGTTTGCCCGCGAAGTGCGGGTTGCTACGACAAAGAGCGACTTCCGCAGCAGATGCTGGACGCAGCGCACGGAAAGAGCGTAGGACCGATACCCATTTCCGGCATTCAGCGGCTGCACATCGGTGTCGTTGAAGCCCATGTAGCACACGCCACGGTCGGCAGACAAGCGGGGCGACGAAGAGTAGCAGTTTCCGCTTGTGCCGACATTCGTCAAGGCTCCCGTCGTGTTGTTGCGGAAGCCCGAAGCAGGAGCTGAATGGCAATCGCTGGATTGAATGACGCAGAGATTCTTGCCGCTTTTTGTACCGGCAAAAAGCGGCGGAAAAACCTCTCCTTCCGACTGTCTTCGCCTGCTGCGGAGGTCCTAACGCTGCTTCGGGCGCCTATTCGCGGGTTTGTAAACAAACCGGCCCCTGCGCTGACGCTTTTAGTCCCTCCTCCGCTGCGGCTCAGACATCGGGGCGGATTTTAGATTTAATATTTTCAAGCTCTGCGGCAGACCGGGATATAACAGCTGCCCCTTAAGAGTATCGGTTTATAAATCCCCGTTCTTAACGGGGGCAGCGGATTGCTGAATCTGCCCGATCGCACTGGCAGAAACCGTAGCCTCTGCCACTCCGGGTCGGAAGTCGTGTTGTCTTGTCGTTCGGAACAAGGAGGCAGGCTGCCGAATGCACAAACACAAAGGGCACCCCTCGGGATGCCCTTTGTATTTCGGGAGTCGGACTCTCGAAATGACTATTTCTTCTCTTCTGCGAAGAAATCCTTGACCTGGTCGTTGGGAACGATACCCTCCTTGAACATGTAGGCACCG
>JAIDUZ010000031.1 GCA_029059935.1 Alistipes sp.
ACACATTTCCACACCCCGGTCCGATTGTGTTTTATGTTGTAAAATGTTGATTTTCATTGTTTTGTTTCTTGTTTCGGTTTTCTGGCACAGGGCTTGAACTTTTTTCGGTCGGAAGCGATTCCCAACGACTTCACTTCCGAAGAAACCAAGTTTAACACCCAAAATTACAAAACTATGAAAAAGACATTCGTATGTATGGCAGCCGTGATGATGGCGGCAGGTGCCATCGCCTGCGGGCAGCAGCCTGAGCAGAACGCACAGAACGCACAGAACACTCCCGAACAGACCGAGCAGACGGCTCCGGCACAGGCCGAGGAGGCCGCTCCCGCCGAAGAGCAGGCTCCGGCCGCCGAGGAGACCCAGTCCGAGGCCGCTGCCGAAGAGAGCGCACCCGCTGCCGGGGAGAACACGTCGGAGAACGCCGAATAGCCCCGGCACGATTACAGAAACCTGTTTGCCTGTTGCTCCGTCCCTTTTCCGGGACGGAGCAATCTTTTTGCCGGGGCTCGTTCCGGCCTCGCAATCGGAAAAATGGGCGGCCGCCCGGCCCGAAGTAACGATTCGTAATCGAAAAGCAAAAAAAGAGACTCCTGCGAACGTATTTCATGAAAATAATCGTATCTTTGTTTCCAATCGTAACTTGTCGAAGGAGAAAACTTCAAAAGAATAATCCCTATGTACGGTAAAATCAAGGAACACTTGCAGCGCGAGCTGGCCGAAATCAAGGCGGCGGGGCTCTACAAGACCGAGCGCGTAATCGAGTCGCCCCAGCGCGCCGAAATCGAGGTGGCGGGCCGCAAGGTGCTGAACTTCTGCGCCAACAACTACCTGGGTCTGTCGGACAATCCGCGCCTTGTCGAAGCGGCCAAGAAGGCGATGGACGCCCGCGGCTACGGCATGTCGTCCGTGCGTTTCATCTGCGGCTGCCAGGACCTGCACAAGGAGCTTGAAAAGGCCGTTTCGGACTACTTCGGCACCGAGGATACGATTCTCTACGCCGCATGCTTCGATGCCAACGGCGGTGTCTTCGAACCCCTCTTCACCGAGGAGGACGCCATCATCTCCGATGCGCTGAACCACGCCTCCATCATCGACGGCGTGCGTCTCTGCAAGGCCGTGCGCTACCGTTACGCCAATGCCGACATGGCCGAGCTCGAAGAGTGCCTCAAGAAGGCGCAGGCCCAGCGTTTCCGCATCATCTGCACCGACGGCGTCTTCTCGATGGACGGCAACGCCGCGCCGCTCGACAAGATATGCGCCCTGGCCGAGAAGTACGACGCTCTGGTGATGGTCGACGAGTGCCACTCGGCCGGCGTGCTGGGCGAGACGGGCCGCGGCATCACCGAACTCTACGGTCTGCGCGGTCAGGTCGACATCCTCACGGGTACGCTTGGCAAGGCTTTCGGCGGTGCCGTGGGCGGCTTCACCACAGGCCGCAAGGAGATTATCGACATGCTGCGCCAGCGTTCGCGCCCCTATCTCTTCTCCAATTCGCTGCCTCCCGCCGTGGTCGGCGCCGGCATCGAGATGTTCCGCATGCTCGGCGAGAGCAGCGAGCTGCACGACCGCCTGGTGGCCAACGTGGAGCACTTCCGCGCCGGAATGATGGCCGCGGGCTTCGACATCAAGCCCACGCAGTCGGCCATCTGCGCCGTGATGCTCTACGATGCCAAGCTGTCGCAGGATTTCGCCGCCCGCTTGCAGGAGGAGGGCGTTTTCGTCACAGGATTCTACTACCCCGTCGTGCCCAAGGGCCAGGCCCGCATTCGCGTGCAGGTGTCGGCCGGCCACACCGTCGAACAGCTCGACCGCTGCATCGCCGCTTTCGTGAAGGTGGGCAAGGAACTGAAAGTCATCGAATAACATTGTCGCTTATGTCGAAAGTCACGTTGGACGCCATCGATCGCAAGATATTGAAGTATCTGATCAAGAACGCGCGCATGCCCTTTCTGGAAATCGCACGCGAGTGCGGCATTTCGGGTGCCGCCATCCACCAGCGCATCCGCAAGCTCCACGACCAGGGCGTGATTCTGGGCAGCCGCCTGATCGTCGACCCCAAAACCATGGGTTTCGATGTCTGCGCCTACATCAACATCACGCTCAAGGACCCGCAGCTGCTCAAGCCGACGGTCGAGAACCTCAAGGAGGTGCCCGAAATCGTGGAGTGCCATTTTGTCACCGGCAAGGGCAATATCCTGGTCAAGCTCTACTGCGTGGACAATGAACACCTCATGCAGACGATTTTCGAGGGTATTCTGCGCATCCAGGGCATCGCGACGACCGAAACCACCATTTCGCTCGAAGAGTCGTTCCATCGGCAGGTAAACGTCGATTTCATCGAGTCGTAGCGTCCGGGTTGCTGCCGGGGCGCTTGCCGGAGGTCAGGGGGCGTTTGCCGGGTTGGTGGCGGAGCGCTGCCGAAGACCGGGATGCTTGCCGGATTGGTGCCGGTGGCGGTTTTGTTCCGCCTTGCCCGGTCTGTTCTATTTCGCTCTGCCCTACCCTGCTTCACTCGTTTTGTGGTGGTTCAGTCGGGCCTGCCTCTCTTCGGCCGAAGCACCGGAATGTTCGGTTTTGTCAGGTCTACCCTACCCTACCTTCGCCTGCTTTGTGGTGATTTAATCGGGGTTACCTCGTCTTCGGCCGAAGCGCCGGAATTGTTCGGAATTGTCCGGTTTTATTCGGAATTCTTCGGTTTTCCCGCTCCTCTTTGCCCTCTCTTCCCGGCCGTTTTTGCCGTTTCCGTTGTTCCCATATCCCCATATCCCCGACGCTTCCGGCGCCGGGGTTTTTCATTGTCCCGTCAGCATAATTTCAGACCGCTTTTTTGTCTTGGATTTCCACCCACTCCACCATCGCACGTTCTCTCGTCATTCCAAGGCACAGCGCCGTCAAGAGTCTGTTTTTGTTGTTATATAGATTCTTTGTCACCTTGTTCTGTGGAATGACAGAGTGAGTTTCGTTGCCCGGCTCGCGCTTTGCGCGACCGCCCCCAGCCGGGCAACGAAAGAATCATTATTGTCATTCTGAGGCAAAGCCGAAGAATCTGTAACTCGATAGTCGTGTCGCCCGAATTCCATAGGTCTAAAGCATCCTTTTTTGATGCTTCTTTTTCGTTTTCGGTTTTTCACTTCTATCTTCGTCCCAGCAACTTCACTTGACCCGGAGTGACGGCGGCCACGGCTTCCGTCAGAGTGGTCGGTAGATTCAGCAATCCGCTACTCTTTGTTTGTCGCTTTTTGTGCCGCAGGAAAAGGGGTAGTTGACTATTCCAGTTTGCCGCAGAGCCGGTTTATCAATTCACAATTCAGAATGCACAATTCAAATTCATAATTAACCTTTTTAATGCGAGAGCAGGGCTGCAGCTTGCGGGCCTCCGCTGCGGGAGGCTGCGGCCCGCACGATTCTTCGAATCGCGAAACTATCCAACTTCGATTTTTAATTGTGAATTAACCCCCCCCTATGGGGTCTTGACTCTGGCTGCGCCTTGGATGGGCGGCGCCTCGGTCATGTCCGAACAAATTCGGCATAACTCTCGGCTTGCACCATCATCGCTCCCGCTCGGCAAAGCTCGAACAAGTTCGGCTCTGCCCTCGCTTAATCGCCAAATTGTGAATTCTGAATTATGCATTGATTTTTCCCTCTCTGCGGCATTCATTCGAGTGATTGCTTCTTGCGCCTGCTGCGGGCTACCGCGCCGAAGTGTCGGGAGTCTTGACATTCGTTGGCACGGAGGGCAATTGGTGGAGTTCGTCCTCTTATGCCTCCGCTGCTTCGCCGCTCGCTGCCGCCACGTGGTTTTCGTCTACCGCTGTTCGTCCCGTGGACGGCGGATACCGTCCGCGACGGAGCAATGCGCTCACCGTGCGCTGCGTCCAAGCATCTGCATCGAAGTTGTTTTTTTGTGCGCCGGATGCCGCATTCCCGCCGCCGTACGACTCTCTTCTTATCGAAAAACGATAAATATTTTTTGATATTCAAAATTCTGTTTCTATATTTGCTCCCGAAGACGCGGAGCTTGCGGACCGTATTCCCGCCGTTCTCCGCCCGCAAACGGAAAACAAAGACCCTCAAACGGATTCCGAAAATGGATTTGCTTACAGTCGAACATGTCAGCAAGCATTACGCCCGGCATACGGCGCTGGACGACGTTTCGCTGACCGTTCCCCGCGGTTCGGTCTACGGTCTGCTCGGCCCCAACGGCGCCGGCAAGACCACGCTGATCCGCATCATCAACCGCATCACGGCGCCCGACAGCGGCCGCGTGCTTTTCGGCGGGCATGAAATCGCTCCGGCCGACGTCTACCGCATCGGTTATCTGCCCGAGGAGCGCGGCCTCTACAAGAAGATGAAGGTCGGCGAGCAGGCGCTCTTCTTCGCACGACTCAAGGGGCTCTCGCGGCACGACGCCATCGTGCGGCTCAAGGCCTGGTTCGAGAAGTTCGGTATCGGCGGCTGGTGGGACAAGAAGGTCGAGGAGCTCTCCAAGGGCATGGCTCAGAAGGTGCAGTTCATCATCACGGTGCTGCACGAGCCCGAGTTGTTGATTTTCGACGAGCCTTTTTCGGGTTTCGACCCCATCAACGCCAATTTGTTGAAAGACGAGATTCTCGCCTTGCGCGACAAGGGCGCCACCATCATCTTCTCTACGCACAACATGTCGTCCGTCGAGGAGATTTGCGACCATATCACGTTGATAAACAAGTCGCACAATATCCTCTCGGGCCGGGTCGACGACATCCGGCGGCGCCATGGCTCCAACGTCTTCGAGGTGGCCTACCGCGGCGAAGAGGAGGCTCTGCGACGTGTCGCCGAGGGGTTGCAGTGCCGCATTCTCGACTCCGAGACCGAGGAGCCGGCCTATCGTACGCTCCGCTTGCAGGTCGAGGACGACAGCGGGGTGCGCAGCGTCATCGCTGCTGTCAACGAGGCTGTCGAGCTGCGTTCGTTCCGCGAAATCATCCCCTCGATGAACGACATCTTCATCCGGGCCGTCAACGGCACTCTCTGAAAATCTTCGCAACCATGAAAAAATCGGAAAAGAACCTGCGGATGCTCTCCGGCGCACTGCTCTTCGCCTGCGGCCTGGCCGGTCTGGTCTGGCGGGCGGCATCCGAACGGGCGGCCGTCTCCTTGGTCTGGGCCCTCATCTTCATGTCGGTCGGCATCGTGTTGTTCGCTTCGGCGCGGGACCGGCAAAAACGCTAAATCTCTCCATTCCATGTCCAACATTTCGCTTATCATACGGCGCGAGTTCAACGAGCGCGTACGCAAAAAGTCGTTCATCGTCACTACCCTGCTGACTCCGGTCCTGATGATCGGTCTGATGGTGGCGCCCGCCCTCATCATGCAGTTTTCGCGCGGCGATACGAAGCATATCGCCGTCATCGACGAGAGCGGCCTGGTGGCTCCGCAGTTGCAGGACGACGAAGAGCTGGTCTTCGAGCCCTGCACCCTCGGCGTCGAGGAGGCGCGGCGCGAGCTGACCGACGTCTTCGGCATCCTCTGCATCGGCAGCGACATCGTCGAAAATCCCAACAACGTGCGGTTCTACGTCAATTCGTCGTCGTCGCTGGTTGTCGAGAGCAACATCACGGGGCAGATCGAGGAGATCGTCAAGACCGAGAAACTCAAGAGCTACCACATCGGCAACCTCCGCGAGATTCTCGACGAAGTGCGTACCCGGGTGGCGATGCAGACTTTCCGCAACGACAAGTCGCAGGAGGAGGATTCGCGCACGCAGTCGCCCATCGTGGCCACGGTGCTGGGTTACCTGCTGGGCTTCATGCTCTATATGTTCCTGTTGATTTACGGGTCGATGGTCATGCAGTCGGTCATCGAGGAGAAGAACAGCCGCGTGCTGGAGGTCATGGTCTCGTCGGTGCGGCCGTTCGACCTCATGTGCGGCAAGATTCTGGGCGTGGCGCTGGTCGCCGTGGTGCAGATTCTGGTGTGGGGCGTCCTGATAGGCTTCGTCGGCGGGGTCGTCGTGCCGCACATGATGCCTGCCGACGTGCTGGTCAGTGCGCAGGCCGCGCAGGGCGGCATGTCCGACGTCGCGGGCGACCTCGACCCCGAGTTGTTGCAGGCCGTCGCCGCCATGACCGACATGGGGTATATCTTCAAGCTTTTCGGGTTCCTGCTGCTCTTCGTCTTCGGCGGTTATCTCTTCTACTCGGCCATGTTCGCCGCCGTGGGTTCGGCCGTCGACAACGTGCAGGACGCTTCGCAGCTGCAGCTGCCCATCACGCTGCCCATCATCCTGGCGCTGCTGGTGATGATGGCCGTTATCAAGGACCCCAATTCGTCGCTGGCGTTCTGGGGCTCCGTCATCCCCTTCACTTCGCCCATCGTCATGATGGCCCGCATCCCCTACGACATCCCCTGGTGGCAGGTCGTCCTCTCGCTCGGCGTGCTCTATGCTTCGTTCGTCGGGATGGTGTGGCTCGCCGCCAAAATCTACCGCGTCGGCATCTTCATGTACGGCAAGAAACCCACGTTCAAGGAGCTCTTCCGGTGGATGCGGTACCGGTACTGAGGCCTGCGGCCGCGTTTCTTCGCACCGCCCGGCCATTTCCCCGAAGCCGCCGGGCGGTTAATTGTGAATTTCATAACGCAGTTCTTGAATTTTTTCATTAAATTTGCAGCGCAGCAAAGCTGAGACAACAAGCAACGAAATAACTAACAGTCAAACAACTATGATTTCGATCGACAACTACGATTTCAAGGGCAAGCGCGCGCTTGTCCGCGTGGACTTCAACGTGCCCCTCGACGACAAGGGCCAGGTGACCGACGACACCCGCATCCGTGCGGCCGTGCCGACCATCAAGAAAGTACTTGCCGAGGGCGGTTCGGTGATTCTCATGTCGCACATGGGACGTCCCAAGAAGAACCCCGATCCCAAGTATTCGCTGGAGCAGATCGTGCCCGCCGTCGAGAAGAACCTCGGCGTGAAGGTCGCCTTCGCCGGCGACTGCATGGGCGACAAGGCCGCCGAGATGGCCAAGGCGCTGAAGCCCGGCGAGGTGCTGCTGCTCGAAAACCTGCGTTTCTACGCCGAGGAGGAGGGCAAGCCCCGCGGTCTGGCCGACGACGCCACCAAGGAGGAGAAGGATGCCGCCAAGAAAGCCCTCAAAGAGGGTCCGCAGAAGGAGTTCGTCAAGAAGCTCGCTTCCTATGGCGACTGCTACGTCAACGACGCGTTCGGCACGGCGCACCGCAAGCACGCATCGACCTACCTGATCGCCAAGTACTTCCCCAACGACAAGATGTTCGGTTACCTGATGGAGCGCGAGGTGAAGGCCATCGCCGCCGTCATGGAGAACCCCGCACGTCCGTTCTGCGCCATCATCGGCGGTTCGAAGGTGTCGTCGAAAATCGGCGTCATCAAGGCCCTCATCGAGAAGTGCGATTCGATCGTCATCGGCGGCGGCATGACCTATACGTTCGCCGCGGCACAGGGCGGCAAGGTCGGCAACTCCATCTGCGAGCCCGACATGTTCCCCGTGGCGCTCGAAATCTTGGAGCTCGCCAAACAGAAGGGCGTGAAGCTCGTCATGTCGCCCGATGCGCTCATCGCCGACGATTTTTCGCAGAACGCCAACACCAAGACCGCTCCGGCCAACAACATTCCCGATGGCTGGGAAGGTGTCGACATCGCCGACCAGGGCAAGAAGGCTTTCCGCGAGCACATCCTCGGCTGCAAGACCATCCTGTGGAACGGCCCCGTCGGCGTCTTCGAAATCGACAAGTTCGCTACGGGTTCCAAGGAGGTGGCCCTGGCCATCGCCGAGGCTACCAAGAACGGCGCCTATTCGCTCATCGGCGGCGGCGACTCGGTGGCCTGCGTCAACAAGTTCGGCCTGGCCGACCAGGTGTCGTACATCTCGACGGGCGGCGGTGCGCTGCTCGAATACATCGAGTTCGGCGACCTGCCCGGCGTAGCCGCCATCCGCGACTAACGAACAGTGCGAAAGGCCGCTCCGCGACGGGCGGCCTTTTTGCTTGGCTTCGTCGGGCTTCGTCGGATTTTGCAACTCGCAAGGGTTGTGCGAGCCGCAGCCTCCCCGCCGGGAGGCTCGCCCGCCTAAGAGGCGGGGTTTATAAATGTGGCTTTGCAGATTCGCAAGTTGGGATTCAAAAATCGCAATCCCACTGTTGGCGAGGTTGCAGATTCGTTCGGGCCGAAGCCAGCGGAGGCGAGCCCCGTTAAGAACGGGGATTTGCAATTTTTGCTCGCTTGGGCAAGCTGTGTTGGGGAACCGATCGCAGAATCCTCTCTTGGCAGGGCGCAGATTCCGAACATATGAATACCGTACCAAATTTCCGAATAAATGAAAAAAGTATTTTTCTTAACAGCAATGGTTTGTATGGCAGCATGTCAGAATAAGCCGAAAGCGCCGGCCATCGACATGGCCAACTTCGACCTCTCGGTCGCTCCCGCAGAGGATTTCTACGAGTACGCCACGGGTGGTTGGCAGGCGCGCAATCCCCTGAAGCCCGAGTTTTCGCGCTACGGGTCGTTCGACGTCCTGCGCGAGAACAACGAGGAGCGCATCAACGAGCTCTTCGCCGGGATGACCGCCCGCACTTCCGAGCCGGGTTCGGTCGAGCAGAAGATTTCCGACCTCTACAAGATGGGTCTCGACTCCGTGCGGCTCAACGCCGAGGGTGCCGCACCCGTCAAGGCCGCTGTCGACAAGTTGCTGGCCATCGACGACCGTGCGCAGCTCACCGAGGCCATCGCCGGCCTGCACGCTACGGTGGCCAATCCCTTCTTCTCCGTGGGTGTCGAGGCCGATCTGATGAACAGTTCGATGAATGCCCTCTACGCTTCGCAGTCGGGATTGATGATGGGCAACCGCGACTACTACCTCGACCCCGAGAACGAGAAGTTCCGCGAGGCCTACAAAACCTACCTCTCCACCCTCTTCCGCCTGACGGGCATGCCCGAGGAGGAGATCGCCCGGGCGGTCGACGGCACGATAAGCGTCGAGACCCGGCTGGCCGAGAAGATGTGGTCGAACGTCGAGCTGCGCGACATCACCAAGCAGTACAATCCCATGTCGAAGGCCGACTTCGAGGCCGCCTACGACGCCATCGACTGGCCGGCCTATTACAAGACCTTGGGCATCGGCGATTTCGACACCATCATCGTCACCACCCCGTCGTCGTTGGCCAGCGCCAACAATTTGTTGAAGACGGCTTCGCTCGACGACCTCCGCTACTACCTGGCTGCCAAGTATGTCAATTCGGCCGCCAGCTATCTGAGCGATGATTTCCAGAATGCTTCGTTCGAGTTCTTCGGCCGCACGATGGCCGGTCAGAAGGAGATGAAGCCCCGTTGGAAGCGCGCCATGTCGGTGCCCAACAGCACCCTTTCCGAGGCCGTGGGCGAAATCTATGTGGCCAAGTACTTCCCCGAGGAGGACAAGGTCCGCATGCTCGAACTGGTGAAGAACCTTCAGACGGCCCTCGGCCAGCACATCGACTCCCTCGACTGGATGTCGGACGAGACCAAGGCGCGGGCCCGCGAGAAGCTGGCGTCGTTCACCGTGAAAATCGGCTATCCCGACAAGTGGAAGGATTATTCGACGCTCGAAATCGACCCCTCGAAGAGTTACTGGGAGAACATCGTCAACGCCAACGCATGGTATACGGCCGACAACATCGCCGACCTGGGCAAGCCCGTCGACAAGACCGAGTGGCACATGCCTCCGCAGATGGTCAATGCCTACTACAGCCCGCTGACCAACGAAATCTGCTTCCCGGCCGCCATTCTCCAGCCGCCGTTCTTCAATCCGGCTGCCGACGACGCGGTGAACTACGGTGCCATCGGCGTGGTCATCGGCCATGAAATGACCCACGGCTTCGACGACCAGGGCCGCAACTTCGACAAGGACGGCAACATGAACAATTGGTGGACCGAGGCCGATGCGGAGGCTTTCAAGGCCAAGACCGACATCCTCGTCAAGCAGTTCGACGCCATCGAGGTGCTGCCCGCCAAGGAGGACCAGCCCGCCATCTTCGCCAACGGCGCCCTCTCGCTCGGCGAGAACATCGCCGACCAGGGCGGTCTGCGCGTGGCCTGGACGGCTTATCGCAATTCGTTGAAGGGGAAGCCCGCCCCGGCTCCGATCGACGGTTTTACGGACGCTCAGCGCTTCTATCTGGGCTATGCCACGCTGTGGGCGCAGAACATCCGCGACGAGGAGATCGCACGGCTCACGAAGCTCGACGTCCACTCGCTCGGCAAATGGCGCGTGAACGCCACGCTGCGCAACCTCCAGTCGTTCTACGATGCGTTCGGCATTACCGAGGGCGCCATGTTCCTGCCCGAGGAGCAGCGCGTGATTATCTGGTAGTTCTCCGGGCCCGGCCCGTTTGAAAAAAGAGACCCGGTTTGCGCCGGGTCTCTTTTTTCATGTGAAAAGGTTTTGAGGGGGCTGAGAACATTCATCGGACGGCTGTGGGGGCGTTGAAACACGAGCCCGGCAACGAAAGAAAATGGAGAAACATGTAGGCTTGTTGTGCCTGCGATATGCTTTCGGCTCTTGATTCCCGGTCGCGGGACCGCTTTTCCCTTTTAGCTTCTCACCTCAATAGAACCGTCCTTTCGGGGCGAAGATGGCATAGCCGAAGTTGAAGGTCAGGTACATGTTGCGCCAGTCGTGGAGGTCGTATTTGGTCAGCGCCAGACTCACGGGTCCGAGGGGCGTGTGGTAGACCAGCGACGCTTCGGCGATGTAGTGCCAGCGTTCGTCGGCGCGGCCCGTGGGCGAGGGTTCGTTGTGGCGTTCGCGCAGCATGGCATAGAATCCCGTGCGGAAGAAGAAGTTGGGCATCAGGTCGAACGTCGGCATGACACCGCCCGCCACGAAGCGCTTGGCCCGGAAATCGGGCATGTAGATCATCTTGGAGTGCTGGACGGGCGTGTAGGCCGGCATGGCCAGACGGGTGGCGTCGGGGGTCGCGAAGCGGGGCATGTCGGTGACCACGGCGTCGATGTCGAAGCCCACGGAGAACCACCGGCAGGCCGGTATGTCGTAGTAGACATCCCACGAGAAGCGGCCGCCGAACCACCGGCGCGGGGTCTTGCTCACGAATCCGCGGGTGCTGAACGGCGAGAACTTGTCGCGCCCCGAGATGTAGATGGCCGACAGGTCGAGGTCCGAGCCGCGGCGCGGGTAGAGCGGCTTGTCCAGGGTGTTGCGTTCGACTTCGGCCTTGACGCCGACGTAGGAGAACCGGGTGTGGTCGGTGTCGTAGGCCGACAGGTCGTCGGCATCGTAGTGGAAGTTGACGAACCCGCCGTTGGCTTGCAGGGTCACGACGCTGCGCTGCGTCAGCGGCATGCCGGCGCAGAGCGAGACGAAACCCTCGCTCTCCTTGACCGGCTCCGCGTTGTCGATTTTCGAGAGGCGCCCGAAGGAGCCGTGGCGGTAGTTGCTCACCGAGAAGTTGGCGGAGTAGTTCAGAAACAGCGGACGCCACAGAAAGAAGTCGGTGCGGCCGCCCAGAGCGCCCCACGTGTAGAGCGGTCCGAGGTAGAGGTCGAGTCCGAATTGTTGGGCCGCACGGCCTACGGTGCGGTAGTCGAAGCCCAGGTAGACCTGGTTGAAGGCCGTGGACGAGGCATTGCCGCCCACCGTGAGCTTGAAGTTGGGCTTGGCGGCGAAGCGTGCGGCGAACGAGTAGCTGCCGCGCAGCGAGTCGTAGCGCACGGTGGGGTAGTCCATCGTGATGTCGTCGTCGGCCAGAATGCCGTAGAGGTTGTCGCGCAGCTGGGCGAACTCCATGCGGCGCTGTTGGCCGGGCGTGTGGCGGTCGACCTGCACGAAGTCGCGCAGATAGGCGCGCTGGGCTTCGGTGAGGCCGTCGAGTTCATAGTTGTCGAAGACCAGCGGAGGGCATTGGGCCCGGAATGCGCGGCGGCGGGCTTCGAACTGCTCGGGCGTGCGGCGTGCGGCCACGGCGGCCACGATTTGGGGCATGGCCTCCATGGCGTCGGCATAGCCTGCGTCCATGATGGCTTCGGCCTGGTCGAAGTCGAGCATGCCCGCTTCTACGCCGCGGCGGATCGTCACGCTGCGTCCTTCGGGCAGCGTGTAGTCGGTGTCCTGCATGGCAAGCGTGAAGGCTTGGTCGAGCAGGCTGCTCTCCGGTGTCGGCGGCGTGTTGCCGCTGGTGCAGATCGAACCCACGATCAGGGCCGGCCGGAACTCTTCGTCGAGGGGTTTCCAGGGGAAGTTGTCGTAGATGCCGCCGTCGTAGAGCAGCATCGAGTCGCGCTGCATGGGTTTGAACACCAGCGGGATGGACATCGACGAGCGCACCGCTTCGCCCAGGTCGCCGCGGCGCAGGACCACGGGTGCGCGGTGGTTCAGGTCGCTGGCCACGCAGAGGAACGGCACCATCAGCCGGTCGAAATCGCCCCGCGAGGCGGCCGATGCCGGGGCGAACAGTTCGGCGAAAGCCATGTCGATCTGCGTCGAGGAAATCAGATTGGTGGGTACGCGGAGCTTGCGCTTCGGGGCGTTCAGGTCGAAGCGGAGGCTCACCATCGAGGGGTTGCGGCTCATCTGCCGGTAGAACGACATGTAGCGGATGGGGTCGATGCGGCCCGCCACCCACTCTCTGACCACCCCCGAGGCGACGATGGCCCGCATCTCGGCCGGCGAGTAGCCGGCGGCATACATCGCCGCGACGATCGAGCCCATCGAGGTGCCGGCCACGAAATCGATGGGCACGCCCTCCTGTTCGAGGGCTTCGAGCACGCCGATGTGGTAGAGTCCCTTGGCACCGCCGCCGCTCATGACGACGCCCACGCCGCGGCGGGCAGGGTCGGGGGCCGCAGGCCGGGTTTGCGCCCGGAGCGGGCCGAAAAGCGCAATCGCGCAGAGCAGCAGCAGGAAACGGTACATGGGGCGGAGTATGCGGGTTTTTCGGGTCATTCTGAACATGGGGTCGGCGGTTGTCGGACGCAAAGATGCTCGTTCGCGGAGTTTTCGGCCGCCGGGTCCTGCGGATTCGTGCCCGTCGGGGCATCCCGTTCGCCGGGGGCCGTGCAAACTAATTGCAAATTGTGGATTCCGAATCGTGAATTTTTTTTAACTTTGCACATTAAAGGCTTCCTGCCAAAAGTAGACAAAAAGGACAAACCGACAAAATATGACCGACAAAATCAACGAACTTCTCCGACGTGTCGAAGAATTCAAACCCAAGGCTGCGGCCGAAATCGAGGAATTCCGCATCAGAATATTGGGCAAGAAGGGCGAACTGACGGCCCTGATGGAGGAGTTCAAGACGGTGGCGCCGGAACTCAAGCGCGAGTTGGGCCAGCAGCTCAACCGGTTGAAGAACGAGGCCACGACGCGTATCAACGCCCTGCGCGAGGAGTTGCAGAACGCTTCCTCCGACACTTCGGCGTCGTCCGACGACCTGACCCGCCCGGGTTCGGCCGGGCGGCTGGGTTCGCGCCATCCCATTTCGCTGGTCCGCAACCGCATCGTCGAGGTCTTCTCGCGCCTGGGCTACACGGTGGCCGAGGGTCCCGAAATCGAGGACGACTGGCACGTCTTCTCGGCGCTGAACTTCCCGCCCGAGCACCCCGCGCGCGACATGCAGGACACGTTCTTCATCGCCAAGGACCCCGACATCCTGCTGCGCACCCACACTTCGTCCATCCAGGTGCGGACCATGGAGCGGCAGAAGCCGCCCATCCGCGTCATCTGCCCCGGCCGCGTCTTCCGCAACGAGGCCATCTCCTACCGCGCCCACTGCATCTTCCACCAGATCGAGGGCCTCTACATCGACGAGGGCGTCTCGTTCGCCGACATGAAGCAGTCGCTGCTCTATTTCGCCAAGGAGATTTTCGGCGAGCAGACCGCCATCCGCATGCGCCCCTCCTACTTCCCCTTTACCGAGCCGTCGGCCGAGGTCGACGTCTCGTGCAACCTCTGCGGCGGCAAGGGCTGCCAGGTCTGCAAGGGCACGGGTTGGCTGGAAATCATGGGTTGCGGCATGGTGGACCCCAATGTGTTGAGGGCCAACAATATCGACCCTGAGAAGTATTCCGGCTTCGCGTTCGGCATGGGTATTGAGCGCATCGCCATGCTCAAATACGGAGTCAAGGACCTGCGTCTCTACTTCGAGAACGACGTGCGCTTCCTGCACCAGTTCGACGAGGCCCTGTAACCGCCGCCGGTTCTGCGGCTCCCCGGACAGCGATTCCCGAAAACCATGAAACGCCTTGCGACCATATCGATTCTTTGCGCGGCGCTCTTCGCCACGGCCTTTGCGGCCGGGAGGGGCGCTTCGCCGACTTCGCCGAAGAGCGCCCGGAGCGGCGATGCGGTTCCGGCGTGGGCCGATTCGCTGCGCAGCCTCTACCTCTACACCGAGGGTGTCAAGCGCTATGCCATAGAGGGCGATTCGGCCCGGGCCTGCGAGCTTTTCCGCCGGGCCATCCGCGAGGATTCGACCTTTGCGCCGGCCTACTACGGACTGGCCGTCGCGCAGATGGAGGAGGAGCCCGCCGCGGCCGCCGAGATGGCCGGCCGGGCCAGCCGGCTCGACACCGCCGACGTGTGGTACCGGTCGCTCCACGGCCAGGCGCTCGTGCGTTCCGGGCAGTATGGCCGGGCCTTGGGGGTCTTCCGCGAGTTGCAGCGTGCCGAGCCCAACAATCCCGACAACTACCGCATCCTGGCGGCGCTCTACGAGCTCGACGGACAGCCCTACATGGCCATCGTCACGCTCGACACGGCCGAGGTGCGCTTCGGCCGCATTCCCATGCTGAGCGCCATGAAACGGCAGCTGCTCATCGCCACGCGGCAGTTCGACAAGGCCGTCGGCGAGGCCCGCGCCATGGTCGCCGCGGCACCCTACGAGGCCGAGCACCACGTGGTGCTGGCCGGACTCTACGCCCGCACGGGCAAGGATTCGCTGGCGCTGGCCGAGTACGGCCGTGCCTTGGAGATCGATTCCACGTCGCTCGTCACGCTGGCCGCACTCTCCGACTTCTACAACGACCGGCGCAATTTCCGGTCGATGCTGGCCGTGACCAAACGCATGTTCGCTCTCGAATCAATGCCCTTGGAGCGCAAGACGGCGCGTTTCGAACAGTTCACCTCCGACCTGCGGTTCTACCGCGAGCACTATGCCCAGCTCAACGACCTGGCTTCGATGCTGGCCATCCGCTACCCGCGCGACAAGCGCGTCGTGGAGCTCTACGCCCGCCATCTGATTGCGTCGGGCGAGCTGGACCGCGCCTTGGAGCTCTACAAGCTCCACACGTGGGACACGCCTCCCGAGGAGGATTATTTCGCTTCGGTCATCGACATCGAAACCTACCTGCAACGGCCCGATTC
Source organism: Alistipes sp. (assembly GCA_029059935.1). Classification (GTDB taxonomy): domain Bacteria; phylum Bacteroidota; class Bacteroidia; order Bacteroidales; family Rikenellaceae; genus Alistipes. Next base: position 15,372 of record JAIDUZ010000031.1, read on the forward strand.
GGTCGACCGTTATGCCGACCGGGCCTTGGCGCTCTTTCCCGACCGGCCCGTGTTCCACATCGCCAAGGGCAACGCGCTGAGTTATTCGGGGCGCCATGCCGAGGCGCTCAAGGCCTACAAGCGTTCGCTCGCCTTCGCCGACACCGATTCGCTGCGCGCCGTGATTTGGGGCGTGACGGGCGACACCTGGCATCAGATAGCCGCCAAGACCCCGTCGGCGAAGTCCGCCGAACGGCGCAAGGCCTTGAAATCCTGCTTCGGGGCCTACGACCGCAGTCTGAAGCTGTCGCCCGACAATGCGTTGGTGTTGAACAACTACGCCTACTTCCTGGCCGAGGAGGGGTTGGAACTGGAGAAAGCCTTGGCCATGTCGAGCCGCGCCGTGGCGCTCACCGACAACAATCCCACCTACCTCGATACCCAGGCGTGGGTGCTGTTCCGCCTGGGCCGCCCCGAGGAGGCGCGCAAAATCATGCAGCAGGCCATCGCGCTCGACGGCCGCAACAGCGCCGAGCTGGCGCTGCACTACGGCGACATCCTGCATGCGCTGGGCCAGCGCTTCATGGCCGAAACCTATTGGCGCAAGGCGCTCGAACGGGGCTACGACCCGGCCGCCATCGCCCGCCGGCTGGAGAGCGCCGGAAAACAGGAACCCCGCCCATGAAACCCTCCCGACTGCTGCTGACCCTTCTGTTGTTGTGCGCGACGGCTCCGTCCCTCGCGCAGAACAGCCGCAAAATCGAGGAGCAGCGCCGCGTCATCGCCACCCTCGAAAAGAAAATCGCGGCCGAGGAGCAGCAGATCGCCAACCTCAAGAAGGGGCGGGCGGCCACCGAGGAGCGGACCCGGCGCCTGGCTCTTCAGCTCGAATCGCGCCACCGCCTGTTGGAGGAGACCGAGAAGCAGGTGCGGCTCCTGCGCGAGGAGATCGCCCGCAAGGACAGCGTGGCCGGCGACCTCTCGGCGGCGCACGCCCGCACCCGGGCCGAGTATGCGGCCATGATGCGCGAGACCTACCGCAACTACCGTCATCAGACTTACCTCACCTACGTCTTCTCGTCGCGCAGCTTCGCCGACATGGCGCGCAAGATAGCCGTCCTGCGCGAAGCGGCGGCCATGCGCGAACGCAAACTGCGCGAGATAACGGCCCTTTCGGAGCAGGTGCGGACCGAGAAACGCAAGCTCGACGCACGGCGGCAGTCGCTCGATGCGACCACCAAGCAGCTGGCCCGCCAGAAGACCGAACTCGAACGCAACGCGCAGCAGGCACGGGCCGAGCTCCGGCAGATGTCCGAGAAGGAGAAGAGTGCCTTGCAGCGCAAGGTGGCCCAGCAGCGCCAGCTCAGCGTGGCGATCGATCAGCTGCGCAAACTCACCAAGGGCAACACGGCGGGCGCTTCGTTCTCGTCGAAGACTTCGGGTCTGCGTCTGCCGGTGGCCGGCGGCCGGGTGAAGCGCTACCGCGAGAACATGGCCGAAATCACCGGACCCAAGGGGGCGGCCGTGGTCTCCATCTACGAGGGCAAGGTGGTGGAGATCAAGCGCAACCGCATCACCGACAAATTCGACGTTTTCATCGCCCACGGCGAATACATCACCTCCTACGCCAACATGGGCTCCGTGAGCGTCGAAAAGGGGCAGAAAGTGGCCAAAAACCAGCGTATCGGCACCGTCGGCGCTTCGGTCGACGTGGCGACCATGTCCCCGGAGTACAAGCTCGTCTTCGGCATCTATCCGCCCGAGCCTTCGCAGCGGATGCTGGCCGAGAACTGTTTCAAGTAGGCGAGGCGGGCGGCCGTATCGGCGACCGCCGGGCCGGGGCCGGAGGGGGTTCCGGGCGCGTTTCGGCCGCCTGCCGCGCACCGTTGCGTCGAAGTTGGGTTTTTCCGCTCCGTTCGTCGCAGGGCGGCAGAAAAGGCAGGATTCCTCCTGCAAAATCGAATCCGGATATGAAAGTAGGCTATTATAACGAGGATTGCACCTACCGGCTGCCGCAGAAGCGGCTGACGACGGCCTGGCTGCGCGGCGTGGCCGAGGCCGAGGGTTATGTGCTGGGCGACGTGAACTACATCTTCTGTTCGGCGCGCCGGCTCCTGGAGATGAACCGGCAGTTTCTGGGCCACGATTACTTCACGGACGTCATCACTTTCGATTACAGCGACCGGCGCCGCACGCGCACGGTCTCGGGCGACGTCTTCATCGACGTGGAGACCGTGGCCGACAATGCGCGGCTCTACGGCGCCGCACGGTTGCAGGAGATGCGCCGCGTGGTGGTCCACGGCCTGCTGCACCTCTGCGGCCAGAAGGACAAAACCCCCTCCGCCAACCGCCGGATGCATGCCAAGGAGGACAAGTATCTGGTTTTTTGGGCCGGTGAAAACGAGGGGTGAAAATCGCAAGGAGCGTCGGGTATTGCCGCCGCGGCTTGAAAAGCCGTGCCGCCGGGCGGACCGCCGTTGCTCCGGCGGAGCGCTTCCCAAGGGTGGGCAAGACTGAATACGCGGCCGCGAATCCCGGTGTCCGGAACGACATTTTCCGGAACGCTGCTGGCTCAAAGTATACGGATGGGTTTTAATTTTGCATTGATGAGGTCTCTCCCGATGGTCAAATTGCTGGTGCCGTTCGCGGTCGGAATCGTCCTGGGCGAGCATTTCGAGTTGCCGTGGTGGTTCTTCGCCGCGGCTTTTTCGTTGTGCGGAGTCGCGGCCCTGCTGCTGCGGTCGGGTGCGGCGCTGGTCGGCATGCTCGCGGTCACAGGGTGGGGCGTGTGCCAGTTCCGCGAACCGGTGCGGACGGTGCCGTGGAATACCGCGTGTCTGTGGGAGGTCGAGGTCGACGGAATGCCTGCCGACAGGGGGCGCTACGTTGCGGCCGACGGCATGATTCGGGCCTGGCAGTTGCCGGAGGAGGCCGGGTGGCGCCCGGCGGCCGACAGGGTGTTGCTGCGGGCCGATTCGACCGTGACGCTCTCGGCCGGCGACCGTCTCCTTTGCTGGGGGCGGATAAGGCCTTTGCAGGGCGGTCCGGCGAGTTACCGGCGGCTGATGGCCCGCAGAGGATTCGTCGGGTCGCTCCATCTCTCTTCGTACAGGGTGCTCGACATGGTGCGGAATCCCGCGTCGGGGCTCCATCTCCGTGCGGCTGCCCGGTTAAAACACCGCTGTTCGCCGAACGATGCCGGCGCCGTCGTGCGGGCTATGACCGTGGCCGACCGGAGCGGCCTGACACCCCGGTTGCGCGCGGCCTGGTCGCGCAGCGGCATGTCGCATCTGTTGGCCGTGTCGGGCTTGCATACGGGCATCGTTTTCCTCCTGGCCAATCTGGCGTTGAGGTGGCTGGCGCTCGTGCGGCGGGGCCATCTTCTGCGCGACGCGCTGGCCGCGGGAGCGGTGTGGTGCTATGTCGCCATGGCCGGATTCCCGCCCAGCGCCGTGCGCGCCGCCGTGATGTGTACGTTGTTGCAGGGAGCCTTGGCCTCGGGGTCGGAGTATGTGGGATTGAACGCCCTCGCTGCGGCCGCCTTCGGCATGTTGTTGTGGAATCCCGCATGGATCGGCGACATCTCTTTCCAGCTCTCGTTCGTGGCCGTGGCGGCCATTCTGCTGTGGGCCGTGCCGCTCTGCCGGCGGCTGCACGGGCGGTATCGGGTGCTGAACGCCCTGACGGACACCGTGGCGGTGGGTGCGGCGGCCGCGCTTGCCACGGCACCCCTGGTGTCGCACGCTTTCGGTGTGGTGCCGGTGGCGGGGCTGCTGCTCGGCCCGGCGGTCGTTCCGTTGGCGGGCGTCGTGGTCTTCTGCGGCGTTGCAGGGTTGGTCGCGCCGGGGTTTTGCATGGCGGGGGAGGGTGCCGCCGCCATGCTCGACGGGCTGGCGCACCTGACGGCTTCGGTGCCGGGCGCGGCGTTCGAATACAGGATTTCGGCGGGTGCTGCGGTGGCCTGCTACCTGCTTTTCGTCGCGGTTACGGTCTTTTTGCAGCGTTTCCCAGCGAAAAAAAGCGTACATTTGCCCTTGTGATGACCCTCGAAGAATACGAATGGCTCCTTTCCGGCGAAGCGACGCGCGCCGTGGCGGCGAACCGCAGCCGCGACCCGCTGGAAGTAGCGCTCGACCCGCGGGTGCCCTGTGCGCGCACGGTCGCCACACAGGTGAAATATCTGCAGCGGGCCGCGTCGAAACTGCCCTCCTATGCCGCCGCGCAGTGTCTCCTGCCGCCGCTGGCTTTCGAGCAGGCGTCGAGCGAGCGCTGTGCGATGCACAAACGCATCGGGGGCGACTCGGTGCTCGACCTCACGTGCGGCCTGGGCGTCGATGCCTGGGCCCTGAGCCGCCGGTTCGGACGGGTGGTGACCTTGGAGCGCAGCGAAGTGCTGGCCCGCGTGGCGCGCGAGAACTTCCGGCGCCTCGGGGTTGCGAACATCGAGGTGGTCGCCGTCTCGGCCGAGGAGTATCTGGAGCATGCGTCCGAGCGTTTCGACTGGGTCTATGCCGACCCCGACCGCCGTTCGGCCTCGGGGCGCAAACTGGTGCGGCTGGAGGATTGTTCACCCTCGATTCCGGCGCTGCTGCCGGCCATCCGGCGGGCGGGCCGGCGGCTGTGTCTGAAAAATTCGCCCCTGTTCGATGTCGGCGAGGCCCTGCACCTCTTTCCCGACAGCCGGGTGGAGGCGGTCTCGCTCGACGGCGAGTGCAAGGAGGTGATGGTCTACGACGACGGTACGGGCCCCGCCGTGACGGCCACGGCCCTGGGCTCCGGCGAGCGCAGTTTCACGGCCCACCCCGACGCCGAAGCGCCGCATCCCGGTGCTTTCGACCCTTCGCGCTATGCGTGGCTCGTGGTGCCCGACGTCGCCTTGCAGAAAGCCCGTCTGGCGCGGCTGCACCTGGCCGGCCGGGCCGATATTTGGAGCGACAACGGCTTCGGATTCGCGGCGGAGCCGCCCTCGGACACGATCGGCAAGGTTTTCGCCGTCGAACGCATCGAACCCTACGACCCGCGCCGGCTGCGGCGCGAGCTGAAAGGGTGCGGCGCCACGATTCTCAAGCGCGACTTCCCGCTGGCCGCCGAGGAGATCATGCGCCGCACGGGGCTCCGGGCGGGCAGCGAAGTGCGGCTGGCCTTCACGAAAATCGACGGCGCGTTTTGGACGATCCGGCTGAAATGACTATTTTTGTTGTACGGCGGACTCTTCGTTCGTGTCCGACCGAAACGGTTTTCGGGGCGGAGCCTGCGGGCACGCAGGAAGAGCGGTCGGGGACTGCCGGATTCCGATATTTGAAAGATTATGAAAATCAAGCATATCATAGCCCGCTTCACCGACACGGTTTTCCGGCGCGACACCAGCGAGTGGCGCAGTCCGGCGATGCGGTGGCTGGTGCGGCAGTACCGGCTGCTTTTCTACACGGCGCGCGGTCTGAAGGAGCACGGCACGCTCATCCGTTCGGCGGCGCTCACGTTCTACACGCTGATGTCGCTGGTGCCCATCGTGGCCGTGGCGTTCGCCGTGGTGAAGGGTTTCGGCCTGGCCGACGGCCTGGTGCGCGACCTCTATTCGCTCTTCCCACAGAGCCCCGAAATCATCGACTACATCGTGGCGTTCGCCGAAAAGGCGCTGGCCCGCACGCAGGGCGGCGTGGTGGCCGTCGTGGCGCTGGTCATGCTGTTCTGGGCCGTGATCCGTGTCTTCGGGTCCATCGAGAACGCTTTCAACAACATCTGGGAGGTGAAGGCCGGGCGCAGCATCGCCCGCCAGTGGAGCGACTACATCGCCATCGTGATGATCGTGCCCGTGTTGTGGGTCATCGCCGGGGCGGTCGGCGGCCATGCCCGCGAATTGTTGGGCTTCGGCGACGGTTGGTTCTGTTCGCTGCTTTCGCGCATGATGTCGGTCGTGGTGTTGTGGGCGATGTTCACCCTTTTCTACATGCTCATTCCCAATGCCCGGGTGCGCTTCGCCAGCGCCCTGATGGCCGGCATCGTCGCCGGTACGGCTTTCGCGCTCTTCCAGTGGGGCTATCTCTACGTGCAGCGGTGGATGACGTCGTACAATGCCATCTACGGCAGTTTCGCGGCTCTGCCGCTCTTTCTGATATGGATGCAGACTTCGTGGGAGATTCTGCTCTTCGGGGGCGAATTGTCGTTCGCCTACCAGAACGTGTCGCGTTTCTGCGAGGAGCGCGAATCGCTGCGCATCAGCTACGACCGGCGCCGCAAGGTGCTGGTGGCCGTGATGCTCATCGTCGTCGAGCACCTGCGCACGCAGGGAGGCGCTACGCCCGTGGCTGCGATCCGCGACCGGCTCGACCTGCCTGTGCGCATCGTCAACGACATTCTCTACCAGTTGGTGCAGGCCGGGCTGTTGTTGGCCGTGCCGGCGGACGATGACGACCGCGAGCGGAATTTCATTCCCGCGCAGGACGTGACCGCGTTGACGGTCTACGGCGTGCTGGAAGCCGTGGAGCAGGCGGGGCAGGAGGGTTTCGACCCCGCGCCGACACCCGAATTCTCGTGCATCGACCGCGAGCTGGAGCGGCTCAAGCAGCAGGCCCGCAGGTCGCAGGAGAACGTGAGAATCGTGGACCTGATAGAGAGTAAGAAGTGAAAGGCGGTTTGTTTCGGGTCCCTTTCACCTTGAACCTTTCAATTTTCGCTTTATGAACAACGTGGTTGTCATCGGCAGCGGCAATGTGGCCGAATCGCTGGCCCGGGCGGTGGCCGAAAGCGGGGTGCACCTGGTGCAGCTGTGGGCCCGCAACGAGGCCCGGGCTGCGGAAATCGCCGCTTTGGCGGGCTGCGGCTGGTCGTCGCGCCCCGGGGAGCTGGCTCCGGCCGACCTTTACCTCGTGGCCGTCAGCGACCGGGCCGTGGCCGAAGTTGCCGCTGCGCTGCCCATCCCGGAGAATGCCGTGGTGGCCCATACGGCGGGCAGCGTGCCGCTCGAAGCGTTGCCGGCCAAGTATGCGCGGCGGGCCGTCTTCTACCCCTTGCAGACCTTCACGCAGGGGCGCCGGGTCGACTGGGCGGAGATTCCCCTCTTCATCGAGGCGTCGACGCCCGCCTTGCAGGCCGAGCTCGAAGCCTTCGCCGGCCGGCTCTCGCGCCGGGTGTTGCGGGCCGATTCGGCCTTGCGGGCCCGGCTCCATCTGGCGGCCGTCTTCGCCTGCAACTTCGCCAACCACATGTATGCCCTCGGCGAGCGCCTGATGGGCGATGCAGGGCTCGATTTCGACCTGCTCAAGCCGCTCATCGCCGAGACGACGGCCAAGGCCCTCGGCGCCCCGTCGCCCTCCGCCGTGCAGACGGGCCCCGCCGTGCGGGGCGACATGCCTACGCAGGAGCGCCATGCGGCGATGCTCGGCGATGGCTTGCTGCAAACTATCTATCGCTCAATAAGTCAGAACATATGGGAAACTTCAAGGAAGATATAGCCCGCACCGAAGCCTTCGTCTTCGATGTCGACGGCGTGATGACCGACGGGGGCATCGTCCCCACGGCCGACGGCGACTTCATCCGCCGCTACAATGCCAAGGACGGCTATGCGCTGGCCTACGCCATCCGCATGGGCTACCGCATCTGCGTCATCTCGGGCGGCCGGGGCCGGCTGCTCGAAAACCGCCTGAAGATGCTCGGCATCAAGGAATACCACCTCGATTGCATGGACAAGATCACCACCTTGCGCGACTATTTCCGCCGCGAGGCGATCGACCCGGCCCATGTCATCTACATGGGCGACGACATCCCCGACCTGGAGTGCATGCGCGAGGTGGGGATTCCGGTCTGCCCGGCCGATGCGGCCACCGAGGTGGTCGGGGCGTGCCGCTACGTGTCGCAGTTCGCCGGCGGTGCCGGGGCCGTGCGCGACATCGTCGAACAGGTGCTGCGCGCCCGCGGCGACTGGGCCCGCGATTCGCAGGGCGTCACCCCTTCGACTCTGGCGGCGTCGAACTGAGGCGCGAGAAAAGGAGCGGGAATTTGAACGTTTTCGATAAGCCGAGGCTGCTGCTTTTGGGCCTTTGTCGTTTGACTTTCCGCGTTCCGTTTTCGACCGAAAGGGGGCGCTTCGTCCAACCCGGAGTGGCGGAGGTCAGGGCTTCCGCCAGCGTGGTTTCGTAGATTCAGCAGTCCGCTGGCGGCCGCGGCCGTCCAGTTTTTCATCCCAGTCCGTGCCGGGGCTTGCGGTTGTTTCTCCGGCACTTTCATTCCAGCGATTGCTGTTCACACATGCTGCTGCGGGCAACCGCGCCAATACGACGGGAGCCTTGGGTGCTGTCGGCACGAACGGCTACGCGTGGTCTTCGTCGCCCTACGCTTCCGGCAATTACAACGCGGGCAACTTATGGTTCGATGCGGGCAATGTGAACCCGTTCAACAATGGCAACCGCGCGACTGCACGTGCCGTGCGCTGCGTCCAAGCATCTGCGGACGCCCCTTTTTCTTCTCTCCCCGCACCTTGTCGGAGGCTGTCGCCCGGAATGACAACGGCCAGGGCTTTTGTCAGCGCGGCAGGCAGATTCAGCAGTCCGCTGGCGGCACGATGCGTGTTTCCGCTGCGGGAATCGGGGCCGTCAGTTCCCTTTCGTCTGTGCCGGGGCCTCTCCTCCGGCCCATTCCTTGAGCGATTGCCGTCGATACTCCTGCTGCGGGCTACCGCAGTCGCGAGACGGGAGTCTTGACGAATGTCGGCGTGTACGGCAAATATTGGTCTTCGTCTCCTGTCGCTGCCGATGCCTGCGAAGCGAGCACCCTGTTCTTCGCAGACAACAGCGTGAATCCGTTCCGTGACCCGGGACGTGCCTGGGCGGTTGCCGTGCGCTGCGTCCAGCATCTGCCCGACAGTCTTCGCAAGGTGTTTTTTGTTAGGGGTTCTTCGCTTCGCTCAGAATAACAAGCGCAGCGCAGTCAAGTGTCTGTTCTTTCTTCTTCAACTCCCGCGTCTTGGCCCGCAGGCCGCAAAATAATAAAACCCCGTTTTTAACGGGGCGGGCCGGAACTCCCTCTCATTCGCATTCTGCAAAAAGAAATTCCGCCCCGATGTCTGAGTCGTAGGCGGAGGAGGGACTAAAAGCGTCAGCGGAGGGGCCGGAGCCCCTCGCCTTTCACTTTTTCTTCTTGATGCGGGCCAGGTGGTCGATCAGATGGAGCCGGAACGCTTCGCGCCGGGCCTTGAGGTTGCGGCGCCAGCCGTCCCAGCGGGTGTATCGCTCGCGTTTCTCGCTGTATATGTCGCTGATGGTGAGAAGAATGCCCGTCTCTTCCACACCGCCGAAATCGGGGTTCGACACCGTGTCGAAAACCCGCATCGTGGGCGAAAGGTTCATGTAGGCGTTGATCAGCGGCGGGATGTTCTCGTTGAATTCGCGGATTTTCTGTATCAGAATGCGGTAGTTCTCCTGGTAGTTCTCCCCGGTGAACAGTTGTTCGTAGTAAGGGTCGTCCAGGTCGAGCCGCAGCGGGTGGATGCCCTCCACCAGACGGTCGCGGTCGGGGAAGTAGCGGCGCAGGAACCAGATCAGGGCGTTGCGCGCCACGGCCTTGTAGGTGGTGTACATCGTCACCTTGCCGAACAGATATTTCACCTTGGGGTTCAGCACGATGAGCGCGCCGAGTCCGTCCCACAGGTTGTCCAGCGCATAGAGGCTCTTGGGGTTCTGCCGCGCCTGGTAGGCGGGCTGCACGAACGAGCGGCCCAGTTCGATGGTGCGGGGCAGGAAGCGGCGGCGGAACTTGTCGCTGAAACGGAAGTAGTGCTCCGTCGAGAGGTGGCGCGGGTAGGACGTCGTGCAGACAATGAAGCGGTAGCCCCCGACGATCTCTTCGGCCGCCGGGTCCCACACGATGAGCTGGTAGTAGCCGTCGCCGGCCAGGTCTTCCTCGTCGATGTCCACTTCGCGGCCCGTGCCGCCGCCGGCGCCGCGGAACGCTTCTTCGCGCAGACGGCCGATTTCGCGCATCAGCGCCGGGCATTCGGCCGCCGGGAAGATGTATATTTCGTTGTCGGCCTTCTTGGTGTCGCGGACCTTGCGTTCGGGCGTGAGTTCGGTGCGCAGCCGGGCCCGGTCGACCGGCGGTGCTATGGGTTCGTTTGTCTGTTGCATGGCGCAAAAATAGGCATTTTAGCGTTGGGTAGGGTCTTGGGCGAGCGTTTTTTCAAGAAAATAGGTCTTTCTGCGTATCTCTTCGGTCTGCTCGCGCAGCGACCCGAAGTCTCGGAGTTCGGCCGCGGAAATCGGGTCGCCGAAGACCAGCCGGAAGTGTTTGCCGCCCTGGGAGAACATCTCGTCGGGGAGCCACAGCATCTCGATGTTGAACTTGACGCCCAGGGCCTTGCGTATCCGGTCCACCCGGTAGAAGAAGTCGGAGAGGCGCCCTTCGACGAATACCGGCACGATCGTGCGCCCCGATGCGGCGGCTTTTTTCAGGAAGCTGGTTTTCCACTCGGTGTCGGCGACGCGGCCCCCGATGCGGCGCGAGCAGAGCCCGGCCGGAAAGGTCAGAATCGGCAGGTCGCCGGCGAAGGCGTCGTCGAAGCGGCGGGCGTAGGCGGCATTCTGCGCACCGTGTTTGTTGACCGGAATCCACAGCGGACGCAGCGGCTCGACGTGCATCAGCAGGTCGTTGACCACCACGCGGGCGTCGCCGAAACGTTCGATCAGCTTGTCGGCCAGCATCATGCCGTCCATGCCGCCGAACGGGTGGTTGGCTGCGAATAGGTAGCGGCCCGCCGGGTCGAGCTTTTCGAGTCCCGTGGCGGAGTAGGTGACGTCCCATTCGCGGAAGCAGGCCCGGATGAACTCCTGCGGCGGCAGCTCCCAGTAGGAGGCGAGGATGTGGTTGATTTCGCGTTCGCGGACGGTGCGGCGGAGCCATTCGACGGTCCAGCGCGGCAGTCGCCGTGCCAGCCCGGGCGCTTTCTGCCGGAGTACGGAGGCTATGTCTATCTGCGGCATTTTGACAAAGTGAAAGGTGAAAAGTGAAAGGTGAAAAGTCGGGGCAGGGTTTGTCGGATAGGGTTTCGTAGTCGTTTTCGGGTCGCAGCCGGCCCGGACGGGCTATCCGCCGCGACGTCGCACCGCATGGTTCGGACGCCATGTTCCGGCGCCGCATCCGGTCCGAATCCCGGATTCCGCATGGCGAATCCGAAAAGGCCTCTCCCGTTCCGTCTCGGCCGGGCCGGACAAAATATATCGACAAATATAGGCATTCTTTTTCCAAATCTTGTTAACTTTACACCCAAATAGTCTCTTATCGTCGAATCCATGTCTGCCTACCATACGCCCGTGTTGCTGGAAGAGTCGGTCGCCTTGCTCGGCGTCGTGCCCGACGGCACCTATGCCGACCTCACGTTCGGCGGCGGCGGTCATTCGCGCCGCATCCTGGAGTCGCTGGGCGAGGGAGGCCGGCTGTATGCTTTCGATCAGGACCGCGATACGCAGGCCAACCGGCCCGACGATCCGCGGTTCCGTTTCGTCGAGAGCAACTTCCGCTTCCTGCGCGGCGCCCTGCGGCTGCGGGGCGTGACGGAGGTCGACGGCATCCTGGCCGACCTGGGGGTCTCGTCGCACCATTTCGATGCCGTGGAGCGGGGTTTTTCGTTCCGCGGCGATGCGCCGCTCGACATGCGCATGAATCAGCGCGGCCGGCTCACGGCTGCCGCGGTGGTCAACACTTCGACGGCCGACGAGCTGACCCGCATTCTGGGCGACTGGGGCGAGCTGGAGACTCCGTGGAAAGTGGCCAACTGCATCGTGCGGGCCCGGGCGGCAGCTCCCATCGCCACCACGGCGCAGCTGGTGGAGGCCGTGAAGCCCTGCACGCCCAGAAAGGACGAGGCCAAGTTCCTCACCCGCCTGTTCCAGGCTCTGCGCATCGAGGTCAACGGCGAGATGGAGGCATTGAAAATGGCGCTGGAGCAGAGTCTGAAAGTGCTGAAACCCGGCGGACGGCTGGTCGTCATCTCCTATCATTCGCTGGAGGACCGACTGGTCAAGAACTTCCTGCGCAGCGGCAACTTCCGCGGCGAGGTCGAAAAGGACTTCTTCGGGCGCGCCGCCGTGCCGTTCGAGACCGTGACCCGCAAGGCCGTCGTGCCGACGCCCGAGGAACTGGAGCGCAATCCGCGCTCGCGCTCGGCCAAGCTGCGCGCCGCAGTAAAACTTTGAGTGCAGAATCATGCTTCGCGACCACGAATTCGACCCTGTGAATGCCGACGAGGAGGCCCGCCGCCTCCAGGAGGAGGAGTTCGCCCGCCGTGTGCGCCGCGAGGTGCTGCGCATGGAGCGGGGCGAGGCCGACGAAGAGATACGCGCCGATCTGGAGCGCGAGGCCGAGGAGCGCGCCGCGGCCGAAGAGCTGGCGCGCCGCGAACGCCGCCGCCGGGCCAACCTTGTGCGGCAGTTCTTCTCGGGGACCATCCTGGTGCGCGAGGGCGCTTCGCGTTATTACGTCTACATGCTCTACATCGCGGGCATGTTTTTCCTGAGCATCGTGGTGATGTTCCTCGGTCTGGGGCTTGACATGCGCCACACGGAGCTGGAGCGCGAGGTGCAGCTTCTGCGCGAACGCTCGATCCGTTTGCAGGAGGAGCGTTTCCGGGCCACGACCTATTCGGCCGTCGTGGCGCGCCTGCGCGAGCGGGGCATTCCGCTCGGCGAACCGCCCGCTCCGGGCGAAACCATCGACGACTGAGGCCATGAAGGAGGAACCATCGAAAATCAAGAGCGACATCCTGTTGCGCGTGCGGGTGCTCTACGTGCTCTTCATCCTGGCCGGTGCCGTGGTGCTGGGGCGGCTCGTGTGGGTGCAGCTCTTCAGCCGCGAGGTGGCTTACAACGCCCAGAGGCTGGCCGGCCGCATCTTCAGCGAGGTGACGGTGCCGGCACGCCGGGGCAGCATCGTGACGCGCGACGGCGAGCCGCTCGCCGCTTCGATTTTCCGTTACCGCGTGGCGTTCGATTTCGCTTCGCCGGGACTCGATTCGCTCGCCGTCTACCGCGAGCAGAGCGATTCGCTGGCCGGCCTGCTGGCCGCCTTCTTCAAGGACCGTTCGGCCGCCGAGTACCGCCGCATGTTCCGCGAGGAGCACGCACGCCGTTACCGGCTCGTGCGGCCGCGCGACACCGTTTACTACCGGTCGGAGGGGCGGTTGGCCCGGTTGAGGGACCGTCTCTACGGCGAGGAGACCGTCGCCTGCAAGGTCTACGACACCATCCGCGACCATACGCCCGTCAACATATTCCCCCGCGACGTCGACTATGCCGAGTGGGAGGTGCTGCGGCGTTATCCGCTGCTCAACTGGAACATGGGCGTCGTCTACCGGCTGGAGGAGAGCGATTGCCGCATCTATCCGCAGGGCGAGTTGGCGCGCCGCACCATCGGCAGGCAGGGCGACCGCGGCAACTACGGCATCGAATATTTCTATACCGGCGAGCTGGCCGGGCGCGACGGCAAGGCCGTCCGGCAGCGCATCGCACGCGGTTTTTCCGGCCGCGTGGCGGGCGGGGGACAGGTGGAGCCCGAGGACGGCCTCGATGTGGTCACCACGCTCGACCTGGAGTTGCAGGACGTGGCCGACCGTACGCTGCGCCGCCAGCTGGCCGAGCAGAACGCCAACTGGGGCACCGCCATCGTCATGGAGAGCCGCACGGGCGAAATCCTCGCCCTGGCCAACCTGGGCCGCACTTCCGACGGTTCCTACGCCGAGCTCGAAAACTATGCCCTGAGCCGCAGCATGGAGCCCGGTTCGACTTTCAAGCTGGCGTCGATGCTGTTGTTGCTCGACGACGCCCGCATGCCCGTCACGACCACCTACGACACCTTCGGGGGCGAGCCCGTCGACGTGGGTCCGGCCGAGAACATCCGCGATTCGCACGAAGGCGACCGCGTCATCGACTTCCGGCGGGCCGTGGCCGTGTCGTCCAACGTCTACTTCGCCCGGGCCGTGTGGGACCGCTACGGCATCACGGGCCGGAAGCAGCAGTACAGCGACTTCCTGCACGACCGTCTGGGGCTGGGCCGCACCGTGGGTCTCGAACGCCTGGGCGAGCGCGAGCCCGAAATCACCACCGACTGGAAGGTGCCCGACCCGGGCGTCATGCTGGTGAAGATGGCCTACGGCTACCGCGTGCGGATGACACCCATCCAGATGATTGCGTTCTACAACGCCATCGCCAACGACGGGCGGATGATTTCGCCCGTGCTGGTCCGCGAGCTGCGGCGCGGCGACCGGGTCGAGGAGCGTTTCGAAGCCCGGACGCTCAAGCGCTCGATCTGCTCCGACGAGACTTTGCGCGAGGTGCGCCGCTGCCTGGTGGCCGCTTCGGCCGAGGGTACGGCGAGCGCCTTTTTCGGCGACACGACCCACCTGCGCGTGGCGGCCAAGACCGGCACGGCGCAGATTACCGATTCGCGCAGCCGCGAAGGGCAGTTCTACCTGGGTTCGATGGTGGCTTTCTTCCCGGCCGAGCAGCCCCGCTATACGGTCCTCACGACCATCGAGACCATGGCGCAGCCGGGCAAGGCCTACTACGGCGGTCCGTTGGCGGGTCCCGTGGTGAAGCGCATGGTCGACTACATCCATCGGCGCGGCAGCGGTCGGAAGTTGCAGGAGAGCGCCGCCGGGGTGCGCCGTTCTCCGGTGCGGGTGAAGGGCGGCGACATCGCTCAGGTGCGCCGCATCGCCGACCGGTTTTCGCCCCGCGTGTCGTTCGAGGAGCGGACAGGGTGGGGCAGGGTGCGGACCGACAGCCTGGCCAACCTGACGATAACGACCCTGCCCGACGACCCGACCCGCATGCCCGACGTGCGCGGCATGGGGCTCAAAGATGCGTTGTTCCTGCTCGAACGCTGCGGGCTGAGCGTGCGTTTTTCGGGCCAGGGGGCCGTCGCGACCCAAAGCATCGCGCCGGGCGCCGCAATCAAAGGAAACGAGAAAGTGGAGATACGATTGCAATAGAACTATGAAACATCTTTTCGAATTGTTGGAAAGCACGCAGGTGCGCAAGCTGCACGGCGACGGCAGCATGAAAATCGGGGCGCTCGTCTACGATTCGCGCGCCGTAGAGCCGGGTGCCTGTTTCTTCGCCGTGCCGGGTACGCAGTGCGACGGCCACGACTTCATCCCGGCCGCCGTGGAGCGGGGCGCCGCGGCCGTCGTTTGCAGCCGCCTGCCCGAGACGCTGGCCGAGGGGGTGGCCTACGTGGAGGTCGACGACCCCGCCGGAGCCATGGCCGACATGGCGGCCGCTTTCTACGACCATCCGAGCCGCTTGCTGAAACTGGTGGGCGTCACCGGCACTAACGGCAAGACGACGACCGCCACACTGCTCTACGACCTGATGCGCGCCCTGGGCCACAAGGCGGGGCTCGTGTCGACGGTGGTCTACAAAATCGACGACCGCAGTGTCGAGGCCACCCACACCACGCCCGACTCCATCCGTCTCAATGCCATGATGCGCGAGATGGTCGACGCCGGGTGCGAATACTGCTTCATGGAGTGCTCGTCGCATGCACTCGTGCAGGAGCGTACGCGGGGGCTGCACTTCGCCGGAGGACTTTTTTCCAACATCACGCGCGACCATCTCGATTTCCACAAGACTTTCGCAGCTTATATCAAGGCCAAGCAAAGTTTCTTCGACGCTTTGCCCGCCGGGGCGTTCGCACTGACCAACATCGACGACCGCAACGGCCGCGTGATGGTGCAGAACACGGCGGCCGACATTAAAACCTGTTCGCTGCGGTCGATGGCCGATTTCCGGTGCAAAATCATCGAACAGCATCTCGACGGCATGCTGCTGCGCATCGACGACCGCGAGGTGTGGGTAGCTTTGCCGGGGCAGTTCAATGCCTATAATTTGTTGATGGTCTACGGCGCCGCCCGCCTGCTGGGCTTCGACCGCGACGAGGTGCTGCGCGAGCTGAGCTCCCTGCACTCGGTGCCCGGGCGTTTCGAAGTCGTGAGCGCCGCCGACGGCACCATGGCGGTGGTCGACTACGCCCATACGCCCGATGCGCTGGAAAATGTCATCCGCACCATCGAAGAGACACGCAGACCCGATCAGCAACTGATAGTGGTGTGCGGCTGCGGCGGTGACCGCGACCGGACCAAACGGCCCGAAATGGCGGTTATTGCGGTGAAGCACGCCACGACGGCCATCTTCACTTCCGACAACCCGCGCCACGAGTCGCCCGAGGCCATCCTCGACGAGATGGTCGCCGGACTCGACCCCGCAAGCCGTTATCTGCGCATCGTCGACCGCGCCGAGGCCATCCGTACGGCCGCCATGCTGGCACGCCCGGGCGACATCCTGCTCGTAGCCGGCAAGGGCCACGAGGACTACCAGATCATCGGCGACGAGAAGCATCGTTTCGACGACCGCGAGGAGGTGCGCAAGGCGTTCGCAACGATTCATAATTCATGATTCGAAATTCACAATCGGCCCCGACGCCGGAAAAATTGTGAACTGTGGATTTTTAATTGACTATTATATACATTGATGTACCAAGGATACGCAATTCGGATTTGTTCGGGCACTCCGACCGAAGCCCCTCCCAAGGG
>JAIDUZ010000032.1 GCA_029059935.1 Alistipes sp.
GGGCTATTGGCGGGGCTTTATGATGGGGTAGCTGAGGTAAACGCCTATTTTGTTGGGTTACCATTCCGACGACCCGTTGAACGGGTCGGGGTATTTGGGCGGGACGGGGCGGTGGGGGTTCATGTCGATTTCGCCGCTGAAACTGTAGCCGTTGTAAAAACTGGTCATCCAGGCCCACCCGAGAAATGCGTCGACGAGCCACCGCTCGGCGAAACGGTACTCGTAACCGACGCAGGCGCCGATCATCATGCCGTAGCCCTTGCAATAACGGTCCTCGAACTTCAGGCGTCCGTTGTAGATGTAGGGCTTCGACATGTCGAAAGCCATCATACCGAGGTTGCCGCCGACGTACCATCCGGTGTTGTGCTGCTTGAAGTAATAACGGTATTCACCCATCAGGATACCGAACGTCATGTGCTTGCCGCCGATGGATTTCCAGGGCGAGACGACGATTTCGGTCTGTATGGCGGACTTGGGCGAGATGGCGAATTCGACGGCGGGGTTCACGACGCCGGCCAAGGCGTAGAGGCCGTTGAGCTTGACGTAGCTTTGGGCCGCGGTCTCCTGCGCAGCGGCGATGGCGAAGCACGAAGCCAGGATGACGAAGAACTTTTTCATGTGCTATGCGTTGATAGGCAACGGGCGGAACGCGAAGATTCCGCCCGCCGGGGATTGCAGGAAGAACGGACCTATACGGTCATGATCTCCTTTTCTTTTTTGTCGAGGATGTCGTCGAGCGACTTGGTGAACTTTTCGAGGAGCTTCTGCGAACGGGTTTCGCCGTCCTTCGACTCGTCCTCGGGCATGCCCTCCTTCTGCGCCTTCTTGAAGGCGTCGACTGCGTCGCGGCGGGCGTTGCGCAGGCTGATGCGGGCCGTTTCGGCCTCGGAGCGCACCTGCTTGACGAGCTCCTTGCGGCGCTCCTCGGTGAGCGGCGGGATGGAGAGCCGTATCTGCTCGCCGTTGTTGGAGGGCGTGAGGCCGATGTTGGAATCGATGATGGCCTTCTCGATGGTGCGGATCATGTTCTTGTCCCACGGCTGGATGAGGATGGTCTTGGCATCGGGGACGGTGACGCTGGCGGCCCCCGTGACGGGAACCTGCGAACCGAAGTAGTCGACCATCACGCCGTTGAGCACGTTGGGCGAAGCTTTGCCGGCCCGGACGTTGAGCAACTCCTCTTCGAGGTGGTCGATGGCTTTCTGCATGCGCGCGGAGGCGTCGTTGAGAATGGTGTTGGTATCCATGCTGTTATGCTTGTTTATTGTTCGGAGGAAAGAGTCTGTTCGATGGCGGCGGCGAGGGTGTCGAACTCCTCGGGCTCGTAACCCACCGTGGCAAGCACCACTTTGCCGCCGGCGTCGATGAGGAAGTTGCGCGGGATGTAGTTGGAGGCGTAGAGGCCGTAGATGTGCTGCTCGGGATCGAGGCCCATGGGGAACGTGTAGCCCTGCTTGTCGCGGAATGCGGCGACGGCATCGTGCGTCTCGCCGCGCGAAACGGGCAGGAAGACGAAGTTCCGACCCTGGAAGCGGTCGATGATGTCGGTCTGGACACGGGCGAGCTCCTGGCGGCAGGGCGGGCACCAGGTGGCCCAGAAGTTGAGCAGGACGACCTTGCCGCGCAGCGACGAGAGGGTGATTTTCTCGCCGTCGAACATCTCGACCGTGAAGTCGGGGGCCGTGTCGCCGGCCTTGACGAGGGTGGTGGCGTCGAGTTCGCTGTCGGCCGACTGCTTCTTCGAACGGTTGCCGCAGCCGGGCAACAACAGAAGTACGGCCGCGATGACGGCGATGAGGACCAACATGAGCCAAAGCTGGCGGTTGCTTTTCTTGGTAGCCATTTCGTAGAGGTGAAAGGTGAGACGTGGAAGGTGGAAAGGTGCGGGGCTGTTGCGGATGCCGCGTGCGGTCAGGGTTTCACCCGCGTGCCGATCTTTTCGCCTGCAAGGAGCCTGCCCAGATTGCCGGGGGTGTCCATGTCGAAGACGACGATGCCGAGCCCGTTCTCGCGGCAGAGCGTGAACGCCGTGAGGTCCATGACTTTGAGCCGGCGGTCGAGGACCTCCTCGAAAGTGATTTCGTCGAACTTCACGGCGGCAGGGTCCTTCTCCGGGTCGGCCGTGTAGATGCCGTCGACGCGCGTGCCCTTGAGCAGGACGTCGGCCTCGATTTCGATGCCGCGCAGGGCGGCGGCCGAGTCGGTGGTGAAGTAGGGGTTGGAGGTGCCGCCACCGATGATGACCACGTAGCCGGCTTCGAGGTATTCGATGGCCCGGGCCTTGGAGAAATACTCGCCGACGGGCTCCATACGTATGGAAGTCAGCACCTTGGCTTTCACGCCGCAGTCTTCGAGCATGGACTGGAGCGCCAGCGAATTGATGATGGTGGCGAGCATGCCCATCTGGTCGCCCTTGACGCGGTCGAAGCCCCTGCGGGCGCCGGTCATGCCGCGGAAGATGTTGCCGCCGCCGATGACGATGCCGACCTGGACACCCGAAGCCACGGCCGCCCCGATCTGCTCGGCATAGGAACGGAGCACTTCGGGCGAGAGCCCGTATTTCTGTTCGCCTTGGAGTGATTCACCGCTGAGTTTCAGCAATATGCGTCGATATGCCATCTTTCTGTAGGTTTGGTTACGCGAAGGTACGAATTTTTATCGAATTACCAACGTCGGGGCAGGCGGAAGTAAAAGACGCAGGGATTTGCAATGGGTTCCAGCATATTGTTTGGGCAGAACGTAAAATAATAAAACCCCGTTCTTAACTGGGTTTCGTAATGTTTGCTCGCCGCAGGTAGAGGTCCCCAAGAATAATCAAGGTCTTCGACCTTGCGCCCGGGGCCGGCTCGCATCAAAGATGCGACTCCCGCAGCCGGCCCGGGCGAGAACACAGGAAACAGGTTCTTGCAGCATCAATTGTACTATGCTTGTTTTTCTCACGGCAAGCGTCATGTTGAACGAAGTGAAACATCTGCATGACGAACTTAATACAGATTCTTGACGACGCTACGCTTGTCGTTCTCCTCCTTGCTCGGCAGAGACTGCAAGCTGTCTCTGCACTCGCTTCGTTCGTCGATTCGCTCCGTTCAGAATGACAGATCACGAATCAAACCTCGAAAAGGATTTATAATTATGAATTTTGCATTCTGAATTGTGTATTGTTTGTTCCCCTCTCCGCAGCACCCATTCCAGCGATTGCGTTCCACGGCTCCGATCCTGCTGCGGGCAACCGCAACGCCGCGTCGGGAGCCTTGGGCAATGTCGGCACGAATGGCTACACGTGGGCTTCGTCGCCCATGGTCTCGGGCAATCACAACGGGGGGCTGTTGTGGTTCCACTCTTCGCTCGTCGACCCGTTGACCGGTAGCAATCGTTCCAACGCCTTCGCCGTGCGCTGCGTCCAAGCATCTGCCCGGCTGCTTCGAAACAGAAAACGCACCCGACACAGGGTGCGTTTTCCTTATCTCTTCAGCCCCCAACAAAGCCAATCTGACTGACTTTGCCGAACGGGCCGTCGGAATCAGAGGCTATGCCTCCTTGGCGACAAGTGCCTTGTCTACTTCGATGATGAAGTCGGCCAGCACGTTCATGTAGTTGATGAACGCATCGTAGGCCGAGTCGTAGGGGTTGAAGTAGGAGTGTACGTCGCCGTCGGACAGCCACTTGGTGGCCATGTAGTAGAAATGGTCCGAGGTCTGGAGGAAGTTCCATACGTAGTCGAAATCGGGATTGTCCAAGCGGGCTATCTTCTCCTTGAGCCCGTAAAGTTTGGAGAAGGCTTCGTTCTGCAACTCGTTGCCGATCCAGGCCGTCACGTCGCGCTCCTCGTCGGCCCACGACATGGTGTGGGGGCAGTGGAGCACCGACACGGGCTGGTATCTGTCGGCGGCTTCGCTCACGGTGGCGAATTCCAGGCAGCCGGTGGCCGACAGGGCCTGGGGCAGCTCCTTCATGAATTCGAAGATGCCCGTGTCGGCGGTCTGGTGTTCGCCGAAGGTCTCGTAGTCCATGAACAAGTTGATGACTTCGCCCGGCGTCTCTTCCGAAGCGAGCCACTGCGCGAATTTCCCGGCCGTCAGCGGCCACTGGTCCCAGCCGCGGTCGGAGAAGCGGAACGCAATGTCGTCCGAAAGCTTGTAGTTGCGCAGCAACAGACGCATGCGCTGGTCGATGGCGTTGGCATAGACGAAGTTGGGCGACTTCCAGCCCAGCACGTGCTTGGCACCTTCGGCCAGCATCGTGCGGAAGCCCATTTCGGCAGCCATGGCTCCGATGTCGTCCGAGTAGATAAGTTCGGTGTTGCGGAACGCCGCAGGTTTCTGTCCGAATTCCCGTTCGATGGTCTCGACATGGAGCTGTACCTGCTCGACGAAATCTTCTTTCGAGGCAAGCGACGCGAGCGAATGGGAGTAGGTCTCGGCCAGGAACTCCACGCAGCCCGTCGCGGCCAGTTCCTTGAACGAGGCGAGCACCTCGGGGGCAAAGGCGCGGAACTGTTCGATGGCGGTGCCGGTGATGGAGAACGAGCAGCGGAAGCGGCCCTCGTTCTCGCGGATGAGTTTCAGAAGCAGGGCGTTCATCGGCAGGTAGCACTGGCGGGCGACTTTCTGCATGATGGAGCGGTTCAGCAGGTCGTCCAGGTAGTTGTGGTCCTTGCCCATGTTGAAGAAGCGGTATTTCTTCAGGCGCCAGGGCTGGTGCACCTGGAAATATAAGCAGACGGTTTTCATCGGGGGTCTATGTTTTTATTTGTTTTCAGCTTCGGCAACGACCTCTTCGTAGACGGCCTTGATTTTGGCGGCCACGTTGTTCCACTTGAGGTTGGTGACCTCTTCGAGGCCCTTTTCGGCGAACATGTTGGCCAGGGCGGGGTATTTGATAAGGCCGTACATGGCGTCGGCCATGGCGTCGACGTCCCAGTAGTCGACCTTCACGGCATAGTCCAGCACTTCGGCCACGCCGCTCTGCTTGGAGATGATGACCGGCACGTTGGAGCGCATGGCTTCGAGGGGCGAGATGCCGAACGGCTCCGAGACCGACGGCATGACATAGACGTCGGAGAGCTGGAACATCTTGTGGACATCTTCGCCGCGCAGGAATCCCGTGAAGTGGAAACGGTCGGCAATGCCGAGACGGGCCACACGGCGGATGACATGGTTCATCATGTCGCCCGAGCCGGCCATCACGAAACGCACGTTGGGCATGCGCTTGAGCACCTTGGCGGCCGCCTCGACAAAGTAGTCGGGGCCTTTCTGATAGGTGATGCGGCCGAGGAACGTGATGATTTTGTCGTCGACGCCGCGCTCGGGGGCCGCCGAGGAGTTTTCGGCAAAACGCACGGCGTTGTGCATCGTCACCACGCGTTCGGCCGGGATGCCGTAGCGGTTGATGACAATGTTTCGCGTGAGGTTCGAGACGGCCATAACACGGTCGGCGGCCTGCATGCCGGCGCGCTCGATGGCGTAGACCTGCGTGTTGATATTCTCGCCGCTGCGGTCGAACTCGGTGGCATGCATGTGCACCACCAGGGGCTTGCCCGAGACGCGTTTGGCGGCGATGCCGGCGAAGTAGGTCAGCCAGTCGTGGGCATGGATGACGTCGAACTGCCCTGCAAGGTCGCGGGCTACCTGGGCGGCGACGACGGCATAGCGTGCCACCTCCTCCATGAGGTTGGCGCCGTACTTGCCCGAGAAGGTGTAGCGCTGCTTCCAGGCATCGGTGGTCGACCAGGTGCTCTGTCCGCTCTTGACGAAGCGTTCGTGGTAGTCGGCGTACTCCTCGGGCGAGAGGTAGGGCACCATGTTGGAGTCGATGCGGATGAACGACATGTTGCCGAGAATATCGTCGGCACCGCTGCCCGTCGATCCGTATAGCGCCTCTACTTCGCTGGCGTTCAGCACATGGGTGAAACGCTGATCCTCATCGCCGTAGGCGTGGGGCACGACGAACGTCACATCGACGCCGTTGCGCGCCAGGCCGCGGGTCATGCCGTAGCAGGCGGTGCCCAGACCGCCGGCGATGTGGGGCGGAAACTCCCAGCCGAACATTAAAACTCTCATAACTCTATTCCTTTCTTTATAACTTTCGTTTCGTCTCTTCGCTCCTTTCGAAGCATCTCTTCGGCCGGCCCGAACCGTCTCTTCTCCCCGTTTCGCGCCGTTCGAAGCTCTCCTCGGCCAGCCGCCGGCCCCATTCATCGAATCCACCCGGTCTTGTTCTCCAATCCCGCCGGTTCCATTCGCCGAATTCTGCCGGTTCTGTTGTCCAATCCCGCCGGTTCTGTTGTCCAATCCCGCCGGTTCTGTTGTCCAATCTTGCCGGCCCCGTTCGCCGAATTCCTTCGGCTCGGCGCCGCGCAACTTCGCTGCAAGGGGTGGTGCAGCGCAGGCCGAAATCGGTCGCTTTCTCGCACGTTCCCTCACCTCAGCAGAGCCCGCCCTCGGCTTATTTCCCCGCCTTACGGTCCCGGATCATGCGGTAGATGTTGAGCACCGCACCCACGCTCCACGCCTGCGAGATGGCCCCGCGATAGGTGTAGGGCGGGTCGGCGTCGTAGAGGTCGTTGATGGAGCCGATGCCGTAGACCTGGATGTCTTCCTCGAACGAGGCAAGCATCTCCTCGGCCTGCGCCAGGAATGCGTCGCCGTCGATGTCGAACGACGCCTGCACGAAGAACTGCAGCAGCCACGGCCACACCGAACCGTTCTTTCCGGCGAAGTCGCGCTCGGCGGGCGTTCCGTCGCACACGCCCTTGTAGAGCGGGTTGCGGGGCGTGAGCGACCGCAGGCCCTTGGGCGTCAGCAGGTGCTGGCGCACGATGCGCAGCACGTCGATCTGTGTCTCGATGTCGGGCATCTTGTAGGGCAGTCCGCAGGCTATGATCATGTTGGGCCGGATGGCATCGTCGGCTCCGCCGTCGCCCACATAGTCGGCCAGGTAGCCCTGCGGCAGACGGAACAGCCGGTTGAACGACGCGGCCGTGCGGGCGGGTATCTCCTCCCAGGCTCCCACGAACTCCGTGTCGCCGTTCTCGGCAGCAAGACGGAGCGCATAGCATACGGCATTGTACCACAATGCGTTGACTTCCACCTGGTAGCCGTTGCGCGGGGTGACGGCACGACCGTCGACCACCGAATCCATCCACGTGAGCGGGTGCGCTTCGTCCGACGAGGCCCATATCAGCCCGTTGTCGTTCATGACGGCCCGTCCGGCGATTCCGCGCCGGTAGCTTTCGAGCAGTTCCTTCATGGCCTGGCCGTAGCGGCGCCAGATGCTCTGTCCGTCGAGTTTGCGTTCGAGTTGCTGGAGCGTCCAGAAGAACCACAGCGGGGCGTCGACAGCCGCGGCGGCCGACGCCGAACCCGTGAACATGCCGTCGCGCATGGCGCGCACCTGCGTGTCGAGGGCGTCGATGCAGTCTTCCTTGTGGTCCTGGGCCAGCGTCAGGCCGGGCAGCGCGATGAAGGTCTGCCGGGCCGAAACGCCATGCCACGGATAGCCCGCAACCACCTCGGTGCGTTCGCCCGGGCGCCGGATGACGAACTGGCGCGCCGAATGTTCGAGGCAGCTGATGAAGTCGATCTTGTGGGTGCGCCGGGCAATGGAGGCTTCGAACATCTCTTCGATGGTCTTGGTGGAGCCCATCTCGTCGAGCGACGCCGAGAAGATGATGCTTTCGCCTTTCTTCAGCTCGGTCTCGAAGTAGCCGGTGGTCATCAGGTCTTCGTGGCCTTCATAGCCGCGCGCAAGGTCCTGCTGGTACTCGAAGTTGTAGTACCAGTCGGGGGCAGGCACGAATTCCGTGCCGGGTTTCGACGTCTGGAGGTAGAGCCACGGGAACGATTCGTAGAGCCGGCATTTCACGCCGTTGACGGCCGGATAGGAGTGGCCGTTGGCCTCCATGTTGGCACAGGTCAGCGCATGTTTGTCGCGGAACGCCAGGAAGGGCCGCAGCCGCAGATGCGTTTCGGAATGGGCGTCGACCAGCGTGTAGCGGATCATCAGCTGGGTGCGCTTGTGTATCCACAGCATCTCTTTGCGCAGGATGACGCCGCCGACGCGGTAGGTGATGGTCGGTGTGGGCGTATACTGGAAGTCGGTGATGTATTTGTGGCCGCGCGGTTCGTAGACTCCCTTGAAGCGGTGCAGCGCCAGGTTGAAGCTCTGGTCGTGCTGCACGATCGTCTCGTCGAGCGACGAGAGGAGCAGGTAGGTGCGGTCGCTGTCGTCGATGGGCGCCACGATCAGACCGTGGTAGCGCCGCGTATTGCAGCAGACGATGGTGGTGCTCATGTAGCCGCCGATGCGGTCGGTGGCGAGCATCTCCCGCTGGAGCGAATATTCCAGGTTGCCCAACTCGCTTTTGTCGAAAGTTAATGCTGACATGCTGATGATGACGTTGTTTTGTGTTATGAAGATAGTAATTTTTTCGACAACTTGTTCTCGGGTTGCGAAAAATTTCTTCTTCCGGACTCTTTTTGCGGTGTTTTGCGTCTGTAAAAACGGCGCCGGCGGCCGGAACGACTCCTGTTTCCCGACCGCCGGCGTCTTTTTTTCACGAACTTAGGCCCACTTGACCAGGGCGAAGTCCATGCGGTGAGGCAGGTGTTCGTTGCGGGGGAAGACTCGCAGGGCCACGTCGAACGTACCCGTGCGGTCGGGCGTGTAGTCGAGCGTGTAGGTCACGAGGCTGCCCTCCGCCTTCGAGCACTCCAGCCCCACGGTGCGGGTGACGTTGACGGCCTGCCCGCCGACAATCTGCCGGGCGATGACCATCTCCACGCCGAGGTCTTCGGGCCGGAGGTTGGCTATGTCGAGCTTCACTTCGAAGTGGTACTTCTCGCCTACGAAGACGGCTTCCCGTTCGATTTTGACACGCTGCACGTCCACCACGCGCACCTGGTCCCAGGCGGCCGACACCTTGCGCTTCCAGGCTGCGATTTCGCGGGCCAGCTTGTAGCCGCCCTCCACGATCTCCTGCTTGCGGGCCGCAAGTTTGTTGTAGAAACGTTCTTCGTAGTCGGTCAGCATGCGGTTGGTGGTGAAGTTCGACGCGATGTCGGCCACGCAGCGCTTCACCGACGACACCCACGCGTGGGGAATGCCGTCCTGTTCGCGCTGGTAGTAGAGCGGGGCGATCTGCTCCTCGATGGTGTTGTAAATCATCTCGGCGTCGAGTTCGTCCTGGTAGTGCTGGTCGGCGAAGGTGCGTTCCATCGGAAGCATCCAGCCGGCACCCTCCTTGTAGCCCTCGACCCACCAGCCGTCAAGCACCGAGAACTGCATGACGCCGTTCATCACGCACTTTTCGCCCGACGTGCCCGACGCCTCCAGCGGACGCGTGGGGGTGTTGAGCCATACGTCGACGCCCTGCACCATGCGGCGGGCCAGTTCCATGTCGTAGTTCTGCAGGAAGAGAATCTTGCCCACGAACTGCGGCATGGCCGACACTTCGACGATGCGCTTGATGAGGTCCTGACCCGGCTTGTCGTTGGGGTGGGCCTTGCCGGCGAAGATGAACTGCACGGGGCGCTCCTTGTTGTTGACGATGGCCGCCAGACGGTCGAGGTTCGTAAAGAGCAGGTAGGCACGCTTGTAGGTGGCGAAGCGGCGTGCGAAGCCGATGGTCAGCACGTCGGGCTTGATGCCCTCGATAATCTGAATCATCTGGCGCGGCGAGTCGAGACGCACCTGGTTGGGGTCGCTGAAACGACGGCGGATGTGCTTGATAAGACGGTTCTTAAGGTACATGCGCTCGTTCCACAGCTCCTCATCGGGAATGTTGTGCACCTTCTGCCATGCCGGGATGTTGTAGGAGTGGCCCTCGAAGCCGTCGCCGAAGTAGCGGGCGTAGAGGCGGCGCAGCGACGTGGCGATCCACGTCGGGAAGTGCACGCCGTTGGTCACGTAGCCGATGTGGAGCTCGTTCTTGAAGTAGCCCGGCCACATGTTGCCCAGGATGTCTTTCGACACCTCGCCGTGGAGCCACGACACACCGTTGACCTCCTGCGAAAGGTTGCAGGCCAGCACCGACATCGAGAACTTCTCGTTCGGGTCGTTGGGGTTGGTCTTGCCGAGGTTGATATACTGCTCCCACGTGATGCCCAGCACGTCGGGGTAGTGCGACATGTACTGACGGATCATGTGCTCGGGGAAAGCGTCGTGACCGGCCGGCACGGGGGTGTGGGTCGTGAAGAGCGACGACGAACGGATCACTTCCAGCGCCTCGGAGAACGACAGTTTCTTGTGGTTCACCAGTTCGCGGATGCGTTCGATGCCGATGAACGCCGCGTGGCCTTCGTTGCAGTGGAACACCTGATGCTTGATGCCCAGCTTGCGCAGGGCGCGGATACCGCCGATGCCCAGCAGAATCTCCTGCTTGAGGCGGTTCTCCCAGTCGCCGCCGTAGAGGTAGTGGGTAATCTGACGGTCCTCTTCGAGGTTGTCCTCGAAGTCGGTGTCCAGCAGGAAGAGGTCGGTGCGGCCCACCTGACACTTCCAGACGCGGGCCGAGAGCGTACGGCCGGGGAATGCGATGGTCACCGTGAGCCAGTTGCCCTCGTCGTCGCGCACGGGCGAGATGGGCAGCTTGTAGAAGTTCTGCGCCTCGTAGGTGGCTTCCTGCGCACCCTGGGCCGAGAGCCGCTGGGTGAAGTAGCCGTAGCGGTACAGGAGACCCACGGCGGCCATCGGCACGTTCTTGTCCGAAGCCTCCTTGAGGTAGTCGCCGGCCAGGATGCCCAGACCGCCCGAATAAATCTTGAGCGACGAGTGCAGACCGTACTCCATCGAGAAGTAGGAGACCGTGGTGGTCGCCGGGTCGGGCTTCTCGTTCATGTAGTCGTTGAACTGGGCGTATACGGCGTCGAGCCGGGCAAGGAATTCGGGGTCTTTCTCCAGCTCCTTGAGACGTTCGATGCTGAGCTTGTCGAGGAACGCAATGGGATTGCGGTCGCACTCGGCCCACAGTGCGGGGTCGATGTTCTCGAAGAGGTCGCGGGCTCCGGGATTCCAGCACCACCACAGGTTGCGCGAGAGTTCTTCCAGAGCATGCAGGCGGGCCGGCAGGGTCTTGTCGACCATCATGCGGTTCCAGTTGGGTTTCTCTACGAAGAGCTGCTGGCGCACGAAGTTGATTTGTTCGTTCTTCGAACCGCCGTCATCGAGCACGGCGCGGTTGGTGCGTACGACAGAGGTCTCGATGGCCTCGGCATAGGCATTCTCGTAGGCAGCGTAGAGGTGTTCCCAAAGGGCCGACTTCGAAATCTCCAGAGCCGATTCGCGGGCCTTGGCCACCTGCTTTTCGTCGAGCTGCGAGAAGCGCAGCAGGGCGTCGGCGATGGCAGCCACCACCTCGCCGTCGTTGTAGTCGTCGCGGCGGATGACCGTCACGCCCTCATGCTCGGGCTGTTTGCCCACCCACAGGCCGAAGCCTGCGAGCGTCGTGGTGACGGTCGGCACGGAGAAGGCCACCGACTCCAGCGGGGTGTAGCCCCAGGGTTCGTAGTACGACGGGAAGACCGTCAGGTCCATGCCCACCAGGAGTTCGTAGTAGTCCTTGCCGAAGATGCCGTCGTTGCGGTTGAGGTAGGTGGGTACGAAGATGACCTTCACCTTCGAGTCGGCGGTCGTGAGGACCGAGCCGTTCAGCGCATGGACCACGGGGTCGCTGTCGGGATATTCCAGCAGGTGGGTCGAATACTTGTAGCGGCTGCCGTCGATGGGGTTCGACGCATCGGCCAGGTGGGCCTGCAGGTCGGGGCGCGGACCGCGGTTGCCAGCCGGAACGGTGATGTAGACCAGCACCTCGCGGTCGAGCTGTCCGGAGGAGGCCAGCGTTTTCAGCGACTCGATGAAGACATCGAGACCCTTGTTGCGGAATTCGTAGCGGCCGCTCGTGCCGACGATGAGCGGGTCGGTCGAGAACTTGGTGCCCAGGCACGCTTCGGCCACCTCGATCATGGCCTTGCGGGCTGCGGCGCGCTTGGCGTCGTACTCGGCGCCCTGCCATACGAAGTCGTTCTCGAAGCCGTTGGGCGTCACGCCGTCGACCTCGCGGCTGAGCAGGTATTTGCATTCGTTGGCCGTGATGTCGCTCACGGTGAGGAAAGCGTCGTGGTAGGTGGCGGCCATCTTCTCGATGGAGTGCTTGGCCACAACGTTGAACTGACGCGCCAGTTCGTCGGCGTTGAACTTCGTCAGGTCGTTGTAGAGCGGCAGTCCGTTGCCGGCGATGCAGCGGCCCATGACGGTGGCGTGGGTGGTGAAGAGCGTGGCGACATAGGGCGCGTTGCGGCGCAGGTAGAGACCGCCGGCGGCCGTCATCCATTCGTGGAAGTGGGCGGCGACCTTCTCCGTGGCGGTGCAGAAGGTGTCGACATAGGAGGCTATGACCTTGCCGGCCGCATAGCCGAACAGCACGGGTTCGATGTAGTCCCACTGACCCGAAATCGAATCGACGTGGTAGTCCTCCCACAGCTTCTTCAGAATCTCGTCCTTGCGGGGGAAGAGCGACGTGAAGTCGATCAGAATGGCCGTAGGTTCGCCCTTGATTTTCCAGTGGCCCACGCGGATGCGGATGCCCTCGCCGTAGACGCTCTGACGCCAGTTGCGGAGCAGGTTGGGGTCTTCCTCGAACTCGGGATTGACGCCCTCGTGCGACAGGTCGGGACCTATCAGCAGGTAGCGGTCGCCGAATCTGCGGGTTGCGGTCTGTGCCTTGGTCGAGACGACGGTGTGGATGCCGCCGATCTTGTTGCAGACCTCCCAGCTCACTTCGAACAGGTAGTCGGGGGTCAGTTTCGCGTTGCTCATAATCTATTTTTCGATTTGTAATTTACTTGGTATGAGGCATAAAATCGGGCACAAAGTTAACACTTATATTTATATTAAGCAAAGACCGCCGCCCGCAGCAGGCCGTTTTACGCTATCCCCGGGGCTGTCGGAGCGCCTCCGGAGGGATAATTCTTTAAAAAATTTAAGAATAATTTAACATTGCCTTCCCGGCGGTTCCTCCCGTTCGGGCAGGCGGCAGCCGGAAACGGCGACCCGATCGCCGACCGTTTCCACCGTCCGACTCAGCACGAGTCGTCGCTTTCGAACAGCGCGCCGATTACGGCATCCGACACCAGCCACCGCTCCGGCGGAACGGCAAGACGGCCCCCCGCGGCGACAAGCGTGCCTGCGGCCACGAACCGGGCCGCGTCGCGTTGCGTGCGCTCCGCTCTCGCAGCTCCGAAAAGACGGGCCGTCTCGTCGGTGTCGATGCCCTCGGCGGTGCGCAGCCGCGTCATCAGGTATTCGTTGAAGCGGTCGCGGTCGGTCAGCACCTCGCGCCCGGGCGGTTCGCCGGCAATGTAGCGTTCGACGGAGGCCACGTTCCAATGGCGTTCGCTCCCGTCGTAGGAGTGGGCCGCAGGACCGATGCCCAAGTATTTCTCGCCGCGCCAGTAGGCCGCATTGTGGCGCGCCCGCCGCCCCGGCAGCGCAAAATTCGAGACTTCGTAGTGTTCGTATCCGGCGGCCGCGAGCGTGCGGTGCACGACCTCGAACTCCTCTTCGCTCACCTGCTCCTCCACCGGCACGAATTCGCCCCGTGCGGCCCGGCGGCCGAACGCCGTATCGGGTTCGACGGTCAAATGGTATGCCGAAACATGCTCGGGCCGCAGGCGGAGCACGACGTCGAGCGACCGGCGCAGCGAATCGCCCGTGAATCCCGGAACGCCGTAAATCAGGTCCACGGTGATATTGTCGAAACCCGCCGCCCGGGCCGTCTCCACCGCTTCCACAGCTTGGGCAGCCGTGTGACGACGGTTCATCAGCCGCAGGCAGGCGTCGTCCATCGACTGGATGCCGATGGAAAGACGGTCGATGCCGGCTTTGCGCCAGGCTTCCAGCCGGGGGCCGTCGAGGTCGTCGGGATTGGCTTCGAGGGTAGTCTCCTCCACGGCCGAGCAGTCGAACAGACCGGCGGCATGCTCCAGCAGCCCGCCGATTTGCTGCGGCGAGCAGAGCGACGGCGTGCCGCCGCCGAAATAAATCGTGCGGAGCGATTCGCCGCCCAGGTACTCTCTTTGCCGGTCGAGTTCGTCGTGCATGGCCGCCAGCGTGTCGCCGAGCCGCCGCAGGTCGGCACTCTTGAAGAAGTCGCAGTAGGCGCACACGCGCTTGCAGAACGGGATATGGAAATAGAGTCCGGCCATGGCGAATTCGAAGTTACGAAAAAACCGTTGAAAAGCGAAAGCCCCGAAGTGTTTTTTTCATCCTTTTCGGTTCGGCAGCCCCCTCGTTGCTCCCCATACCCAATAATTCCGCCCCGATGTCTGAGCCGTCGGCGGCGGAGGGACTAAAAAGGCGCGAACCCCTCCCGGGCGCAAAGTTGCGACGTCGTGCAGACCGAAACGCCATCGCAAGGCCCGGCCGCCAGCCGGACTGGAACGATTGTTGAGCCTGCCGAACGGGCTATGAATGAACCGGATAAGCAGGAAGAAAAAATTATCAGGTTTTTTCGGAAAATTCGTTGTTATATTTTTCACAAAAAGGAAAGTTTTTCTAACTTTGCGTCGGAAAAAAGCGCTGCGCCTCCGGGGCGCGGAGCTGCGGAAACGGAAGAGGTTTAATTTAAAAATAGTTTGATTATGGACAAGTTGGATCTGAAGAAGTACGGGATCACGGGTGCCACCGAGATCGTGTACAATCCCTCCTACGACGAGCTCTATCGCGAGGAGACCAAGAAGGGCCTGCGCGGCTTCGAAAAGGGCCAGCTCACCGAGATGGGCGCCGTGAACGTGATGACGGGCGTCTACACCGGCCGTTCGCCCAAGGACAAGTTCTTCGTGATGGACGAGACCACCAAGGACACCATCTGGTGGACCTCCGACGAGTACAAGAACGACAACAAGCCCGTGACGAAAGCTGCGTGGAAAGAGCTCAAGAAGATCGCTTCCAAGGAGTTGTCGGGCAAGAAGCTCTACGTCGTCGACACCTTCTGCGGTGCCAACGAGAACACGCGTCTGAAAATCCGCTTCATCATGGAAGTGGCCTGGCAGGCTCACTTCGTGAAGAACATGTTCATCCGTCCGACCGACGCCGAGCTGGAGGAGTACGGCGAGCCCGACTTCGTGGTGCTCAACGCTTCGAAAGCCAAGGTGAAGAACTACAAGAAGCTGGGTCTCAACTCCGAGACGGCCGTGGTCTTCAACCTCACCGAGAAGATGCAGGTCATCATCAACACCTGGTACGGCGGCGAGATGAAGAAGGGTATGTTCTCCTACATGAACTACCTGCTGCCGCTCAAGGGCATCGCCTCGATGCACTGCTCGGCCAACACCAACGAGAAGGGCGAGACGGCCGTCTTCTTCGGTCTGTCGGGTACGGGCAAGACCACCCTTTCCACCGACCCCAAGCGCCAGCTCATCGGCGACGACGAGCACGGCTGGGACGACGACGGCGTCTTCAACTTCGAGGGCGGCTGCTACGCCAAGGTCATCAACCTCTCGAAGGAGTCGGAGCCCGACATCTGGAACGCCATCCGCCGCAACGCACTGCTGGAGAATGTCACCGTCGACAAGAAGGGCAAGATCGACTTCGCCGACAAGTCCGTCACGGAGAACACCCGCGTGTCGTACCCCATCTTCCACATCAAGAACATCGTGAAGCCCGTTTCGAAGGCTCCCGCCGCCAAGAAGGTCATCTTCCTCTCGGCCGACGCTTTCGGCGTGCTGCCTCCCGTTTCGATTCTGACCCCCGAGCAGACCAAGTACTACTTCCTCTCGGGCTTCACCGCCAAGCTGGCCGGCACCGAGCGCGGCATCACCGAGCCCACGCCGACCTTCTCGGCTTGCTTCGGCGCCGCATTCCTCTCGCTCCACCCCACCAAGTACGGTGAGGAGCTCGTGAAGCGCATGAAGCAGTCGGGCGCCACGGCCTACCTCGTCAACACGGGTTGGAACGGCACGGGCAAGCGCATCTCCATCAAGGATACGCGCGGCATCATCGACGCCATCCTCGACGGTTCGATCGACAAGGCCCCGACCAAGACCATCCCGATGTTCGACTTCAAGGTGCCGACCCAGCTGCCGGGTGTCGATCCCAAGATTCTCGACCCGCGCGACACCTACAAGAACCCCAAGGAGTGGGAGACCAAGGCCGAGGACCTGGCCAACCGCTTCGTGAAGAACTTCGTGAAGTTCACGGGCAACGCCGAGGGCAAGAGCCTCGTGGCCGCCGGTCCCAAGGTGAAGTAACTTTTTCACACCTTCATATATCGACGCTTCCGGTCTGCCTTCGGGCGGGCCGGAAGTTTTTTATCGCCCGTCCCCAATTCCCTGCCCCTCTCTCGGTTCTTCGCAGCTCCCGCCTTTCGGTCATGTAGGCCGCTGGCGGCTGGGCATGCAAAATAATAAAACCCCGTTCTTAACGGGGCGTCATTCTGAGGAGTGTAGCGACGAAGAATCTGTTAACTCCCACGTCTTAGCAATGCAGGCCGCAAAATTTACAAAACCCCGTTCTTAACGGGGGCGGGCCGGAGCCTCCCCCAGCGGAGGCCCGCAACTATCCGGCTGGCGCCGGGCGTGCCCCGCAGGCTCCCGCCCGAAAACCCTGCCTCGTCATTGCAAGTAACTCCCGCCCACCCTGTCATTCTGAGGAGCATAGCGACGCCCGGCTAAGAGCCGGGATTTATGATTGCAAGTCGCAGTGCTTCGTCGTTGCCCGGCTGGGGGCGGTCGCGCAAAGCGCGAGTCGGGCAACAAGAAATCGTTTCTATTTTAAGACAAAAAGATGCGAATTGTCATTCTGAGCGTAGCGAATCGACGAACGAAGCGAGTGCAGAGACAGCTTGTAGTCTCTGCCTCGCAAGGAGGAGAACGACAAGCGTAGCGTCGTCAAGAATCTGTTTTCGCTGTTATAGATTCTTCGTCGCCCTGCTCCTCAGAATGACAAAGGAAACTCGCGATGACGGATTGCGGGGATTCGGGCAGAAACCAGCGGGACTCGCAAAAGGACATGCACCACCGAGGGACGCCGGGGCAAGCCGGTCGGCCCGAAAGACGAAAAACAAGACAGGCCCGGAGCATTGAGCTCCGGGCCTGTCGTATGCACAAGGCGGGTGCGGATTAGCGCAGCGCCTTGAGGTTGATGTCCTTGGCAGCCTTGTCGGCGAGAGCGGGGTTCTTGGCCACGGCGCTCTTGAGCTGAGCATTGGCGGTGTTGAGGTCACCCTCCTTGACAGCGATTACGGCGCGCAGGTAGTCGGCATCGGCCGAGTTGTCCTTGGCGATGGCCTTCTTGGCAGCGGCGAGGTCGTTGTTCATGACCGAAGCGACAGCGGCGTTGTAACCCTCCAGCGTGTTGGCGGCAGCCTTGTAGTCGCCCTGAGCGGCAGCCAGAGCGGCCTTGCTCTCGGCATCGGCCGACTGAGCGTACTTCTTGGCCTCGGCGGTCCGGCCGTTGGCAAGGTTGGCGAGGAGGAGGTTCTTGTTGAGCTCCTTCGACGAATCGAGCTTGGCGGCCTTCTCGAACGACTGCAGAGCCGAAGCCTTCTGACCGGCCTTGGTCTGAGCTACGCCGAGGTTGTTGTAGACGCGGGCGTCGTTGTACTTCTTGGCAGCGGCCGAGAGAAT
Organism: Alistipes sp.; assembly: GCA_029059935.1. Taxonomy (GTDB): domain Bacteria; phylum Bacteroidota; class Bacteroidia; order Bacteroidales; family Rikenellaceae; genus Alistipes. Next base: position 17,622 of record JAIDUZ010000032.1, read on the forward strand.
CGAAACCTGCTCGGCGGCACCGTTGGCGAGCTTATCGGCAGCGTAGAGGTACTCCTCGACGGTCAGCTCGTCGCCGTTACGGTAGGCGGCCATGATTTCGGCGTCGGTCTTGCCCTGGATGTCGGTGCTGTTGACGATCTGCGAACGGCGCAGCTCGGGGAGGATGTCGCTTTTGAGTTCGTTGAATACCGACGACATGTTCTTGATTTCGCTCTCGCGCTGGGCGGGCGAGTTGTAGAGGCTCAGCACCTGGAGAATGAGGTTCTTATCCTTGATGTCGGACTTCTCGACGAGCTCCTTGAAGCCCTCCCAGTCCTCACCGTAGGCGGCAGCGTCGATGTCGAGACCCGAGTTCTTGAGCAGCTTGGCTACGACCTTCTTGCCGGACTCGCTGCGAGCCTTCGAGAGCTTGTCGTTGAACTTCTCGGGACCGTCGGGCGAAGCGTAGCCCTTGACAGCGATGTTCTGCGTGGCGCGGTCGTTCTCAAGGTTCTTGTTGACGTTGTTCTTGAACTCGCCGAGGTCGGCCTTGCGCTCGTTCTTCTTCGTCACGACCGACGAATTGATGGCGTAGAGCAGGTCGGTCTTGTCGACGACGGTGGTCACACGCTTGTAGTTGTTGGCCATGGGCTCCATGATGTCGCCGTACTTGAGGTCCTTCTGCAGGGTGTTCAGACCGTAAGCGACCGTCAGACCGAACTCCTTGGCAAGAGCGGCCTTGGCAACCTCGTCGGTGCCGGCCAGCACGGCGGCCTGCTCCTTGGTGGGGATGGCGCCGTCGTTGAGGTTCACGAGCGTGAACTCCTTGCAGCTGCCGCTCGGGCACTTGATTTCGGCGCGGAGCTGGAGCGCGCACTGGTCCATGCGGGGATCATAGGGGAACTCGACGTGCTGCGTGTAGCTGCCGCCGTTGTTGTCGATGACAGCATAGTTGTCGTCGACCTTCGAACCCTGGTAGAACTTGGGCGTGCCGGCAACTTCGCCGCCGTCGAAGACGATGACGGGAGTCACCTTGACAACGGCCTTCTTGTTGAAATAAGCCTCGGGGAATGTGACGGTGATGTCGGCGGCAACGATGCCGTTGTTCAGCGTCAGCACCTCGGGATTGACGGTCAGGTTCACCTCGTCGCGGTTCTTGGCCATCTTCTTGAAGCAATTGCAGCTCGAAAATGCCAGGGCGGCAGCAACGAGCACGATGCTCAATTTCATTACGTTTTTCATGGTCTTACTTTTAATAATGTGTTTATTTTGTTTGCCTTCAGTCTTCATTTCTCACGTTCGCAGAGAGCCCGGCACCCGATGTCCCAAGCGCCGGCATCCACAGGTCCGGCCTTGTTTCTCCGGCCCTCCCGATACCCGGCCCTATCTTCGAACACCTAATATTCTCAGAGCCAGGCGCCTTGAATCCGGCCTTGTCTTAAGCCCGGCCCTTATCTCAGGGCCCGACCCTCGGCTCGAACCGGCTCCCGATACCCGGCCTCCTGCAAAAACCGCCGCAGAAAAGGCCCGATAGCGCAAATGTAGGAAACTTTCGCTGAACGTGCAATATTTCGGGCGGATTTTGTGAAAAAATTTCCGCCCGAAACATCGCCGTATCACTGTTTTACCGGTCGCGGCGCTCTCCGCGTTCGGGACGCGGGCGGCGTTCGCGCTCCACGTAGCCTTCGGGCTTGGGCAGCAGGGCCTTGCGCGAAAGCTTGAGCTTGCCGGTCTTGGCGTCGACACCGATGAGCTTGACATCGATTTCGTCGCCTTCCTTCAGACCCGTCTCGTCCATGGTCTCGAAGCGCTTGTAGTCGATTTCCGAGATGTGGAGCAGGGCATCCTTGCCGGGCATGATTTCGACGAAGGCGCCGAAAGCGACGATAGAGCGAATCTTGCCATGGTAGGTCTCGCCCACCTCGGGCACGGCAACGATGGCCTTGATGCGGGCCAGGGCACCGTCGAGGGCAGCCTTGTCGACACCGAAGATGTCGACATAACCCTTGTTGTCGTCCTCGGTGATGGTGATGGTGGTGCCGGTGGTCTTCTGGATGTCCTGGATGACCTTGCCGCCGGGGCCGATGACGGCACCGATCATATCCTGCGGGATGGTGATCTGAACGATGCGCGGCACGAACGGACGGTAGTCGGCACGCGGCTCGGCGATGCACTCGGTGAGCTTGCCGAGGATGTGCATGCGGCCCTTGCGAGCCTGTTCGAGGGCGGCGGCGAGCACCTCGTAGGAGAGGCCGTCGACCTTGATGTCCATCTGCGTGGCGGTGATGCCGTCGGCCGTACCCGTCACCTTGAAGTCCATGTCGCCGAGGTGGTCCTCATCGCCGAGAATGTCGGAGAGCACGGCCCACTTGCCGGTGGCGGAGTCGGAAATAAGACCCATGGCGATACCCGACACGGGCTTTTTGAGCTTGACGCCGGCATCCATCAGGGCCAGCGTACCGGCGCAGACGGTAGCCATGGACGACGAACCGTTGGATTCGAGGATGTCCGACACGACGCGCACGGCGTAGGGGTTCTCCTCACCCAGCGGAATCATGGGCTTGAGGGCGCGCCATGCGAGGTGGCCGTGACCGATTTCGCGGCGGCTCAGACCGCGGGCGGCCTTGGCCTCGCCGGTGGAGAAGGGCGGGAAGTTGTAGTGCAGCACGAACTGCTCGGTGCCCTGGACGAGGACCTCGTCCTTGACCTTCTCGTCGAGCTTGGTGCCGAGCGTGACGGTCGTGAGCGACTGCGTCTCGCCGCGGGTGAAGATGGCCGAACCGTGGGCGGCGGGCAGGTAGCCGACCTCGCACCAGATGGGGCGGATTTCGTCGGTGCGGCGGCCGTCGAGGCGCTTGCCCTCGTCGAGGATCATGTTGCGCATGGCCTTCTTCTGCACGTCGTCGTGGAAGTACTTGTGGATGAGCGGCGCCTTCTCGACGAGCTCCTCCTCCGTAAAGCGCGAGGCGAACTCGGCCTCCAGGGCGTCGAACATGTCGCTGCGCTCGTGCTTCATGGTGCCGCTGGTGGCGATGGCGTAGGCCTTGTCGTAGAGCTCGCGGATGATGGTCTGGCGCAGCTCCTCGTCGTTGACCTCGTGGCAGTAGGTGCGCTTGACGTCCTTGCCGAGCTCCTTGGAGAGCTCGATCTGCACGGCGCAGTGCTTCTTGATCTCCTCGTGGGCGAACTTGATGGCGCCGAGCATCACCTCCTCGGAGACCTCCTTCATCTCGCCCTCGACCATGAGGATGTTGTCGATCGTACCGCCGACCATGATGTCGAGGTCGCACTCGGCCATCTCCGAGAAACCGGGGTTGATGGCATACTGGCCGTTCTTGCGGACGACGCGGACCTCGGAGATGGGGCCGCCGAACGGAATGTCGGACACGGCCAGTGCGGCCGAAGCGGCCAGACCGGCCAGGGCGTCGGGCTGGATGTCCTTGTCGGCCGAGATGAGGTTGACGGTGACGTAGACCTCGGCATGGTAATCGGAGGGGAAGAGGGGGCGCAGGGCGCGGTCGATCAGACGTGCGGTGAGCACCTCGGAATCGTTGGCTTTGCCCTCGCGCTTCATGAAACCGCCGGGATAGCGGCCGCACGAAGCATATTTCTCCTTGTATTCTACCTGCAAGGGCATGAAGTCGGTGTCGGGTTTGGCGTCCTTGGCCGCGACGACGGTGCCGAGCAGCATGGTGTCGCCCATCTTGACGACCACCGAGCCGTCGGCCTGCTTGGCCAGTTTGCCCGTTTCGATCTCGATCGTACGGCCGTCGGCCAGCGTGATGATCTTGCGGACTGCGTTGTACAGCTTGTTGTCTTCCATAAAAATATTAACCTGTTGTGTAATCTTGAAATTCGATGGATTCCGGAAGAAGCGATCTGCAACTCGCAGAGTTGCACGAGCCGCAGCCTCCCGGCGCGGAGGCTCGCAGACACCGGCTTCGCCGGGTTCGCCCCGCAGGCTGCGGCCGCGGCCGCCCGGATTGCCCCTCCTCTTCGGGAAAAGAAGTTTTACTACGAAAATGAAGGCAACCCCTTTTCGGGAATTGCCCTCATTTCTTCCCCAGCGGACTACTTGCGGAGGTTGAGCGTCTTGACGATGGCGCGGTAGCGCTCGATGTCGACCTCCTTGAGGTACTCCAGCAAC
>JAIDUZ010000033.1 GCA_029059935.1 Alistipes sp.
CGCAGTTGAACGACGAAGCGGTCAACCAATAATCGTCGCCCGTGCGGATGACGTCGGGGTCGGAATAATCGGCATAGAGCACGGGATTCTTATACTTCCCGTTACCGAGGTCGGGCGTCCAGACCGTCTGGGCCGGGACTGCGGCGGCGAACAAGAGGCCGCAAAGCGAAGCAAGCGTTTTTTTCATAGGTTGTGATCGGTTTGAAAACGGCCCGTCCAATCGTCGTGGAACTGTTCGGAACCGGTCTTTTTGGCGAAAATGAGTTCGGGCGCATAGTCGGCGGCCTCCTCGTCGGAGAGCTCGTGCGACCACGCCACGCGGCCGCGGCGGTCGGCACCGGGGCCCGTGCAACGCCACTCGGCGTAGAACGAAGTACGCTCGCGGGCGGGGTCGCGCCAATTATGCCACCCCTCGGGGCGGATGGCGGCGGGGAGCTCGCAGGCGAGCCACACGGTGCGGGCGGTGGATTTCCACGGACGCCCGAGGTAGAGCTTGGAGACGCTGTCGCCGGTCGTCACGCGGCAATTGCGGAAGACGTAGCCGTACTTGTTGCGCTCGGTGGTCGAGGCGGCGGTGATGAAGCTGTCGGACTTGCAATGGATGGTACAATCGTCGAACAAGACGATCGAAGGACCGAAGATGAAGTCGGTGGTGCCCTCGATATGGGAATTCTCGACATGCACGCGCGAGACGTAGCCCTTGGTGAAGAAGGTGTCCTGATCGCCTATCAAAGCGCAATCGCTCAGCAGGATGCGGTCGCCCCTGGTTTCCAGGGCCACGGCCTGCCCCACCCTGCCGGCGTCGTTCTGGACGGTGAGACCCTCCAACCAGACATCGTCGGCCTGGACGGAGAAAGTCCAGCAATCGTAGGTGGTCATCTCGTAACCGTCGACGACCTTGCCGGAGAAGTCGTTCCAGACGATGCGGACGCTGTCGCGGCCGCCCACGCCGACGACCCGGACCTTGTCCTTGTAGACGTCGAGGGTGACCTTCTCGCGGTAGGTGCCGGGCATGATACGCACGGTGCGCCACCCGGCGGGCTTGGACGGCAGGGCATCGAAGCACGCCTGCACCGTGGTGAAGTCGCCGCCGCCGTTGCAATCGACAACATAGACGGTTTTCTCTTGCTCCGGAGTACAACAAACGCCCAAGAAAACGAACAAAAAGAAAAAGATACGGTTCATTGGTTCTGTGTTTTTATCGCATGCTTCCGCTCTGCGCCGATAACAGCAAGGCTCCCGCCCAGCCGCTCGGAGCTGACCTTTCCGGTGCACCCCCGCAATCGGCCCGGGCGAACGCTCCGCAACGATACGGAATCATACGACTACTTATTACCGGTGAACTTCCCGGAACGCACCGAAGATACGAACCGGGACCGACAAAGCCGAAAGGGAAAGTACCTTTCACCTTCGACCTTTCACTTTTCACCTTACAACGTGACGCCGGTCTTGAAGATGGCGATCTCCTTGAAGCCGGTCTTCTCGTGGAGCAGGTGCTCGCCGTCGGCCGTAGCGAGAATCTTGTCGATGAAGCGCTCCAAGACGGCCTGCGGCTCTTCGTCCTCGACCAAAGACCCGGCATTGAAGTCGATCCAGTTGGACTTGAACTTCGAAAGCTGCGTATTGGTGGAAATCTTCATCGTAGGCACGAAAGCCCCGAACGGCGTACCGCGCCCGGTGGTGAAGAGCACGAGCTGGCAACCCGACAGGGCGAGGGCCGAAGCAGCGACGAGGTCGTTGCCGGGAGCCTGCAAGAGGTTGAGACCCTGCTTGCAAATGGGCTGCGTATACTTCAAGACGTCGACGACCTGCTGGGCGCCGCCCTTCTGAACGCAACCCAGCGACTTCTCCTCCAAAGTGGTGATGCCGCCCTTCTTGTTGCCGGGCGAAGGATTCTCGTAGATGGGCTGGTCGAACTTGCGGAAGTAACCCTTGAAATCGTTGATAAGACAAACGGTCTGCTCGAAAATCTGCCGGCTCTCGGCGCGGTCCATGAGGATGGTTTCGGCGCCGAACATCTCGGGCACCTCGGTGAGGACGGTGGTGCCGCCCTGGGCGATGAGCCAGTCGGAGAAGAGGCCGACGAGCGGATTGGCCGTGATGCCGGAGAATCCGTCGGAACCGCCGCATTTGAGACCGACGCGGAGGTAGGAAAGGGGCAGGGGCTGGCGCTTGTCGGCGCGGGTTTTCTCGACGAGGCCGCGGCAGATTTCGAAACCTGCGGCGATTTCGTCCTCGACCTCCTGGGCGATGAGGAACTTGACGCGCTCGTCGTCCCACTCGCCGATGGTCTCCTTGAGAGCCGAGACCTGGTTGTTCTCGCACCCGAGGCCCAACACGAGGACGGCGCCGGCATTGGGATGCTTGACCAGAGCGGCCAAGGCACGCTGGGTGTTGGCGTGGTCGTCGCCGAGCTGCGAACAACCGTAGTTGTGGGTATAGACCCGCACGTCGTCGAGGTGCGAACAATCGCATTCGGCCTTGACGCGCGCGGCGATGGCCTGGGCCTGGCCGTTGACGCAACCGACCGAAGGCACGATCCACAACTCGTTGCGGATGCCCATCGTATTGTTCTTGCGGAGGTAACCCATGACCTTGACGTCGCGCTTGGGGCAGTCGACGTCGTAGACCTTGTGCGCGTAGGTATACTCCAGGTCGTCGCGGAGGTTGGTCTTGAGGTTGTGGGAATGTATCCACGCACCTGCGGCGACGGGCTCGGAGGCGTGGCCGATGGGATAACCGTACTTGACGACATTCTCGCCCTGGGCGATGTCGCGCAAGGCGAACTTGTGACCGCGGGCGATGTCCTCGCGCAGGGTGACCCGCGCGCCGTCGATGTCGAACGACTCGCCGGCCCGGAGGTCGTCGGCGAGGGCCACAGCGACGTTGTCCGCGGCGTTGATTTTCAGAAACCGTTTCATGGCTCTATGCTCGAAAAAAGGGGCGGGAGCGCCCTGCTCTGAGAGCCGCACTCCTGCCCCGGATGAACGATGAATCTACTTGTTGAGGAACTTGTCCAACGCCTTGGCCATGCCCGACTCGCGGATGTCGGCCAGGTAAGCCGCCACGGCAGGAATGAAGCCCGGAACCTCGGAGAAGTCGACGGTGAAGATGCCGCTCTCGCGCACGATCTTCGAAACGGTGCCCTCCAAGTCGGCGGGGTTCCAATTGCTGCGGATATAGTCCACGAACTCCTGCGTATCGTCGGGCTGGAAGCCGCTCTCGGGACCGTAGAGGGACAACAACGCGGCGAACGTGAAGCACTCGTGCCGGGCAACGCGCCGTGCCTTGAACCAATTGTCCTTGACGGTGGGATAGTTGCGCGCCTCCCACTTCGACAACGAATTGAGCGAAATGGACTTCAGCATGTGCTTGATGTAGGGGTTGTAGAAGCGCTCCAGGATGCCGGCGGCGAACTCCTTCAACTCGGCCTGATCCTCCTCGATCATGGGGATGACCTCCTCGGCGACCATGTCGTTGATGAACTTCTCGATGGCGGGCGTGTTGAAAGCGTCCATGACCGTCTCGCAACCCATCTGCAGAGCGATGGGCACCATGCCGGTATGCGAACCGTTGAGGATGCGCACCTTCTTGTCGCGGAACTGCTTGATGGAGGGCATGAAGATGACGTGCAGGCCGGCCTTGTCGAGGGGCAGCTCCTTCATGACCTCCTTGTAACCGGGACCGCCGATGGCCCAGAGGTGGTAGAGCTCGGCCTTGACGACGAGGTTGTCGTCGAAACCGATCTCCTCCTTGATTTCGTTGATGGTATCGCGCGGGAAACCGGGAACGATGCGGTCGACGAGCGTATCGCAGAAGTGGCAGTTCTTCTCGACCCAGTCGATGAAGTCCTG
>JAIDUZ010000034.1:0-14488 GCA_029059935.1 Alistipes sp.
CTCTTTCTCAAGGGGCTTTTTTCCGATCGGGAGCAGTATGACCAGTTCCCGCCGGTCAGCATCGGTAACGACGTATGGATCGGGGCCAATACGACCATCGTCAACGGTGTCAGAATCGGTGACGGAGCGGTAATCGGCGCCAATTCGGTCGTGACGAAAGATGTGCCTCCCTACGCCATTTATGGGGGGGGGCCGGCAGATCTCCTCCGTTTTCGTTTCGAAGAGAAGCAGCGGGATTTCCTGTTGAAATTCCGCTGGTGGGACAAAGACCCCGAGTGGCTGCGTTCCAACAACGAACTTTTTTCGGACATTGACAAATTGATGGAAACTTATGGAGACTCCCTTGTTTAGCATATTTACACCTACCTATAACCGGGCAAATGCGATAAACCGAACCTATGAACATTTGCTTGCGCAAACGTTACAGGATTTCGAATGGATTGTTGTTGATGACGGTTCGACTGACCATACGGAAGAATTGTTTCGGAAATGGATCGGTGAAAACAGAATCCAGATCGTTTATGTCCGGCAGGAAAACGGGGGGAAGCATCGAGCATTCAACAAAGCCGTGGGAATCGCAAAAGGTGAAATCTTTATTTGCATGGATTCCGACGATTATTATCGGGAGGATGCTTTGGAGGTGATACGTACCTATCATTTAAAACATAAGGATAATCCTCAGGTCGCCGGTTTCTCCTGCAATTCGTTGGATCCGCAGGGCAATCTGATTGGGACTTCTTTACCTGAGGACAATCTGCTTTGTTCTCACTATGACCTTTATTATTCTTTATCCGTAAAAGGAGACAAAGGTTTGATATATTATACGCGTGTTCTGAAAGAGTACCCGTTTCCAGAATTTGAAAACGAAAAATTCGTGACGGAGGCTATCGTGCTGAATAGAATTTCGTTGCATTATAAAGTTTGCTGTATAAAACAGGGGCTGGAAATTAAGGAGTATCAGAAGGACGGATTGTCCAGTAAGTATACTCGTCTTTGCCTTTGGAGTCCGGAAGGGTACGCTCTGTATCTGAATGAACTGAATTGTTTTGCGCAGTCATTCGTCGGTTATGTTATGAATGCGGCTCGTTATGTGAAGTTCGGGTTGCTGGCCCGTAAGAGTCCGAAAACGATTTGGCGGGAAGCCATAAACCGGCGATGGGTGTTTGTCGGCAGTTTCCTGCTTGGGGTGTTGTTGTATCTGAGGGATAGGAACAAACGATGAAAAAGAAGATTCTGTTCGTAATCAATAATCTGAATGGCGGCGGCGCTGAGAAAGTGCTGGTGACCTATCTGAAAAACATCGATACTTCGTTGTTCGATGTCGATCTGTTTCTTGTCACCAGGATGGGGGTCTATCTCGAAGACCTGCCGTCCTACGTTCGTCTGCGTTGGGGATTCGAAGAGCGGCCGGGGCTTATCGGACGAATCGCTCGGCGAATCTTTCTCTATTTCCCGGTACTTTTCCGTCTCTTTTTCATTAGGGAGAGGTACGACATCGAGGTCGCTTTCCGCGAGGATACGGCCACTCGGATCGTATTGAAAAGCCGCAACAAGAAATCCCGGAAAATAAGCTGGTTGCATACTGATCTGACCCGATACGTTTATAGTTCCACAACACCTGTGAAGCGCTATTTGCGTAGTTTGGGCAAGTTGGACCATACGGTCTGCGTTTCGCACGGTGTCGAGGAGATTCTGCACGGACTGAATCCCCGGACGAAAGGTAAAACGTCGGTTATTTACAATCCGTTGGATGTAGAGACTGTCCGCAGGCAAGGTGCGCTTCCGTTCGACAATCCGTTCGACCCGACCGACACGAACCTGCTTACCATCGGACGTATCGACGACGGAAAGAACCATCGGTTTCTTATCGAGTGTATGCCGTCCCTGCTGGAGAAAAACGAAAACATCCGATTGTGGATACTGGGCGAAGGCGACCGGATGGAGGAACTGAAGAAACTTTGCGAGGAGATGCACCTTGTGGAGCATGTCCGGTTCTTGGGTTTTATCAAAAATCCTTTTCCCTATCTTGCCCATGCCGATCTGTTCGTGTTCAGTTCTATTTTCGAGGGGCTTCCGACCGTGTTGATCGAAGCATTGATTTTCCATAAAAAGATTGTTTCGTCTTATTGCGTCGGCGGTGAAGAGGTGCTGGATTTCGGAAAATACGGCATCCTTTCTCGGTTGGATACGGCCGAATACTGTACCAAGGTACGGCAGGTGCTTGATGGCGAATTGTTGCCTGAGGTCGCTTTCGAGGAGCGTGTTGCGGATTTCGATTTGGCCGGTCAGTGTCGAATGTTCAACGATTTTCTCAATGACTAAGCTCTGCGTTTCCCGTTTTGCGTTCGTCCAGTTGATTTTCATTCTGACTTACGCTTTCCAAAGCATCCTTTTTCGGGTTGCCGGGGTCGAGGATTCGCATGTAACATTGTTGCAATACGAATTTTTGGCCGTGTATGTCTGGTCGCTCTGGTCGGCATCCAAGGAGACGGGCTTTTTCAATCTTTACGTCATGTTTTTGCTGACGTCCGGGGTGTTTCTCTATTCGCGTATCGTTCTGGATGCTTTCGGCATGTTCGAGTGGTATTGGGCGAACAAGTGGACTGATTTCTACTTCCCGGCAGACGTTCGTTACAAGATTCTCTCGTTTCTGATATGGACTTTGCTCTTCACGCATCTGGGAGCCTTGTTGGGTAAGCGTTATCTGGTATACCGGCAGATCGAATTTCCGCATTCGCCATTTTTGGATAAACTCTCTTCCGGTCTGTTTTTGGCTGCCGTACCCGGTACCTTGACGAAATATCTGATCCAGCTGAAATTCATTATGTCGCAAGGTTATCTGGCTGTTTATGACGGCAGTATGAGTCGGCTTTCCTATCCCGTATGGACTACCGGTGCCATATCCCTGATGGAAGCGGCCTATTGTCTGTTCCTTGCTTCGCGCCCCTCCAAGAAGAAGTTTTTCATTATTTCATCGATCTTCTTTGCTCTGAAAATCGTCGACGTAATGAAAGGCGGACGAGCCAAACTCTTCCTGCCGTTCATTTTCGTTACGTGGTATTACTATTCTTTTTTGAAAGAGGGCCGGTCTATTTCGTTGATAAAAGCGGCCTTGTTCGGCTTGGGCGGAATTTTCATCGCTCAGGTATTGGTGCAGGTCCGTGTGGGCAATGATTTCGTGATGGGCAATATGGGCGATCTGATAACCCTTTTCTTCTCACAGCAGGGCGTTTCATTGCTGGTGTTGGGGTATATGGTCCATTACGAGTCTCTTTTCGTTAATCATGGGGCTCCATATGTTCTTTATCCGTTGGTTTTTTGGGAAACATTCCGTGGCCAATCGCTCGATACCGTGCAGCATACCGTCAGTTTGGGCCATAAACTGACTTATTTCCTCGCTCCGGAGGCTTATTTGGACGGACAGGGCATCGGGTCGAGCCATATCGCGGAATTTTGGGATTTGGGATGGCTCGGGGCTGTACTGATGTCTTTTTTGCTGGGTTACGGGATACGTTATTTCGAGAAAGCCGTAAGACGGTCTCGGACAATCATGTACCTCTCTTTTATCTTGGTGCCTGCAATCGTCTACATGCCTCGTGCTTCGTTTTTTCCTGCTTTGATGCCGATTTTGGTAGCCTTGCTGTTCTATTGGGTTATCATTACATGGTGGAATCGGCGCCGGCGCCGTGCGACAGGCGATATTGCCGCAGAGGCGGAAAACACGTTGAACCGATAAACGATTCGTGGTTATGATAGATGTCAAGATTTCATTCGTTGTTCCGGTTTACAATGTTGAGGCTTATGTGGCACAGTGTCTCGACAGCATTGTCGGGCAAACATATCCGAACATAGACATCGTCGTCGTGAACGATGGTTCTACGGACGGTTCGTTGGAAATAGTTCGGGCTTATGCAGCCAAAGATTCCCGCATCAAGGTCGTCGATCAGCAAAACCAAGGCTTGAGCGCTGCCAGAAATGCCGGTATGGAGCATGCGTCGGGCGATTACCTTTGGTTCGTGGACAGCGACGACTACGTAGCGCCCGATGCCTGCGAGCGGATTGTCAGCGTGTTGCGTTCGCAGTCGTGCGACGTGTTGGCTGTGGGGCGCTATCGTTTTTGGGAGGACGGGCGCTGTGTCTACGATCCGATTTCATGGGGAGTTTGCGCTGTCGATGGCCGGACCTATCTGACAGAGACGATAATTCGGGGTATTTTTACGGCGTCGGCCTGTAATAAGGTTGTACGTACAGATTTCGTAAAGCACCATTCGATTCGCTTCCGGCCGGGTATCCTTTATGAAGATTTGTATTTCACGTTCCAGTGTCTGTTGCAGGCCGAGAACGTCGCTCTGGTAGAAGAACCGTTTTATTTTTATCGACAGAATAGGGCCGGCAGCATCATCAACTCGATCAAGGAGCGCGACAAGGATGTGCTCGAAACGGTCGGGTTGCTGGAACGTTATGTCGCCGAAACGGCTCCCGAACTTTCGGATGCGCATTTCTTCAAGGTGCTGATCTATGGGTGGGTGGCCAATGCGGTATGTTTCAAGTATCCGCAAAGGAAGCCGTTCAGTCGTAGGGCCAACCGCATTGTGAAAGACGTTCTTCGGGACGAACGCTATCGGAAATATGTGCGTTATTTTGCCACCTCGAAGCATGCAGAGTTCAAGTGGCGGTTGCCGGCCTGGTTGTCGTTGCACTGTTATCCGCTTTTTGTTGCTCTTGTCTACGGTTATTTTAAGTTCAAAAATATTTTCCGATGAAAAATATCGCCATCATATTGGCCGGAGGTGTCGGCCGGCGTTTGGGCGACACGGTGCCCAAACAGTTTTTGAAAGTCGCCGGAAAGCAGGTGATCGAGCATACGCTGGATGCGTTCCAGAATCATCCGCAGATCGACGAAATCGCGGTCGTCTCGAACTCCGATTTCGTGGGGCACATGGAGAATATCGCTGTCAAGAACAACTATTCCAAGCTGAAGAAAATCTTGCACGGCGGGCAGGAGCGTTACCAGTCGAGTTTGGCTGCCATTCGGGCGTATGATGGTCCGCAGGACGTCAATCTGATTTTCCACGATGCCGTGCGTCCGCTGGTCAACGAACGGATCATTTCGGATTGCATCCGGGCTTTGGAGAGTTACAAGGCTGTCGACGTGGCTATCAGGACTACCGACACCATCATTCAGGTCGACGGTACGGAGCATATTACGGGCATCCCCGCGCGTGCGATGCTGCGCAACGGTCAGACTCCGCAGGCTTTCAGACTGTCGACCATCAAAAAGGCTTACGAACTGGCGTTGCAGGACCCGGAATTCAAGACTACGGATGATTGCGGCGTTGTCTTTCGCTATTTGCCCCACGAGCCGGTCTATGTGGTCGAGGGCGAACAGTTCAATATCAAGCTCACCTATAAGGAAGACCTCTTCTTGTTGGACAAGCTCTTCCAACTCCGCACTGCAGCCCTGCAGAACGATGCGGTTCTTCCCGAGGCAGAGCGGCGCCTGCCTTCGTCGGTCGTCGTGGTTTTCGGCGGCAGTTACGGCATCGGGCTTGACATCGTGAATATCTGCAAGGAGCATGGGGCCCGCGTCCATTCGTTCAGCCGTTCGCAGAACGGAGTCGACGTTTCGGATGCTTCGCTGGTCGCCAAGGCGCTGAAATCGGTTTTCGAAAAGGAGGGCCGCATCGATGCCGTCATCAATACGGCCGGAGTCCTCGACAAGGAACCGCTGGCTACCATGTCCTATGAAGACATCAGCAAAAGCATCAACATCAACTACCTGGGCTCCGTCATCGTCTCCAAGGAGGCCTATCCCTATCTGAAATTGAGCAAGGGTGCTTTGCTGCTCTTCACTTCGAGTTCCTATACGCGCGGTCGTTCCCTTTACAGCCTCTATTCGTCGTCGAAGGCTGCCATCGTCAATTTCGTGCAGGCCCTGAGCGAGGAGTGGTACGACTGCGGCATCCGCATCAACTGCATCAATCCCGAGCGGACGAAGACGCCCATGCGGGTCCGGAGTTTCGGCAACGAACCCGAGGGTACTTTGTTGGAGTCGGCCGTCGTGGCGACGGCTGCCATAAACAGTATTTTCTCTCCCATGACCGGAGAGGTCATCGATGTGAAAATCAAAAGAGGATGAAGCGAATCAAGGAATTGATAAATTGGATTTACCTCAACCGTAGCGGTCGGGAAATCGCCGGTCGTCTTACGGAGGTGTTGCTGGGATATCCGTTGTTTTTGTTGTCTTTCTTGGTGAAGAGGAACAGCCGTAAATGGGCAATCGGAGGGAAAGTGGGATTTGCCGACAATCCCAAGTATTTTTACCTCTATCTGGCGATGAATCGCATCCGCGACGTAAGGTATCGCTGGATTGCCGGCAATCGCAAAGAGGCTGTCCGGCTCAGAAGCAAAGGAATCGATTGCAGTTACAAATGGAGTCTGAAAGGTATCTGGTATTGTCTGACAGCGGGCAAGTATATCTATTCCTGCCATCTTACCGATGTCAATTATTGGACCTCCGGAGGAGTTGTGGGTGTCAATCTGTGGCATGGCGTGGGCATCAAGTGCATCGAGTTCAAGGCCCGGTCGGGTCCGGAAAAAAGAATCTATGACGAAAAAAACAAGATGGCCCGATTGTTTTTGCCGCATCTGTTCCGCCGGCCGGATCTGTTTTTGTCTACGTCATCGTTGATGACCAGGCATTTTGCCGAGTGTTTCAGAATTTCCGAACAGCAATGCATGCGATCGGGGTATCCTCGTTGCGATATTTTTTATTGGAGCCGGGCCGAATTGAAGTCTTTCATCGAGAAATACGAAGGTTCCGAGAGCTTGGCTTTGGTGCAGCGGATGGAAACATGTTCGAAGGTCTTCATTTACATGCCTACGTACAGGGATACCCAAACGGATTTTTTTGCCGCTTCGGGGATAGACTTGTGTTGCCTCGATACAGAATTGCGGAATATCAATGCGTTGTTGCTCATAAAGATGCATCCGGCAACCCGCATGGATGGCGAGCTTGCCGCCGCCGGTCTGACCAACATACTTTTTTTGGATTCCCGAATGGATGTTTATCCGCTGCTTCCGTTTACGGACGTGCTGATTACGGATTATTCTTCGATCTACTATGATTATTTGCTTATGGAGTCGAAATCCGTTCTTCTCTTTCCGTTCGATTATGAAGAATACATAGCAACATGTCGGGATCTGGCGTTCGATTTCGATTCGTATACGCCGGGTCCGCGGGTTCGCACTTTTTCCGGATTGCTGGATGCGATTCGGAATGGTGTGGTTCCCGATTTCGAGCAGAGAAAATGGGTGACCGAGCAGTTTTGGGAAAACCGGAACCGGGAGAGCGCCGGCGAAATTTATCGCTTGTTGACGCGAATTCCGATGAGCGGTGGTCGTGACAGGTCTTATTGAAAAACAGGAATGGAAATGCGAAATTTGGCAGTCATCATGTCGTTGTATGCCAGCGATCGGGCGGAATTCGTGAAGGAGGCCGTGGACAGTATTTTGAATCAGTCTTACGACCGGTTCGATTTTTACATTATCTGTGACGGTCCGGTCAAAAAGGAGGTCGACGAATATGTCGGCAGTCTTGCCGATGACCGTTTGCATGTGCTGAAACGGGACCGGAACTTGGGTCTGGCTCGTTCGCTGAACGAGTTGCTGCAGGTCGTGTTGCCCGAAGGGTATTCCTATATCGCCCGTATGGATGCGGACGATGTATGTTTTGCCGACCGCTTTCAACGGCAGATCGAGTTCATGGATGCTCACCCGCAGATCGATATTTGCGGCGGATTCATCGAGGAGATGACCGAGAACGGCACGCCGATGGCGGTCGTGAAGTATCCTTTGACCCATGACGGGATGAAAGCCTTTTTCGGACGGCGGAACCCATTGGCCCATATAACGGTTTTGTTCCGCCGGTCTTATTTCGCTAAAGCCGGTCTCTATCCCACGGATACGAACAAGGATGAAGACACGATGTTTTGGTTGAAAGGCTTCTTGTCCGGATGCGTTTTTGCCAATGTCGATGCACCGTTGGCTCATGTTCGGGTGAACGATGATTTTTATTGTCGGCGCAACGGATTCGACAAAAGTTGGGGCGATTTTAAAAATCGGTGTGCGGTCATTCGCTCCTTGAGACTTTCGCCGGTCGATTACTTGTTCGCGTTCGGTCGATTCGTGTTTTTTATTTTGCCGATGCCGTGGTTGACGCGCCTGGCCTACCGATATTTGAGGTAATAGTTTAGAAAAATATTTCATGATTCTTAAATCCCTTTTCGACAGGACAATGGCTCTTTTCGGCTTGTTGACATTGTGGCCTTTGCTGCTGGTCGTAGCCATACTGATCCGCATCAGAATGCCGGGAGGTCCCGTCATCTTCCAACAGAAGAGAGTGGGGCGGTACGGTCGGTTGTTTACCATGTACAAGTTCCGGTCGATGGTCGTGTCGCACTCCGGGAGTTCGGTCTCCGTGCAGGGCGAGAGCCGCATTACGCCGCTGGGTGCCGTGCTCCGGAAGTACAAGTTGGACGAACTGCCCGAGTTGTGGAATGTGCTGATCGGCGACATGAGTTTCGTCGGGCCTCGTCCCGATGTTCCCGGTTATGCCGACCGGCTGGAAGGCGAGGACCGCAGGATGCTGTTGCTCAGACCCGGCATAACCGGACCCGCCAGTCTGAAGTATCGCAACGAAGAGGAACTGCTGGCCGCACAGAGCGACCCTCAGAAGTACAACGATGAAGTGTTGTTTCCGGATAAGGTGAGGATCAATCTGGATTATCTGAGAAACAGATCGTTCGCCCTCGACCTCAAAATCATCGTGTATACGGTGCTGGGAAAAAGTATGTAAGACATAATCATATAGTCATGGAAAAACGAATTTATCTCTGCCTGGCTCACATGAGCGGCCGGGAGCAGGATTTTATCAAGGAGGCCTTCGATACGAACTGGGTGGTGCCTCTGGGGCCCAACGTGAACGGATTCGAAGCCGATTTGGAAGCATTCGTCGGGCAGAACAAACATGTGGTGGCTCTTTCGTCGGGGACGGCCGCCGTTCATCTGGCGTTGCTGGCGTGCGGTGTGGGGCCCGGTGACGAGGTGCTTGTGCAGAATTTCACGTTCTGTGCATCGTCGAATCCCGTGACCTATCTCGGTGCGACTCCTGTGTTTGTCGATTCCGAGGCGCAGAGTTGGAATATGGACCCTGTGTTGCTCGAAGAAGCTATCCGGGACCGCATTGCCAAGACGGGACGCAAACCCAAGGCCATCATTCCGGTTTATCTGTATGGCATGCCTGCTCGAATCGATGAAATCATGGCGGTGGCCGAACGATACGGCATTCCGGTAATAGAGGATGCGGCCGAGGGCTTCGGCAGCAGGTTCGACGGGCGGGTCTGCGGAACGTTCGGACAATACGGCGTGCTGTCGTTCAACGGCAACAAGATGATTACCACTTCGGGCGGCGGGGCTCTGATTTGCCCCGACGTCGAATCGAAAAGGCGTATCATGTTTTACGCTACGCAGGCACGGGAGTCCTATCCCTACTACCAGCACGAGGTAATCGGCTACAACTATCGCATGTCGAATATCTGCGCGGGTATCGGTCGGGGACAGATGACAGTCATCGATGAGCATATCGCTCATCATAAACATCTTTGCAGCCTGTACGGAAAATTGCTTGCCGGTGTCGGGGGCGTCGCATTGCACGAAAATCCATCGGCGCGTTATGACAGCAATTATTGGCTTGTTACTCTTACGCTCGATCCGGCATTGCGTGTGAAAGGCGAGGAGCGGGCTTATGAAGCTGTCGTACAGGGAGCCGTCGGCGGCGCTGCGGGCGTAACGCATGCTGCTTCCTCTGCACATACCGACAGCGAGCCGAATCGCAATGTCGAGGCGATGCGTATGGCGTTGGATGCGGCCGGTATCGAGTCGCGTCCGTTGTGGAAACCCATGCACTTGCAGCCCGTTTATCGGAACAGTCCGGCCTATGTCAACGGTGTATCCGAGTCGCTTTTTCGTCGGGGACTTTGTCTCCCTGCCGGACCGTGCGTGACGGACGAGGATGCGGCATATATCGTTGAAAATATTAAAAGTTGCATCTTGTAGACCATCGGTCGGATTGTCTTATCGTCGAACCCCGTCGGGCATAAGCCCGACGGGGTTTGGCATTCCTGTCCGGGAGAGGATAAAAGAAGAGAGCCGCTTGTAAAAGCGGCTCTCTCGGTTGTTGTAACGAATCGCGGTTATTCCGCCTGAGCAGGACGCATGATGACCTTGACGAGGTTGCCGTCCTCCAGTATCTTCTTGGCCAGGGCCTGTACGTCGGCGTTGGTGAGCTCGTGCAGGGCCTTCTCGTAGTCGGCGAGGTAGTCGGCGCCGGTCGAACCGTACTTCGTCTGAACGTAGCGCATCCAGCTGTTGTTCTGCTCCAGGCTGTTCTTCCAGCTCTTGAGCATGAACTCGCGGTTCTTCTCGATGTCTTCGGTCAGCGGGCCCTCCTCGGCGATCTTTTCGAGCTCCTTCATCACGATCTCCAGCAGCTCGTCGGCCATCTCTTCGTTGGTGTCGAAGATGATGTGCATCTTGTAGGTCTCGTTGGGCAGATATTCCGACGAACCGTAGACGCCCACGCCGTAGGTGCCGCCCTTCTCCTCGCGGATCGAAATCAGATAGCGCGAGTCGAGTGCCTGCGTGAGGAACGTCAGGGCCAGGCTGTTGGTGAAGTTGTAGGGCATGTCGCCCGAGAAGAGGTAGTGGACTGAAACCTTGGGTTGCTGCATGGCGAAGCGGAAGTTCTCCGTAACCTCGCCCTTGACCGGGGCGGCCTTGTCGTCGACGGCCGTCATCTTCTTGCCGGTTACGGGCAGCGAGCCGATGTATTTCTCCACCAGGGGTTTGAGCGTTGCGAGGTCGACGTTGCCCACGAACACGAACGTGAAGCTGTCGGCGCCCGGGAAGAGTTTCTTGTGGATGGCGGGCAGCGTCTCGAAGCGGAATTCGTCGGTCATTTCGGCCGTCGTCATCCGGCGGCGCGGGTTATTGCCGTAGGCCGTGTTGGTGAAGTGCTCCTGCATGACGTAGTCGGGGTTCGACTTGGCATTTTCCAGTCGCGAACGGAGCATCTTCATGAGCGTGTTGTAGTCGGTCTCGTCGAAACGCGGCTGTGCGAAGTCGAGGTAGAGCAGCTGGAGCATCGTTTCGATGTCCTTGGGCGAGCAGACGGCGTTGACCGTGCTCCGGTAGTTGTCGACACCGATGCTGACCGATGCCGAGATGCCGGCCAGCTGCTTGCGCAGCTCCGTTGCCGAGAATTTGCCCGAGCCCGACATCGAACGGATGACGGAGAGGAATTCGGCGATGGGCACCTCCTCGTCGGAGAGCACCGACAGACCGCCCTCGGCAATGGCGTCCATGCGTACTTCGTCGGCCTTGAAGACGGTGGGTTTCACGATGACTTTCACGCCGTTCTTGAGCGTCCATACCGTCGTGCCCCAGGTTGCGTCTTCCACGGTCTTCTTCACGGGCGAGCCTTTCAGCTTGAGGCCTTCGGGCAGCAGCGGTTCCTTGACGGCCGTGTCCTCATAGGCTTCGAGCTCGGCAGCCGTCACCTTGTCGCGGATGGCCAGAATCTCCTCTTCGGTCGGCGTGACGATGCCCTCTTTCTCAGGTACGGAGACCGTGATTACCTGGTTGGTCGGCGTGATGAGCTGCTTGGCTACGGCGTTGACCGAATTCAGGTCGACCGACATAATCAGCATGCTGTCGATCTGCCACTCCGTTTCAGCCGAAGGGATGGGGGTGTTCTTGCTGAAGTTGGCAAGGTAGGTGCGCACGAATTCGTTGTTCGTGCGGTCGTTGCGGTTGGTGTACTTGCGTTCGGCCCGGCGCAGCAGGTCGTTCTGCGCACGCTCGAACTCGCCCTGCGTGAAGCCGAAGCGGCGCACCTTCTCCATCTCGGTGTAGAGCGCTTCGAAGCCCTGCGGCAGCTTGCCGTCCTGCGTCACGGCGATGAAGGCCGTGAGGTTCATGGTCGGGATGACGCCCAGGATGTCGCCGCAGTCCATGCCGGCACCCAAGAACGGAGCGTCGGGCTGCATGGCGATCTCTTGCAGACGGGCGTCTTCCATGGCCGATATGTAGGCCTGGATCACATCGAGGGTCTCGGCCTGAACGGTGTTGTTCATCTCCTTGGGCAGTGCCGGACGCTTGATGAATATCTGGGTGCGCGAACCCTGCATTTCGGGGTCGGAAAGGATGCTGACGATGGGCTGCTCGTTGTCGGGAACCACAATCGTCTCCTTGTGCGAAGCGTCGGCTGCCGGAGCCGGAATGTCGCTCATGAGATTCTTCACCTTGGCCTCGATTTCGTCGACGTCGATGTCGCCCACGACGATTACGGCCTGGTAGTCGGGACGGTACCACTGGTGGTAGAAGTCGCGCAGTGCCTGGTGGTCGAAGCTCTTCAGGTAGTCGAGATAGCCGATCAGGTTGCGGTGCTCGTACTTCGTGTCTTTGCCCAGGGCCTTGATCATGGCCATCGTCGAACGCCACGACGCTCCGTCGCGCGTGCGCAGCTCCTCGCAGATGACACCGCGCTCGGCGTCGATTTCATCGGGTTCGAGCGCAATGAAGTGCGACCAGTCGTGCAGCACCAGCAGCGCCGAGTCGACGACCCCCCCCCGTGCCGTCGGCACGTCCTTGATCAGATAGGTGGTCTGGTCCCAGCCGGTCGAGGCGTTGAGGTTGTAGCCGAACTTCACGCCCACGGTTTCCAGATACTCGGTGAGCATCTTGCCCGGCAGGTTCTTCGTGCCGTTGAAGGCCATGTGCTCCAGGAAGTGGGCCAGGCCCTGCTGGTTGTCGTTCTCCTGGATGGCGCCCACGTCGTGCAGGATGTAGAAATCGGCCTGCCCCTTGGGTTTCTCGTTGTGGCGGATGTAGTAGGTCATGCCGTTCTCCAGCTTGCCCGTACGCACCGCCTCGTCGGCCGGAATCGGCATCATCGGCTGTGCCGCCGTGCTCCCTGCGACGATTGCCGCCAGGAACAGTAACATCAGTTTTTTCATACGCATTATTTTTTGTGTTGCCTGTGTTGTCCGTTGCCGTCCTCCGCCTGCGGGGCGTCGGGGCGGTATTCGATGATGTCGCCCGGCTGGCACTCCAGCTCGCGGCAGATCGCTTCGAGCGTCGAGAAGCGGATGGCCTTGGCCTTGCCGTTCTTGAGAATCGAAAGGTTGGCGGGGGTGATGTCCACGCGTTCGGCCAGTTCGCCGAGCGATATTTTGCGGCGGGCCATCATGACGTCGATGTTGATGATTATAGCCATTTCCCCCCCCCTTTCATAGTCGTATGAATCGTTGTTGTCATGTCCGGTTTCAGATGGTCAGTTTCTGTTCTTCGCTCAGGTTGCGGCCGATGGCGAACACCTCGGCCGCGAAGATGATCAGAATGCCGATGATGATCGTCGAGTAGGAGAGGTGGAACGAGGTGTCGACGCTGTATTGGCTGCCGGCCAGCAGTTCGGCCGCCCGGCGGTTCATGGTCCAGGCCACGACGCTGTCGGCCAGTTCCGAAGCGATGGCCAGTCCGCCGATGGCGCGCAGATACCAGATGTTGCGTTTGTCGAGCGTGCGTTCTTCGCGAATCGAGCGGCGCACCGAGTGGATGATGAGGAACATCAGCACCACGATGGTCAGGTAGGCCGCCAGGGTCAGCATGACGGAGGCGTAAATCCAGCCGCTGCCGCCCAGAGAGCGGAACGCCAGTCCGAAAATCGAGGCGCCCGGGGCTTCCTGCTCGACCACCAGTCCGATTTGGCGGATTTTGGTGTCTATCTTCATGTTCGGGTGCTCCGGCAGTTCGATGATGTTCTCGGGACCACCGTCGACGAGGATGTTTTCAAGCATGTAGATCAGACGGGGTGTTCCCGAACCCCAGTTCCGTGCCAGGTCCATGCTTATCTCGTCGCCGTCGGCATAGCCCCGGCTGAATCCGGGCAGGAACTCCATGGCCAGTCCGGCCGCCAGCGCACAGAAAAATGCGATGTAGATGATGAGCAGCCGCTGCAAAAACGGTCGTTTGTTCTGCATTTCCGTATTTCCGTTGGTTTTGGTTGTCGCGGTGCTTGCCCTCCGAGGGGGTCTCCTTGCCCACCCCCGCCGGACCGCACCGAATGTCTCTTGCATGACAAAGGTACGATTAATTTCTGAAAAACAAATAATATTTATCGTTCTTCGATAAAATCAGCCTTTTCGGCCAACTCGGTTTTCGGCTTGCGGCCGGATTCGGCGGCTGCGGTTGTCCTGCGGGACGAGCTTCGCCTCGGCATAGCCCAAATAAATTTGGCTCTGCCCTCGGCTTGCGCTATCTTTACAGAACATAGGCTTCGTCTCGGCATAGCTCAAATAAATTTGGCTCTGCCCTCGGCTTGCGCTATCTTTACAGAACATAGGCTTCGTCTCGGCATAGCTCAAATAAA
>JAIDUZ010000034.1:14588-45565 GCA_029059935.1 Alistipes sp.
TTTGGCTCTGCCCTCGGCTTGCGCTATCTTTACAGAACATAGGCTTCGCCTCGGCATAGCTCAAATAAATTTGGCTCTGCCCTCGGCTTGCGCTATCTTTGTACCGCAAATTATCGCAATAGCCTATGAAAGCCGAAAAATCGCTGTACCGTTACCGTATCGAACCGCACGAGGTGGACTTCACCTTGCGGGCCACGATTCCTGCGCTGGGGAGCGTGGTTCTGAATACTGCCGGAACCGACGCGCACGGAAAGGGCTTCGGTGTCGATGCGCTCAATGCCGGCAACCACTCGTGGGTGCTCTCGCGCATCGCCTTCGAGTTCGACCGCCGTCCGAAACAGTACGACGAATATACGGTCGCCACCTGGATCAGCGACTACGGCCGCGTGCTTTCGACCCGCAACTTCACGCTCAGCGATTCGTCCGGCAGCGAGTTCGGGCGTGCCGTGTCGCAGTGGGCCATGATCGACCTGGCGAGCCGCACGGCCGTCGACCTCTCGTGGGTGGGCGACGCGCATGCCGACGCCATCGTCGATGCGGAGCCTCCGGCCGAGAAGCCGCGCAAAATCAGGGCCGTGACGCCGTCGGAGCGGTGCGAGCACCGCGTGGTTTACAGCGACATCGACTTCAACCGCCATGTCAATACGATGCGCTATATCGAAATGATGCTCGACATGCTGCCCCTCGAACGCCTCACCTGCGAGGCTCCCGTGCGCATGGACATCCATTTCATGAAGGAGTGCCGTTACGGGCAGACGCTCGCCGTCGGGGCCGAATTCCGCGACGATGAAGCGCTCTTCGAAATCGTGAACGACGAGGGCGCCGCGGCCGTACGTGCTGCAATCGGGTGGAAATGACCGATGCGGGGGCGGACGGATGGAACGGGTTTTGCACTGCGTCTGCAAAATCCTTTCATCTTATGGAACCCACCGCAGTAAAAACCCGGTACCAGGTCAGCATCGACCTGTTGAACGACGCCGTCGGCAAGGAGATCGCCGCGTCGTTGCAGTACATGTATTTCCACACGCACTTCGAGGATGCTCGCTATCAGTATCTTTCGCGTATCATGCGCGAGATTTCGATTGCCGAGATGCGCCATATCGAGGAATTTTCCGAGCGCATCCTCTTCCTGGAAGGCGATGTCGACATGAATCCCGCATTCCGCACGCGGCAGATTACCGATGTCAAGGAGATGCTGCACCTGGCCATGCAGCTGGAGCAGAGTACGATAGACAGCTACAACGAGGCTTCGCGCATCGCTTCCGAACACAAGGATGCCGTCACGCACAAGATGTTCCAGGACATCATCGCCGAGGAGGAGGAACACCTCGATACGTTCCGCACCGAGTTGCAGAATCTTGCGGACTACGGCGAGAAGTATCTGGCGCTCCAGTCCGTCGCCGGCAGCAAGCATGCGGCCAAGAGCCTGCATCATCATGCCCGCAACGACGAGTAGCCCGGGCCGGAAGCATCCGGAAAAAAGTTACTCTACCCCTTGCTCTCGGCCGGGCGGCAGCTTCCGGTTTGGAGTTTCCGTTCTTCGGCCGCCGAAGCATCGGAGGTAGTATGGACGGGGCCGGAAATTATCGGGATTCCGACATCGGAGTCCCGTTTTTTTTGTATATTCGCTGAAAACAACGACTTCGCTGCGATGATTCCGCTTGCATCCTGTCGAACGATATGTCTTTTCCTATGAAAATCACGATTTTGGGTCCGGCGCATCCCTATCGGGGCGGTTTGGCGTCGATTATGGAGACGATGGCCCGTGTATACCAGCAGCGGGGCAACGAGGTGAAAATCGATACGTTCACCTTGCAGTACCCCTCGCTGCTCTTTCCCGGCAAGAGCCAGACGGTCGACACGCCGCCGCCCGCCGACCTGCGCATCGAGCGCTGCATCAACACGATGAATCCGCTGAACTGGCTGCGCGTCGGGCTGCGGCTGCGCCGCGAGCGGCCCGATTTCGTGCTGCTGAAATACTGGACTCCCTTCATGGCGCCCTGTTTCGGGACCATCGCCCGGCTGGCCCGCCGCAACGGCCATACCCGGGTGCTGTGCCAAATCGACAACGTCGAACCTCACGAACACCACTTCATCGACAAGCCTTTCAACCGCTATTTCCTGCGTTCGGTCGACGGTTTCGTCTACATGTCCGAGCAGGTGCACCGCGAGCTGGCGGCCTACACCGATGCGCCGGCGCTCTTTTCGCCCCATCCGAGGTTCGAACACTTCGGCGGGCGGGTCGAACGCGGCGAGGCCTGCGTGCGTCTGGGGCTCGCCCCGGCGACGGGTTATGCGCTCTTTTTCGGGCTGATACGCGATTACAAGGGGTTGGACCTGCTGTTGGACGCCTGGGCGAAACTCCGGCGCGAGGGACGCATCGAAGGCAAGAAACTCATCGTGGCGGGGGAGTTCTACGCTTCGCGGGAACCTTACCTGGCGCAGATTGCCGCGCACGGGTTGCAGGACGAAGTGATTCTTCACGACCGGTTCGTGGCCGACAGCGAGGTGAAGTACTACTTCTCGGCGGCCGACTGCGTGGTGCTGCCCTACAAGACGGCCACGCAGAGCGGCGTGACGCAGATTGCCTACCAGTTCTGCACGCCGATGATCGTCACGGCGGTGGGCGGACTGGCCGAAATCGTGCCCGACGGTCGGGTGGGGTATGTCTGCCCGCCGACGGTCGAGGGCGTGGCCGATGCCATCGAGCGCATCTACGAACCCGGTGTGCTGGAGCGGTTCCGCGACAACTGCGTCGAGGAGCGCAAACGTTTCTCGTGGGAAGAGATGTGCAGCCGCATCGAAGAACTCTACGGGCAGGTGAAGTAGGGCGGCGTCTGCATCCCGACGTCCGCATTCCGGTTCTGTCTCCCGGCTTTGTATTCTGGCGCTTGCATCCGGCACAGCATCCCGGTTCTGCATCCTGACGCTCGCATCCCGCTCCATCCCGGTATCTGTGTTCCGGAACCAGCATCCGTTCGGTGCCGCGCAGGCAGGTTGCGCCGGATTGCGGTTTCCCGGCCGGACATGACAAAAGCGCCGGCGGTCCCTTGCAGGCCGCCGGCGCTTCTTCATTTATTCAGGTGTAGCTTGGGCTACTTCTTGATGTTGGGCAGTTCGAGCCCGTAACCTTTCTTGCCGTCTTCGATTTTGAGGTAGAAGCTGAAGATGAAGGCCAGCACGCCGAACGACGAGAAGATAATCATCGGTGCGGTGTAGCCGCCCGTGGCGTCGAGCACCAGTCCGATGAGCAGCGGCACCAGGCAGAGTCCGATGTTCTGAATCCAGAAAATCAGGCAGTAGGCCGAGCCGAGAATCTTTTCGTCGATGATTTTCGGAACCGAGGGCCACAGCGCCGCGGGCACGAGCGAGAACGACACGCCGAGCGTCACGACCAGCAGCAGCGCCAGCCACTGCGAGGGGAACATCGGCAGGATGAATGCGAAGCTCAGATGGCAGCAGATCATGATGACGGCGCCGACCATCAGCATCGTGGCGCCCTTGCCCCGGAAGTCGAGCAGCGCACCCAGGAACGGCGTGAGTATCATGGCCAGGATGGGGAAGCAGCTGAACAGGCGGGCGGCCGACTGAGCGTCGATGCCCAGCGTCACTTCGAGAAAGTTGGGCGCGTAGCGCTGGAACGGGAAGATGGCCGAGTAGTAGAGTACGCAGAGCAGTGCCACGAGCCAGAACATCTTGCTGGTGAAAATGTTGCCCAGGTCGCGGATGTGGAACTCCTCGTCTGACGACTTCTCCTCTTTCATCTCGCCGGCGGCAATCAGCTGGCTGTCCAGCTTGCGGTCCATGAAGACGAAGACGGTGTAGCACAGCATGCCGATGACCAGCAGGGCGGTGCAGAAAGCTACGGGAGCCACGATCGACTGGTCGTAGCGGTTGGAAATCATCGGTGCCAGCCACATCACGGCGAAGACGCCCAGGCGGGCGATGGCCATTTCGAGACCCATGGCCAGGGCCATTTCCTTGCCCTGGAACCACTTGGCGATGGCCTTGGAGACCGTCGTGCCGGCCATTTCGCAGCCGCAGCCGAAAATCATGAAGCCCAGCGACGCCATCTTGGCGCTGCCCGGGAGTGCGACCCACCAGCTGTCGAGCCACGAGCAGAACGCCGTGGTCTGGAACCAGTCGGTGATGCCCGCGAACTTGATCGATGCGCCGGCGACCATCAGCCCTGCCGACAGCAGGCCCGTGAAGCGGATGCCCATCTTGTCGAGGATGATGCCTGCGAAGATGAGGAAAAAGAAGAACACGTTGAGGAAGTACTCCGAAGCGGCATAGGTGCCGAACGTGGCGCTGTCCCAGCCGCGGGCCGACTCGATGAGCGACTTGAGCGGCGACATCACGTCGACGAACATGTAGCCGAAGAACATCATCGATGCAATCAGCACCAGGGCTGTCCAGCGCACGAACGCCGAATCGTTGAGTTTTCGTTGGATAGTTGCTGTCATTTCTTATTGTTTTTGAGTTAGTTTTCCGTCCGCATGCGCTGTTTCAGCACCTCGTAGGCTTCGTCGATGCCCAGTTCGCCCGCCTTCGAGAGGTCGAGGCAACCCTTGCGCGTGTCTTTCATGAAAAGTTGCACGATGCCGCGGTTGTAGTAGGCTTCGGCGAACCACGGGTTGAGTTCGATGGCCTTGGTATAGTCGTCGAACGCCTCCGGCAGGCTGCCCGACAGGGCCCGCAGGTTGGCGCGGTTGTAGTAGGCGTGCGCGAAGTCGGGGCAGAGCTTGATGGCTTTGTTCAGGTCGGCGATGGCTTCGTCGTAGCTGTATGTGCGTTTGGTGTTGTTGTTGAGCCGGTTGGCCGGGTCGGAGTCGATGGTGATGCGCTGGAAGGAGTTGTCTATCGACGAGATGAAGTCGATCATCTCCGCCCGCGTGGTCGAACGGTTGAAATAGAGGAACGGGTTGGTCGGGTTGAGGTCGATGGCCGCCGAGAAGGTGTTCACCGAGTTGGTGTACTGCTTGATGAGCGACTGCGTCACGGCCCGTTCGAAGTAGAGTTCCCACGAGTGTTCTGCCGTTTGGAGCTGTCGGGAGCAGCGTTTGTCGAGCATCATCAGCGTGTCGGGCGCCAGGTCGCTGGCGCGGCATGTCAGCCGCAGATAGGGGTTGCCGATGCGGCGCCTGAAATCTTCGATGCGGCGCAGGTGGTAGCGTTCCGCCGCAGGCATCGTGTCGGGCTGCATGAGCGAGAACTTGAAGAGCGGCAGCAGGTGCATCTCTTCGCGGGTGCCGCTCCGGCCCGCGGCCGTGTCGAAGCTGGCTCCCGAGAGTTTGGTGTCGAACGAGAGCAGCCGGTCGAAGTGCTGCGTCGTGTCGGCATAGATCGAATAGGTGCTGTCGCTCAGCCGTGCGCGGTATTCGGCGATTTTGCGCTGGGCCGTGTTGCGGTCGGCCCGGGCTCCCTTGGGGTCGCGCAGGAATTCGCGCAGCCGTCCGCGGTAGAGATAGGCCGTGGCGAAGTCGGGGTAGAGACCGATGGCCGTCGAATAGTCGGCGACGGCCTTTTCCAGATTGCCCAGACGCGTGTGGACCCCGGCCCGGTTGAAGTAGACCAGCACGTTGTTGGGCGAGTAGGCCGCCACCCGGTCGTAGTCTTCCAGCGCCCGGTTGTAGTCGCCTACCTGCGTGCGCAGCATGGCACGGTTGAAGTAGGCCAGCGAGTTGAGCGAGTCGAGCCCGATGACGCGGTCGAAGTCGGCCAGCGCCCGGGTCGGACGGTTGGTCGACGAGTAGACCAGCGCCCGGTTGAAGTAGGAGAGCAGGAACGTCGAATCGCACTCGACGGCCTTGTCGAAGTCGGCTTCGGCTTCGGGGTAGCGCTCCTGCCGCATGTAGAGTTCGCCGCGGTGGTTGTAGCTGCTCGGGTTCTCGCGGTTGGTGCGGATGGCCGTCGTGAAGTTGTCGTAGGCGCGCAGCGTGTCTTTCAGATTGAGGTAGCTCAGACCGCGGCAGATGTAGGCGTCGGCCACCTTGTTGTCCTGGCGGATGAATTTGTCGAAGTCGTCGATGGCTTCGCGGTACTGGCCGTTCAGCAGGCGCGTCATGCCCCGGCTGTAGTAGGGTCCCGGCAGGTCGGGCCGCAGGTCGATGGCTTCGCGGAAATCTTGCAGGGCATCGTCGTAGTTGCCCAGGCGCGAGCGCGTCACGGCCCGGTAGTAGTAGGCCTGGGTGTAGACCGGGTTCTTTTCGATGGCCGTCGAGAGGTCGGCTTCGGCGCCTATCAGGTCGTCGAGGTTGTATTTGGCCACGCCGCGCAGGAAATAGCCTTCGTGGGCCTCTTCATCGAAGCGCAGAAGCGTGTTGAGCGTGCGGATGGCGGCCTGGTAGTCGTTCGCCATCACGCAGCGGCGTCCCATCCAGAAGAAATACTCCCGGTTGTACTGCGCCCGGGCATCGGCCCCGCAAAACAGGGCTGCCGCCAGCACCATTCCTGTGATCCACTTCCGCATCTCTTTTTTCCTAACGTTCCTTTCGGTGTTTTATTTTGGCATTATGCAGTTTCGTGTTGTAATTACGGCTCTTCGGGCCGTGCGGGCCGCAGCCTCCCCCGGCGGAAGCCCGCCCTGCGGGTCTGCAAGCGCTTTTCGAACCCCGGCTTTTAGCCGGGCGTGCTCCGCAGGCTGCGGCTGTTTTTACAGCACGAATATATGATTCCGTTTTGTTTTTGCTTGATTCTTAATTATCGTTCCCTACTCCTGCTCATACCCGAACCGCCGCAGCTGCCGCGGGTTGTTGCGCCAGTTGTCGCTGACCTTGACGAAGAGTTGCAGGAACACTTTCTTTTCCAGGAACTGTTCGAGGTCTTCGCGCGCCGCCTGGCCCACACGCTTGAGCTTTTCGCCCTTGTGACCTATCAGAATGCCTTTCTGCGAGTCGCGCGACACGTAGATCGTGGCCGCTATGCGGTCGATGGCCGGTTCTTCCTTGTAGGTGTCTATCTCGATTTCGCAGCAGTAGGGTATCTCCTTGTCGTAGAAGCGCAGAATCTTCTCGCGGATGATTTCCGATGCGAAGAAACGCAGCGTCTTGTCCGTCAGCGTATCTTTGGGGTAGAACGCCGGGCCTTCGGGCAGCCGGTCGAGAATCGTTTTGAAAAGCCCTTCGATGTTGAACTTCTCTTTGGCCGAGACCGGAACGATTTGCGCTTCGGGCAGTGCCGCATGCCACTTCTCCACCAGGGCTTCCAGTGCTTCGGGCGTCGTGAGGTCGATTTTGTTCACCACCACGATGGCCGGTATGCCGCTTCGGGCTATCTGTTCCACGATGGCTTCCGAACGGTCGCTCTGTTCCACCGTGTCGGTCACGTACAGAATCACGTCGGCGTCGGTCAGAGCGCCCGTCACGAATTTCATCATCGACTCCTGCAATTTGTAGGAGGGTTTCAGAATGCCCGGCGTGTCGGAGTAGACAATCTGGAAGTCGTCGCCCGAGACGATGCCCATGATGCGGTGGCGCGTGGTCTGCGCCTTGGAGGTGATGATTGAGAGCTTCTCGCCCACCAGCGCATTCATTAGCGTCGATTTGCCTACGTTGGGATTCCCGATGATATTTACAAAGCCCGATTTGTGCATCTTGTCGTGAGGTTTTATCCTCCAAAGGTAGGAATTTATTCGGTTTTTTCCTATTTTTGTCTCGAAACCCCTTAATCCCGATTTGCCTATGGCAGCATAAAAGCAGAACCAGCGAATCTACATCCTGTGCCGTCTCCGCACGAAAAGCGCCGGTACCTACATATAAAAAGCGTTAATTTTACGTCTTGTCTCTGAAATCTCGACAGTTTCACACGGCACAAGAAGTGAAGTTGATGCTCACGTGTTCGGCGTGGGCTTCACTTTCGTATTTGTGCCAAAGGTTGTCGAGAACCTCAGAGACAGATATAAAGTTTTGTCCCACGTTTTTTGTATGTCTATCCCAAACCGAAAAAAAACGCCGCGGGACACGGCAAAACGATAAAATTCCAATCATGAAAAAGTTTCTTTTTCTGTTCGTCGCTTTGGTCGTTGTCACAACTGTACAGGGGCAAATAACCCCGATACAAAAAGTGGGGGCAGTCGAAACGATTGCGACGGCCCGCGCAAAAAACGTCAAACTCAATAAGTTGGAAAACGATTACTATTTGTGTATTATAGCAACCGGCAACCAGTTCGACGACCCTGCAATCTTCGATTTGGGCCTTTCGAAGAGCGAAGCACAACAGACTATCAGCGATTTGATATTGTTGTGTTCCAATTTGTCCAAAGGCGAATCGCTCTATGTTATGAATCGGGATAGAAAGATTCGTATATCCAATCATCCCATGTTGGGTGTGCCGGTCCTTTATTTCGATATTCCCGGTATCGCAGGAGATATGACATCCGTCACGGAAAAGGAGTTGTTGAAATTTCAGAAGGCGCTTGAAGCGTATTCCGAGTAGATTTATTATTAAAGAGAACACCCGAAACCCTCGGTATTATCCGGAGGATTTCGGGTGTTTTTCGTTTGAATGTTCTGTGGTCGTTTACCGCCTCATCATGCCGCCGGGGAATTTGGGCATGCGGAGGTTGCCGCCCGCCACGGTCTTCATCATCTTGCGCGTCTGCTCGAACTGCTTGAGCAGGCGGTTGACATCGGCCATCGTTGTGCCCGAGCCTTTGGCGATGCGTTCGCGGCGCCGGGCGTTGATGATCTCGGGGTGCGAGCGTTCGTCGGGCGTCATCGAGCCGATGATGGCCTCGGTCTGCTTGAAGACGTCGTCCGGTATGTCTATGTCCTTGAGCGCCTTGCCCATGCCCGGAAGCATCGAGGCGATGTCTTTCAGACTGCCCATCTTCTTCACCTGCTGGATTTGCGCGATGAAGTCGTTGAAGTCGAACTGGTTCTTCACCAGCTTCTTTTTCAGCCTGCGGGCTTCTTCCTCGTCGAACTGCTCCTGCGCGCGTTCCACCAGCGACACCACGTCGCCCATGCCCAGGATGCGGTCGGCCATGCGTTCCGGATGGAAGACCTGCAGGGCGTCCATCTTCTCGCCGCTCGATATGAATTTCAGCGGTTTGTCCACCACCGAGCGGATCGAAATGGCCGCACCGCCGCGCGTGTCGCCGTCGAGCTTGGTCAGCACCACGCCGTCGAAGTCGAGCCGGTCGTTGAACTCCCGGGCCGTGTTCACGGCGTCCTGACCCGTCATGGCGTCGACCACGAAGAGCGTCTCCGAGGGGTTGACCGCCGCCTTGATGGCTGCGATTTCCTGCATCATCGCCTCGTCGACGGCCAGGCGGCCGGCGGTGTCGACAATGACAACGTTGTATCCTTTCTGTCGCGCATGCTTGATGGCGTTCTGCGCAATCTCCACCGGATTGTTGTTGCCTTCTTCGGTGTAGACTTCCACGCCGATCTGTTCGCCCAGCACCTTCAGCTGGTCGATGGCCGCCGGACGGTAGACGTCGCCCGCCACTAAGAGCACCTGGCGGCCTTTCTTGTTTTTGAGCTGCGCCGCCAGCTTGCCCGAGAACGTCGTCTTGCCCGAACCTTGCAGACCCGCTATCAGAATCACGGCCGGCGTGCCTTCCAGCCGGATGTCGGTCGCCGTGCCGCCCATCAGCAGGGCCAGTTCGTCGCGCACGATCTTGGTCATCATCTGACCCGGTTTCACGGCCGTCAGCACGTTCTGGCCCAGGGCCTTCTGCTTCACCGTGTCGGTGAACGACTTGGCCACCTTGTAGTTGACGTCGGCGTCGATCAGCGCACGGCGGATTTCCTTGAGCGTCTCCGCCACGTTGATTTCCGTGATGCGGCCTTCGCCCTTGAGTATCTTGAACGACCGTTCGAGTTTGTCTGTCAGGTTTTCAAACATGGTTTTCCCTAATTTGGCACTACAAAGGTAAACAGAAAAACGTATGTCTGCAAATTTGCGGTCGACCCCGCAATGGCGGCCGCCGTCTCACAGCAGCCCCGCTTCGTAGTAGACGACAATCTGTTCGATGATGCGGTCTTCGCCCTCGCGGTCGTACTCCGACTTGAGGTCCTGGCCGAAGATTTTCGATACGCTCTGCCAGAACCCCGCCACGAATCCGCCGCGGAATTCGCGCAGTACTTCGTAGGCCGTGTATTCCGTTTCGCGGTCGATGAGTTTCAGCAGCACGCGCCCCTGCGTGCGGGTCATGCGCTTCAGCACGGGGGTGTATTCTTCCTTGATTTCGTGGTAGACCTGCCGGATATAGGCTTTCCGTTCCTTTTCGGTCGGCAGCTGTGCGAGGTTGCTCTCCATCTCGGCCATCTTCGCCTTGGCCGTCTGCGCGATGGGGTATACTTTCTTCACGGCGTCGACCAGCCGGCGGTAGCGCCGCAGGTCGGCCGGGCGCTGGAATACGGGCACCGTCACGATATGGACCAGCGGTACCGAGTCGCCGTTTTCCACGAGCCACTCCTGACCGAGACAGCCGCGGCCTCCCTGCGCCCGGATTTCCGGGGCCGCGGCGCACAGCAGGCACAAAAGCAGCAGCAGCTTTTTCATAGTCCGTGAAAAACGTTATCTTCGCACTGTCTAAGGGCAAAGATAATCATTCGCCCCCAATACGGAAAACAGTATGTTGGAAAAAGGAGCAGCGGCGCAGAGCCGCACAACGGTCTGCGAAGCCAATACGGCCGCAGCGATGGGTTCGGGCGACCTGCCCGTTTTCGCCACGCCGGCCATGGTGGCCCTGATGGAGAACGCCGCCATGCTGGCTGTGGCTTCCGGGCTGCCCGAGGGTGCGACCACCGTGGGCGCCGAGATGAACGTCACGCACATCAAGCCCTCGGGGCTGGGTGCCGAAATCACCGCTTCGGCGGTCGTCACAGCGGTCGAGGGGCGCAAAATCACTTTCAATGTCGGGGCCCGCGACGCCGAGGGGATGATCGGCGAGGGCACCCACGTTCGCTTCGTCGTCGACCGGGAGCGTTTCTTCTCCAAATTGAAGTAGTGCCGGCTACCAGCCGGCCAGGTGCTGGAGCCAGATAGCCAGCAGTCCCGCCGCATAACCAGCCAGGGCCAGCGGCGTGATTTTGCGCAGGTACCACCCGAAGTCGATTTTTTCGAGTCCCATGGCCACCACGCCGGCCGCCGAACCGATGATCAGCAGGCTGCCGCCCACGCCGGCGGCATAGGAGAGCAGATGCCAGAAGAGCCCGTCGGCCACGAAGTTCTGCATGAAGGCCGGGTCGGCGCTCGCGGCCGCGCTTGCCGCATCCGCTATGGGATACATGCCCATGCAGGCCGCCACCAGCGGTACGTTGTCGATCACCGACGATAGGATGCCGATGAGTCCGGCGATGAGGAACGGTTCGTGCAGATGCTTGTCGAACCAGCCGGCCATGCCGGAGAGGATGCCGGCGCTTTGCAGCGCCCCGACGGCCATCAGAATGCCCAGGAAAAAGAGAATCGTGGGCATGTCGATGTGTTTCACCACTTTCGATACCCGGTTCTGAATCGACTCTTCCATGTCGCGCCGCCGGTCGTAGAGAATCTCGGTCAGCACCCATATGACACCCAGGGCGATGGTCATGCCCATGTAAGGCGGCAGCCCGGTCAGCTCCTTGAATACCGGCACGAAGAGCAGGCCGCCGACACCCACCGTCAGAATCAGCCGGCTCATGCGCGGTTCGACGCCCTGCGGCAGTTCCTGCACCGGTGCCGCGCTGCCCGATGTCTCGCCCTTGCCCACCAGGCGGCAGGCCAGAGCGGCAGGAACCGCTACGGAGAGCAGCGACGGCAGAATCAGGTGTCCCATCAGAGGCCCGGCCGCCACGTTGCCGCGCATCCAGAGCATGATGGTCGTCACGTCGCCGATGGGCGACCAGGCGCCGCCGCTGTTGGCCGCGATGACGATCAGTCCGGCGAAGACCCAGCGTTCGCGCTGGTCGGGGACGATGCGCCGCAGCAGCATGATCATGATGATGGCCGTGGTCATGTTGTCCAGCACGGCCGACATGAAAAAGGTGACCAGTGCCAGCAGCCACAGCAGCCGGCGCTTGCTGCGGGTGCGGATGTGGGAGGTGATGACGTTGAACCCTCCGTGGGTGTCGATCAGGTCGACGATGGTCATGGCGCCGATCAGATAGACCAGTATTTCGCACGTGCTGCTCAGCTGTCCGGCCAGCAGCGTGTCCGTCCGGGTGTTGTGGCCCGCCAGGCTGAAGAGGGCCCACAGCCCGCCGCACAGCAGCAGTGCGACGGCCGATTTGTTGATTCGGATTTTGTGCTCCAGCGCGATGAGCAGATAGCCCGCGCAGAAGAGCGCGATCATGGTTGCGGTCATGGTTCAGGATTTCGGGTGCGTTTCTTGGTTTTTGCGTTTTTTTTGTTTACCTTTGCATCTGCTTTCGAGCAAACGATTGAGCTGTGGTGTAATGGTAACACAGCAGATTTTGGTTCTGTCGTTCCAGGTTCGAGTCCTGGCAGCTCAACCACTCCGAACAGAAGCGGAGACCTGCAAAGGTCTCCGCTTCCGGTTTTCGGGCCTGCGAATCAATAGTTCTTCTTGCCCTGAAGACGGTCGGTCGCCGAATCGACGGCCCGGCCGATCTTGTCGGTGGCCTTGTCGACGCCCTGCTTGATGCTGTCGCCCACCTTGCGGCCGGTTTGGCCTACGCGGTCGGCTGCGTTCTCCACACCGTTTTTCATCTTGTCGACGGTCTTTTCCGTCTTGTTCTTGTCGCAGTCGGTGGCCTGGTTGATTTTGTCGCCGAACTGTTTTTCGGTCTGCCGGTTCTCCCAGCTGTTTTTCGTGTCGTTCATTTCGTTCGTGTTTTTCATTGTTCAACATGTTTGCGTCGGGTAATCATCGAGACGATCCACAACAGAACGACGGCGCCGGCCAGGGCCGTGAGGAAACTGCCGAACGTGCCGACGGGAATCCATCCGAACCACGAGAATATCCAGCCGCCCAGCACGCCGCCGATAAGTCCCACGATCAGGTTGATGACAAGTCCCGAGCCGTCGCCCTTGACGATCAGGTTGGCGATCCATCCGGCCGCCAAGCCGATCAGAAGATACCATAAGAAATACATAGTCTTTCGTTTTTTTACATGAACGGAACGACATACAGCAAAATCCGTTCCCGAACGTTCGGAAACGGATGCGAAATCTCCCGCACTCCCGGTTTGCGGAGTGCGGTGCCGGATGGCCGGGGCGGCGCGTTTCTTTGGCGGCGCGCCCTGTACGATGATTGTCGGATGCGGGCCGGCGGACTACTTTTCGCCGAGGGCCTGCTCCAGCGCCCGGGCCAGCTGGTCGGGGCACGAGGTGCCGCGGCCGCGGCAGTCGATGCCCTTGAGGCGGGCTATGGCTTCGGCGGCCGGCAGGTTCCGCACCAGCGCCGCTATGCCCTGCGTGTTGCCGTGGCAGCCGCCCGTGAAACTCACGCTGCGGATGGTGTCGCCTTCGAGTTCGATTGCTATCTGCGTCGAGCAGGTCCCCACGCAGGGGTAGGTCAGTTTTCGGGTCATAGCTTGTGTTGAATAGTGGTTCGGGCGGCAAAGTTAGCAATAAGATGCCGATAAAAAAGCTCTCCCCGCATAATATGGGGGAGAGCTCCGCAGGGCCGGGGGCCGGAGCGGCCTATTCCGGTACATAGATGATTTCGCCGTTGTCCAGTTCGTAGGCGATGCCCACGCGTTTGCCGCGCGAGCCGTCGCTTTCCTGGTTTTCGGAGGGCGTGTAGCGGTTGATTTTTTCGCCTTCCTTGGTGATGATCTCCATGTTCTCCTTGCCCGGGTTCTTCACCATCGTGAAATCTTCCCGGCTCAGCATCTCGGTCATGTTGTAGCGGCTCACCAGGGCCACCATCAGCGCCACGGCGAACACCATCGCCACGTCGAACAGGTTGCTCACCACGCTCATCGGGTCGCTCTCTTCGTCTTTGCGCAGCAGGTTCCGTTTCATCGTGCGTTGCGTTTTTCGTCCAGCAGGTCCGCTATGAACTCCAGATTGGTCATGTCCTGCAAATACCAGCGTTGTTTGACTTGCTGCGTCATGAAGCCTACGGCACTGGCGAAGAGTCCCACCACGGTGGTGGCGAAAGCCACCTGCATGTTGTAGGCCATCGAGGCGATGTCGCCGGCCGCCAGCCCCACGAGCGCCGGACCCATCGGGATGAGCGTGCCCATCAGTCCCAGCATGGGGCCCAGCTTGGTCAGTGTTTTCGAGATGGCCAGGTCCTTGTCGGCCGCTATCTCGAAGTCGGCCAGCAGGCGTTGTACGTGCGCGGCGCTTGCACCCGACTGCAACATGCGGCGGATGGTGCCGACGGCCGGCGACGAAGCCGTTGCGGGGAGCGCTTCCGCCAGAGCGTCGAGGTTGTCGGACGTCAGCGAGTCCAGCCGTTCGCGCAGCAGGCTTTCGCTCTTGCGCAGGGCCAGGTATTGGCCGAAGAAGGTGCCTACGAGCAGCAGCGAGCGGCCGAAAAGCAGAATCAGCAGGATGACGACGGGTACCAGCAGACCCGTGGAAATCCAGTAGAGGATGTCGGTAATGTGATTCATCGGGGTGTGTTTTTATTGTTTGTTTTTCGTTCGTATCTTACGTAGAAGCACTCCCGCCAGCGTGCCTGCGGCCGTCAGGGCGAGGACGCCCGCCAGAGCTCCCGGGTCCACGGCGCTGTCGGCCGTCACGGCTGTGCGTCCGTTCACCGTGGCAATGACGCCGAGAACGGCCACCAGGGCGTTGGAGAGGAAGAGCAGCTCCAGCCGCACCTCCTTTTCGGGCAGCAGCCATCGCAGCAGCCGGGTGCCTCCGCAGACCAGCAGGAAGACGCCTGCCGCCGTAAGCCAGGCCGCCAGCCGGAACGAGGTGCCCGGAAAGGCGAAAATCATCGCCGCCAGGATGCTGAAGAGCACCGGGAAAATCAGTATGCCCGGGAACCAGCGCAACATCCGGTAGTACATGATCGTCCGGCGGCACAGCCGGCCCGCCGTCATCACATGCACGGCCAGCAGGCAGAAAGCCATCTGCAACCCTACTTCCAGCATCAGGACGACAGCCGTGTCGAGCATCAGTTCCGGGTCGGACAGCCAGTCGGCGATCTGCGTTTTCGACTGTTCGATGGCCCACGGCCAGGCCAGGCCCGTGAAGAGGGCGCACACTGCCGCCGAGACGACCGCCGCACGGGGCTTGCGATAGGTCTGCTTGAGCATGTAGCCGATGCAGACCAGCACGGCGAGTACGAATACGACCGTCTCCATGTTATTTGCGGCGTTTGATAATCAGGGCGATGGCCGCCAGCAGGGCTGTTACGACCAGCGCCACCGCAGCATTGCTCACGGCGTTGGTCTTCTTTTCCGCGGCCGGGGTCAGTTCTTCGCGGCGCATGACGACGCCTTTGTCGTTTGGGGCCGTCTGCGTTTCGCGCAGGCGTTCGAGCCGGCGGAGGTATTCCGCCGCATCCCGTGCATCGGTTTTCGAGGCGATGTATTTCCTCAGCGCGGCATTGTCGCAGACGAATGCCGAACCCGAGGGGCCGTGTGCGTTCACCAGTTCCGTGTGGAGGCCGGCCAGTTCGCGCACCTGTTGTTCCGAGGCCTTCCAAAGTCCCTTGCGGGCCGATTCGAGCATCACGGCCGTCATCTCCTGCAAGGCCGCCGGATTGGTCTTTTCGAAGTAGTCTTTCGTGCCCAGCGCGAACTTGTCCCGGATGTAGACCTCGTGGATTTCGTTCCACAGTTCGTCGTCCACCGCTGCGGGTTTCATCACGTTCCAGCCGTAGGTGTTGCGCACCGCCTCGGCGAATGTCTCGGCCGAGCCGGCGTCGCCTTTCATCTTTTCGCGGATGTAGTTCGGGTTGAAGAGCGTCGTGCGGCTCTCCGCGCCGATGGCTTCCTTCACCTCCTGCATGCGGACGTTGCTGCGGTTGCGGTAGTCGCTCAGATAGGCGTCGGGGTCCTTGCCCGTCACGTGCCGTGCCGCCAGGTTCATGCCGCCCATGAATTCGTAGACATGGTCCAGACTCAGCGCGCCCCACGTGTTGCTCTGCCGCGGCTGGACCACTGCGTCGGTGCCGGTCAGTGCCGCTTCGAAGGCGAACGCGCGGACGCTCTCCCAATCTTTTTCGCTGCCGTAGTAGGCATTCATGTTGTTGAGGTAGACTTCGGCTATCTCCGTTTCGTCGCTCCAGCGGTCTCCGGCCATCACCATCCCCTGGATGCCCGTGCCGTAGCCGCCGTTCAGCCCGCCGAAGACCCGGAATGTCGACACTTCGCGCGCTTCTTTCGGCGTGAGCCCTTTTTCCAGAAGCCGGCGCTCGGCTTCCACCGTGCCGGCCGCCACCAGGTTGTCGTAAGCGTCGCCGGTCGCCGCGGCGGCCATCTCCACGGCCCGTTCGATCAGGAAGAGACGCGAGGCCGCTATGTCGCGCAGCTGGCCGCTGGTCTGCACCGCCACGTCGATGCGCGGACGCCCCAGTTCGGCCGAGGGAATCAGCCGCAGGTCGGTCACGCGGCCGAAAGCGTCGCGTACGGGTTCCACGCCCAGCATGTAGAGTATCTGCGCCACGGTGGCCCCCTCCGTCTCGATGAATTCGCCGCTCCAAAGCGTGTAGGCCACTTTGCGGGGGAGGCTGTCGTTGTGACGGCGCCGGTAGGTTTCCAAGGTGTTGCGCACCAGCGCCACGCCTTTCTCCCACGCTTCGGCCGAGGGGGTCGCTTCGGCGTTGATGGCGTAGAGGTTGCGGCCCGTGGGCAGGGTGTTGGGGTTGGCGATGGGGTCGCCGCCCGGCGAGGGCGCCGTGTAACCGCCCGAAAGGGCGTTCATCAGCGAGGAGAGCTCCGTTTCGGGACTCCGGTGCAGCGCGTCGCGGTAGTTGCCTGCGTTGCGTACGGCACGCTCTACTTCCAGGATGGCCCGGGCCGTGCGTATTTCTTCTTTCGTGTATTCTTTCTTCACTCCGGTCATGGCGGTCATCATGGCAGCCATCGGCGAGGGGGTCTTCCCGGTTTTTTCGGATTCCGCAGGCGTCGGAGCGCCTCCTTTCATCGCCGCTTCCATCTTTTTGAGTGCTTCGGGGCCCGCTCCCATCAGCTTGGCCATTTTCAGTACCTTGTCGGGGTCCATTCCTTTGGCTTTCTCGCGCATCTTTGCCTGCATCGGGTTCTCAGGGTTCCGTGCGGCGGTTGCGGGTTGCGGTGCTGCGGCCGGCGTCTGCATTTGCGCCATCATCATGGCCATCATGCCTTGCGGCGCCTGTTGGGAACGTTCGATTTCGCGGGCTTCCGCCAGCTCTTCGGGCGTCAGCCCCGCAATCCGGCAAATCGTCGCGTCGCTGGCGGCGGCCGGGTCGGCCAGCAGCCGCTCCACCAGCCGGCGGGCCGGTTCCAGATAGCGTGCCGCAAAGAGCGAGCGGTGCTTTTCCACGTCGGCGGCGGCCCGGCCGCGCAGTTTGTCCAGGGCCAGCAGTCCGTAGGCGATGGGGTCGACGGTCATGGCACGCACGCTGCTTGCGATGCGCTCCTCGTCGTAGGGCACCCCCATGGTGTAGAGCTGTCCCGTCACTTTTTCGGCAACGAGTTCTTCGGCGAAGTTCTCGATGCGGGCTATCTCCGCTTCGGTGCAGGGTGTCGTCGTCAGGTTGTCGAGCCCCAGGTCGCGGTGGAGCCCCAGTTTCACGGCGATGCGCTTTACGGCCAGAGCCGCGCGGCCGATGGCCGCCGGGTCGGGGGCTTCGTTTCCGGCCAGCGTGTTGTATTCCTTCACGGCATCGCACAGGTCGCGGTAGATGCCGCGCACGTTGCTCTCCATGAAGGGCGGGGTCAGATACGATTGCAGCACGGCGTAGGCGCGGCGTTTGGCAATCATGCCTTCGCCCACGTTGCCGATGGAGTAGACGTAGAAATGGGGCAGCGGTCCCGCCAGCCGGTCGGGCCAGTCGGCGGCGCTCGGCGCCACCTGCTTGCCGGGCGTGAATTCGAGGCTTCCGTGGGTGCCGAAATGAATCAGGGCGTCGGCCCGGAATCCGTAGCGTGCCCAAAGATAGGAGGCGATGTAGGGGTGGGGCGGTGCGGCGTCGGTGCCGTGTACCATGGCAAAGGAGTCGCCGCCCGTGCCGGCCGCCGGTTGGGGCAGCAGCACGATGTTGCCCAGTTCGATGCGTGCAACGCCGAGCCGGCCCTCTTCCGTGGCCATATGTTCGCCCGGGAAGCTGCCGAATGCGGCGGTCACTTCGGCGTATTTCTCCGGCCGCAGGGTTTGCGCCGCCCAGCTTTCGTACTCTTCGCGTGCGACAAGCGCCGGACGGCCCGTGCGGAGGTAGTCGGCGGCGGCACCTTCGGCATAGGAGCCGAAGAGGGCGCCCTGTTCCCGAATCATTCTTTCCAGCCCTGCGGCCGAGGCGGGCAGTCCCTCCACCTTGTAGCCGTCGCGTTTCATGCGCACGAGCAGGTTGTAGAGCGACGGCGCCACCTCCATTCCCGAGGCTGTCAGGGCGCTCTGTCCGGGTCCTTTGTAATAGTAGACGGCCACACGTTTCTCCCCGTTGGGCTTGCGTTGCAGGGCGATGTGGTTGTTGACGGCTTCCACGAAACTTTCGAGCCGTTCGGGGATGGCGCGCACCTCGGGCAGCCCCTCCTTGTCGCGGTAGAGCCCGAAAAGCACGAACGGGCGGATGGCACCGTCGATTTCGGGCGTCACGATGCTCTGCGAGAGGAACCCGCCGCTCATGCCCGTCGGGTCGTTCTCCCACTCCTCCACGGGGCGGTTGACGTTGAGCGTCGTGAAAAGCGGGATGTTGCGTTTCCTGAGCCACCCGACCATGCGGTCGCCCATGCGGCCGTGGGCCATGTTGACGACCGCCGCCGCTGCGACGGAGTCGGCATGTCCTCCTCCCACGAACTCCATCGGATCGCGCACCGGATAGACCCGGTTGCCCGTCTCCTCCAGACGCCGGACCAGGTCGGTCGGGTCGCCCATGGCGCCCGTGACGAGGATGCCCGGGACCTCTTTTTTCAGCAGTCCGTTTGCGTCGAGAAAGGCTTCGTATTCGGCCACCGAGCCGAACTCCCGCTCCTCGGCTTCGGGATGCTGCGGGTCGGCATGATAGAGCATCCCGAGCGTGCGGCTCACGGCCGCTTCGGGTTCTTCGGCGAAAAAGCGCTTGCCGTCCACATGCTTGCGGACGTAGCGCAGCATGTTGCGGTAGTTGCGCCGGCCGCCGGCCGCAAGATAGGCTTTCATCTGCGCGGCGGCCAGCGAATCGAGCGACGTGATGTCGTTGTCCGGGTTGGTCGCGGCCGTCGTCAGCACGGGCACTCCCTTTTCGGCCGCCCGCATCAGCTGCGCGCGCTGTTCGGCCGTGATGCGCAGTCCCATGCCGTTGACGAAGATCATGTCGCAGCCTCCTGCGCGGTCGAATCGGTCGGGCGTCAGTTCGGCGATCGAGATGCGCGGGTTGTCGTTGGAGCGGGCTATCTGTCCCAGCTCCACGGCCCGGTAGTTGACGAAGGCGATGCGGGTCGTGCCGCACCACGCCTGCCAGGAGGCGATGCCCGCCGCCACGACGGCTGCCACAGCGCAGCCGGCTATGATTCTTTGGGTTATGCTGTTCATTGTCGCTTGTTTTTATTTCCGGAAGAACCGGTCGATGTCGACCGACAGTCCGACCGACAGGGTCGTGCCGAGGGTCGCCGGCGAATTGTTGTAATAGTAGGAGGGCACGTAGTTGAAAAGGTTGTCGACGGCCGCCGTCAGGTCGATGCCCCGGGCTATGCGCTGCGAGAGCGTCAGTTTCCACATCGTGTAGCCCGGATAGCGGACCCGCTCGGTCTCTTCGTAGGAGGCGGCCGAGGTGTATTCGTCGGTCTCTACGCGCGAGAGCCAGCGGCCGCTGAGCGCCAGGTTGAAACCGTAGCGCTTCCAGTCGCGGCCGTATTCGATGCGCGCCGTCGCCGTGTGGGGCCGTGTCGACGAGGTCAGGGGTTGGCCCTTCCTTATATGTTCGTAGGTGTAGACGTAGGAGAGCCGCATGCCGATGCCGCAGGGATATTTCACCGCGGCGTTGGCTTCGGCGCCGGCCACCTGCAGCGCCGCCATGTTGACGTACTGCATGCCGTTCAGCTGCCGGTTCCACGCCGTAGCGATGCGGTTGTCCACCAGGTTGTAGAATCCCGTGGCCGTCAGCGACCAGCGTCCGCGGATGTATTCGGCCGAGAGCGAGAAGTTGTGGCTTGTCTCCGACTTGAGTTCAGGATTGCCGTAAATCATGAAGATGCTCGCCATGTCGAAGTTCATGTACATCTCCTTGAGCGTCGGCGCCCGGAATCCGCCGGCGTAGGAGCCGCGCAGCGAGCAGTTGCCCGCCTTGTACATCACGCCCAGCTTGGGCGAAAGGCGGTTTGCGCCGGTTTCGGAGAAGCGGTCGAAGCGCAGGCCCGCCACCAGGTTGAACTTCAGCGACGGGTTCCAGTCGAACTGGGCGAAGGCGTCGGCCGTATACTGGTGTTTCGCGCCGTTGTCGGCGAACTGGTACGACATCAGGTAGTCGCGCATGAAGTCGCCGCCCACGGTCAGCGTGTGGCGCTGGGCGAAAGTGCGGTTGTAGAGGCCGCGCACGATGTGCTGCACGTTGCTGTAGTCGCGTACGTCGGTCTTGTTCCGTACGCCGTAGTCGCTCTTGTCGTATTGGTCGAACGAGTAGCAGATTTCCAGCCGGTTGCGGTCGTCGATGTCGTAGCGGCCGCTTATGCCGCCGCTGAAGTCGCGGTAGCGCTCCTTGGAGGCTTCGGAGGAGTTGCGTTCGCGGAAGAAATAGCCTGCCCGGGCCGTGAAGCCCAGTTTTTCGGTCGCATCGTAGGTCAGCCGTTCCTTGAAGTTCCACGTCCGGCTGCCGTAGACGGTGCTGTAGTCGCCTGCATTTTTCAGAGTTACGGAGTTGACGCTCGTGTGCTGTACGTTGAGCGTGTTGGCAAATTTGCCGGCCTTGAACCCTGCACTGCCGCCGTAGCGTTGTTCGTTGTGGGCGCCGCAGCGGGCGTTGAGGTTGGCCGTCCAGGCCTCGGTCTGTCTCTTGCTGATGAGGTTCACCACGCCGCCCACGGCGTTCGAGCCGTAGAGCGACGACGCAGCCCCCTTGACGATCTCCACCCGCTCGACGTTGTCCATGTTCAGACGCGTGTAGTCGATGTTGTCCAGCGTCTCGCCTGCCAGCCGTTCGCCGTCGACCAGGAAGAGCACCGAGTTGCCCCCGAATCCCTGCATGTTGAGCGACACCTGCTGGTTCATGGCATAGGAGAATTCGATGCCCGGCAGCTCCGATTGCAGCAGGTCGCCGATGTGCGTGGCGTCGACCTTGCGGATGTCGTCGGCCGTGAGCACGCGCGTGACGATGGGGGCGTCTTTCAGCAGACGCGGGGTGCGCGTGCCGGTCACCACCACCTGCTCCATGCCGATGACGTCTTCTTCGAGCCGGAAATCCACGGGACCTTGGCCGCCGGTTCCGAGCATGCGCG
The DNA here is from genome assembly GCA_029059935.1 of Alistipes sp. Classification (GTDB taxonomy): domain Bacteria; phylum Bacteroidota; class Bacteroidia; order Bacteroidales; family Rikenellaceae; genus Alistipes. Next base: position 36,056 of record JAIDUZ010000034.1, read on the forward strand.
CCTCGGAGCGGTAGCCGATGAATGTCGCGTTGAGAATAGGGTTTCCCTTGGCCGGCAGCGGCAGTGCGTAGCGTCCTTCGGCATCGGCCGTCGTGCCGGTCGCAGAGCCTTGTATCGTTATCGTTGCGCCGGGCAGCGGGGTCCCCGACATGTCGGTCACCGTGCCGGAGACGTACCCCTGCGCCGCGGCCTGCATCGTCCATAGCAGAGCCGCCCAAAGCAGGCCGCCGGTTTTTCGTGCAATATTCATGGTGTCACGGTTCGATGGGGTAGAGGTAGTCGATCGTCAGCATGCCCTTGACGCCGGCGTCGTCCATGTAGCCGGTCAGCCGCAGCGCCGCTGCGGTGCCGTCTTGCAGCCGCAGTGCGTAGATGCGTTTCGAGGCGGTGTAGACGGGCGGCATGGTCGAGGTGTCGACGTCGAGCCACTTCGAGAGTTCGGCGTTGCAGTAGGAGTCGGCATAGACCAGATAGCCGTCCATCATGTGCGACATATCGACCGTGATGCGGTCCGTCGTCCACTCGTCTTCGACATAGCCGTCGGCCGGGAGAGCGAGCGTTTCGAAATCTCCGCTGCCGGTCTCCGCTACGGCTCCTCCGTTGGTCTTGGCATCGTAGCGGTGTACGGCGAAGTCCCACGAGGCGGGGGCTTCGGCTTCGACGGGCAGCGTCGTGATTTTCCGGTTGCGGAGGTCCACGTAGTTCCAGTCGGTGTACGACGTGGCGTCGATGCGGATGCGGCCCGTGTGCTTCGCCGGGTCGACGACCTCGAATCCGGAATCGACGGCCGCAGGTTCGTCGTAGAGATTTTCGAACAGGCCGTTGCATGCCGGAAGCGACAGCAGGGCCATCGCTCCCGACACGCATCTGGCTGCGAGGGAACAGCTTCTCATTGCGTTATTGCTTGGTTCCCGTGAATTTCATGGTGATGCCCATCGGCATGGCGCCGGGCTGCGCGACCATCTCGATGGCCGCTTCGTCGCCTTCGACCGTGCCGGCGAAAGAGGTGATTTTCCAGTTCACCTTGCTCTCCTCGTCGGTCACGGTGTAACCTTCTTCCGGGATGTTTTTCGCGAGGGTGTAGACGGTGCCGTCGGCGGTCGTCGCTCCGATGCCCGTCAGCGGAATCTTCTTGATGGACATCGGGCTTGCCGATTCGGAGTCGCCCGTCAGCGTAATCGATACGCTCGTCGCCGATTCGGCGGCCACGACGGCTTCCAGCGCCGACGAACCCTGGTCCTGCCCCATGACGGTCAGCGACACGGTGCCTTGGTAGGTGCCGGCCACCCGGTCGGCGCCGAAATCGTTCTTGTCGTCGTCGCAGGCTGCGCTGCAAAGGGTCACGGCCGCAAGCAGCAGCCATTTGGTAAGGATCGTTCTCTTCATTTCGCTTATGTTTTTCGGTTTGTGAATTTCCGTTCGGCAGGCGTTCCTGTTTCCACGGTGCAAAATTAGAGGCCCTCCTTTTCCGGCGCAATCGCCTTTTTTTGCGGTTTTCAGGCTTGAGTCATCCCTATTTGTGGGTATTGCGCAGGCACAAAAAGAGAGGAGAGCACTTCGCTCTCCTCTGCGTCTGCGGTTCCCGGATGCCGTTCCGGCCCGGGCCGATTTTTGGGGTCGGGTTATTTCTGTTGTGCGGCGCTGCTGTCGGCCATAATCATGTTCTTGTCGATGCGCAGCGTCACGTCGCTGTCCACTTCGATCAGCAGCGACGTCTCCTTCACCTCCTTCACCGTGCCGTAGATGCCGCCGGCGGTGATGACCTTGTCGCCTTTTTTCAGCCCTTCGCGGAACTCCTGCATCTGTTTGCGGCGCTTGGCTTCGGGGCGCCACATCAGCAGCCAGATACCCACGAACATGAGTCCGATCATGATGAAGCTGCCGTACTGTTGCAGCCAGCTTGCCTGGGGTTCGGCCGGTACGACGGCCTGGAGGAAATCGATCATAATAGTGTGCTGTTTTTGGTTTTCGCCGGTAAAGGTACATAAATTCGGCCAATCGGCGAAATTCTTTTTCGTCGGAACGTCCGGATTGTTCGGCAGGTTTTCCGCACGTGGGTTTCCGCCGGCTCTTGGGCCGCCTTACCGCCGCATCGGGCAGGGCGCTTCCAGGGCGCAGGCTTCCAGCAGGGCCTTGTCGCGGAACAGGGTTGCCGTGGGGCCGTCGGCCGCTACGGTGCCGTCGCGCAGGATGACGGTGCGGGGACAGAGTTCCGCCGCCATCTCCAGGTCGTGCGTCGCCACCAGCATCGTGTGGTCGAACCGCCGGAGCAGTTCGATCGTCTGGCGACGCGCACGCGGGTCGAGGTCGGAGGTCGGCTCGTCCAGCACCAGCACCGAGGGCTCCATGGAGAGCACCGTGGCGATGGCCGCGCTCCGTTTCTGCCCGCCCGACAGCCGGTAGGGCGATTTGTCGCGCAGGTGCAGCGCTCCCACGGCTTCCAGCGCTTCGGTGACCCGCCGCTCCGTCTCTTCGGGCGTCAGCCCCATGTTGGCCGGACCGAACGCCACGTCTTCTTCGACCGTGGGCATGAAGAGTTGGTTGTCGGGGTTCTGGAACACGATGCCCACCGTTTGCCGGACATGCGGCAGCGTGCGGGGTGTCAGTTTGATTCCTCCCACTACGACTTCGCCGCCGGTCGGAAGCAGCAGGCCCGCCGCATGCAGCAGCAGAGTCGATTTGCCCGCTCCGTTGGCGCCCGCGAGGGCCGTTTTTTCGCCATGGGTGAAATGCAGCGAGACGCCGCGCAGGGCTTCGTGTCCGTCGGGGTAGCGGTAGCGTACCCGGTCGAAATGCAGGTAGTGATGGCTCATGGAAGCAGTCGTGTCAGGGTCTCGACGGGCCCGGTCAGACGGGCAAGAAGCAGCGCCGCGCTCCATCCCGCAAGAAAGAGAGTGTCGGCCCGCCCCCAGCGGGTACGCATGCTTCCGCAGTCGGGCAGGCGCCCGGTGAATCCGCGGGCCAGCATGGCCCGGTGGATGCGTTCGGCCCGGTCGCAGGTGCGCACCAGCAGCTGCGCCACCAGCGTGCCCCATACCGGGAGCGGCAGGGCCCGGCGGCCGAAGCTGCGGGCTTCGCGCGCCCACGACAGGCGGAGCGCTTCGTCGAGCAGTACGTAGAGATAGCGGTAGACGAAGAGCAGCTGCACGGTGAAGAGATGCGGCACGCCCAGACGTTGCAGCCCGCGGCAGAGTCCGAAAAAGCCGGTCGAGCCTATCAGCACCAGCAGCGCCTGCACCGAGAGCAGTCCGCGCAGCAGAATCGCAAGAAAGGCGATCCATCCTTCGCTCACGACGAGGGCGCCCAGCCGCAGGGCCGGTTCCCGGTCGCAGAAGATGTTGAACATCCCGATCAGCGCCGCGAACGGCACTACGTAGAGCGAACGCCGGAAAATCGTGTCGTAGCGCAGCCCGCCCATCGAGGCCGTCAGCAGCGGGAAGAGTGCGTAGAGCAGGATTTCCGAGAGTTGCGCGAGAGGTACCGAGAGCATCGTCGTCAGAAAAACGACGGTCGTCAGCAGTTTCGACCTCGCGTCGAGCCGGTGCAGCGGAGTTGCCGCCCGGGCGGAATTTTCCAGCGCGTCCAGTGCATAGAGTGCGTATTGCAGCCGGTTTTTCATGCCTGCCGCCGTCGGATGCGTACGAGTCGCGTGCCGCCCCAGGCGGCCAGCAGCAGAATGCCGCAGCCCACGAGTCCCGCGGTCGAGGTGCCGTAGTCGGGCAGGGCGGCCGTCCGTTCTTGGAGTGCGGTCGCCGCACGGTGGGCTTCGTCGGGTGCGGCCTCTATTTCCGCAACTCCGGCCGTCCGCTCGATCGACCATTCCAGCCCGTCGGGCTGCGACGAGGCGAGCCACGAGAAGGAGCCGCCCACGAGCAAGGCTGCCAGGGCGATGACGGTCAGCGATTTCCGCAATCCTTTGTCGGCCGGCTGCCCGGCCAGCAGCTCGGGCCGGTAGCGGCGCACGGCGCAGAGCACGGCTCCCGTCGCCAGCCCCTCGCCGATGCCTATCGCCAGATGGATGGGTAGCATGAAGAGCAGGAACCGCCCGAAAGGCAGGGCCGTGATTCCCGAGGCTTCGGTTTCGACCGTCACGGCCAGCGCTCCCAACTGGAGCCCCACGACCGACGCCAGAAGCGAGGCGGTGAAAATCCGGGCGGGCGATGCGTCGGGGCGCATCAGAGGCCTGAAAACCAGCGGATAGGCTACCAGACACGAGAGCACCGCCATGTTGAAGAGGTTGCAGCCCAGGGCCAGGAAGCCGCCGTCGGCGAAGAGCAGACATTGCAGCACGATGACCGAAGCGAGGGTCAGCAGCGCCGCCCACGGCCCCAGGACGGCCGCGAGCAGAATGCCCCCGACGATGTGGCCGCTCGACCCCGTGCCCGGCACCGCGAAGTTGATCATCTGCGCTGCGAATACGAAAGCGCCCGTCACACCCATCAGGGGTACGATGCGTTCGTTCGCTGCGGGGTCGGCATGCATTCCCGCCCGGGGGCGCAGTTTGCGGATCGCCGTGCCCAGCAGCAGCAGCGAGGCGGCTCCCGCCACGGCGGCCACCGTCGGCGAGACCAGAGCGTCGGACATGTGCATGGTCGGTTATTTTTGCGGCGTGTCGAGCGGCCGGCGCGCCAGGTGGGTCTTGTTGGCCGGGTTCCAGTCGGAGTGGTCGGGTTTCTCCGTCTCGTCGAAACGGATGAGCGGCAGCAGGAAGAGCCACGTGGCAATGCAGAACGGGGCGGTCAGCGTCGGGATGCCCAGCGGAGCCAGCATGACGTTCATGCCCGCCTGCACGAAGACCGTGACGACGGTGCCGAGAAGGGCCCATACGGCCGAGCGCTGCCCCGGTTTGTAGAATACCGTGCCCAGGGCGACGGCCGTCAGCACGGGGCTGAATCCGTAGAGTCCGCCGGCCACGTCGCTCCCCGAGGCGCCGAGAGCGATGGCCACCACGAGCGCCACGGCCGAACCCACGGCGGCCCACAGTGCCGCGCGGTAGTTGCTCAGCCACAGTCCCACGAGGAAAAAGAGTCCCGTCACCCACGAGTCGACCAGGAACACCTGCCCGACGCCTTTGAGCCAGTAGACGAGCAGGTGACCGAAGCGCAGGCTTTCGTCGGTTGTGAAGAGCCCCGGCAGGGCGGGCTCCGACAGATGGGTCGGGGGCATGCCGTGCATGGCGCGCGCCGCCAGCAGGAAGAGCCAGGTGCAGAAGACGAAGGGGAAGGTCAGCGAATTGACCTTCCAGGGAGCCATCACGTTGTTGAATCCCGTGCGTACCCAGGTGGTCAGCGCCGCACAGAGCACCAGCGCCAGCCACATCCACACGGTGTTGCCCAGGAACGTGGGGAAAGCGCAGCCCACCAGCACGCCGTTGAAGCCCCAGAGCCCCTGTGTGCCGTCGTCGGCCGGAAGCCGCAGCCAGCGGCCCGTGAGGGTCGAGACCGCCAGGCCCGTCAGGGCGCCCCATGCCACGACGCCGGCGTGGCCGGCATAGGAACCCCAGAAAATGCCGATGAGGAAGAGCAGTCCGGTCCAGGCGCTCGGCTGGAACATCACCTGTCCCGTGCCGCGCAGCATCTTTTTCAGAAAGCCGACGCCGGCATGGGCCGTCGGCGAGGAGATAGTCGTATCCATAGTGTTGTTGGTTGTTTGTTTCCGGTTGTTGTCAGCGCCACGGGAATTCGTCGGGCATGGGGCGTTGTTTCACCTCTTCGCGCACCGTGGCGCAGAAGTTTCTCACGAGCCGTTTCACCGGCCCGGTTTCGTCGCCCAGCGCTTTGTAGAGCAGGCCGCAGCCGTTGGGCAGGCGCGTGATTCCGGCCGCCAGCCGGCGCCGGTCGTCGGCGAAGGCGTCGGTCCGGTTCCAGATGCGGTCCGCCGCGTCGGGCGGCGTCAGCACGATGGCATTGGCGAAGACGTCGTAGCCGTTCATGGCGCCGAGCGTCGTGGGGCGGCGGCGTTCGGGCCGGATGACGAACTTTTCGCGGAAGAGCCGTTCGCCGTCGGGCCGTTCGGCCCGCGTCGTCACCGACAGAATGTCGTAGGCGAACTTCTCGCCCCGGTCGTAGTATTTGCGGCCGCTCATGTAGATTTCGGCGTAGAAGAGCGTCGCTGTGGGGTCGATGCGGATCGTCGTGTCGGCGATGAAGCGCGTGTGGCGGCAGGGTATCGTCGGCTCGGGCAGATATTCCAGGTAGGCGCCCGCTTCCAGTTCGAAGCGCTGGCGCAGCCCCGAATAGTTGTAGCGCATCTCGGCCAGTTTGGTCGCTGCGCCCGTCGAGACATGGGCATATGCCCCCTCGCGTACCGTGAACCGTTGTTCGTAGCGGTCGCCGTCGACGTTGGGACCTCCCGACGAGAGAATGTAGACGCACGGCATCTCGGGCATCCCCTCGTCGAAGTAGAGTTCCTGCTGTACGATCAGCGGCGCCCGGCGGTCCAGGTCGCGCAGAATCGAGCGGCCTTCGCCGTCGAGTTCGAATCCCAGGCGGAGGAACCCCGTTTTTCCGGGACTTCCCACCGGCATCGCTTTCGGCTCGGCCAGGTAGGGGGCCATCTCTTTGGCGGCGGAGAAACTCATCGTGCGGCGGCGGTTTCCGTGACGGTCTCGCGGCGTTCGTCGAGGTCGAAGAGCGCCATGCGGCGAATCAGGCCCACCAGTTCGTCGACTCCCTCGCCCGTCATGCAGTTGGTGAACAGAAAGGGTTTGCCCGGGCGCATGCGCTCCGAATCGACGCGCATCACTTCCAGGTCGGCATGCACGTAGGGCGCCAGGTCGGTCTTGTTGATGACCAGGATGTCCGACTGCGAGATGCCCGGGCCGTCCTTGCGGGGTATCTTGTCGCCGGCCGCTACGTCGATTACATAGATGAAGAAGTCGACCAGCGCCGGGCTGAACGTGAGGGTCAGGTTGTCGCCGCCCGATTCGATAAGCACCACGTCGCCGTCCGGAAAGCGCGCCTCCATCTCTTCGACCGCGGCGATGTTCATCGAGGGGTCTTCGCGTACGGCGGTGTGGGGGCAGGCGCCCGTCTCCACGCCGATGATGCGTTCTTCCATCAGTACGCCCTTGAGCGTCTTGCGTACGTGTTTGGCATCTTCGGTCGTCACGATGTCGTTGGTGATGATCAGGACCTTGTAGCCCATCTCCAGCAGGCGCGGCGTGATGGCTTCGATCAGCGCCGTTTTGCCCGACCCCACGGGGCCGCCGATGCCGATTCTGCAAGTGTTGTTCATTTTTTTTGAGTCGTATTGTTTTGATTCCGTTCTTTTCAAGCAGGTTTTCTCGCCTCGGCATAGCTCAAGCAAACTTGGCTCTGCATCTCGGCTTGTCGAAAACGTTTATATGTTCGCGGCTTTCGGCTCTTGCGAATGCGTTCAGTTCATGAAGAGTCGTTTGGTGCCTTTTTCGTGCAGCGAGGCCAGGATGTCGAGTTGCGGGGCGAATGCGTACATGTCGTCGCAGTCCATGTCGGCCGCTTCGGCGTAGAGTGCCTGCGTCTCGGCCGAGAGCCGCAGCAGAATGCGCTGCGTGTCGTAGTGCGAGACGCGTACGCAGCGCAGCGCGGCGTTGAGCACCGTATTGACCGCGCCGTACTGGTGCGAGCAGAAAAGTTCGTGTTCGCCGATGCCGCAGGCCGCAAAAACGATTCCCTGCGCCACCGGGTAGGTGCCCGGCGTGCGTCCGGTGCCTATTTCGGCCAGCCAGCGCGCCACGGTCGCATCCTCGGCGGTGTGCGTGTGGAGTTCGGCCAGTTTCTTGCCCATGCGGCAGCTCATCAGCCGGGCTTCGGTGTTGAGCTTGCAGAGAATGGCCTGGTGGTCGGCGCCGACGATGCCGTCGAAGTCGTCGCGGCGATAGCTGCGCCAGGCATGCAGGGCTGCCACGCCGTCGGTGGTGGCGGCTTGGTGCGCAACGTCGCGGGCGAAGGCTTCGAGCGTCGCCGCATCGTGCACAAGCCCCGTGTCGGCCGCCGTCTCCAGACCGTTGGAGAAGGAGAAGGTGCCTACCGGAAAGGCCGAATCGGTGAGCGCCATCAGCCGCATGAGGGTGGTCGTGGCGTCAGACATGGGCATGGTGATGATGGTGGTGGTGTTCCGTTTCGTTGGCATGGCTCGCGCCGCCGAACAGACGCCGTATCTCGTGGGGCGCCAGGTAGGGGATGACCTCTTCGCCGGAGCGGAAGGCATAGTCGACGTGTTCGATGCGGTGGGTGCGCATGACGCTCTCCATCACTTTCTTGTCTACGGTGAGCGGCACCATCACCCGGCAGCCCTTGACTACGGCGGGCCAGTGCTGGTTGCCGATGGCATGGCCCAGTTCGAGGGCTGTGCGGATAATCTCTTCGGGCGTTTCGCGGGTCAGCGAGCTCAGGTCGGCGACCAGCACTTCGTTGAGCCGGATGCGCAGCACCACCATGCGGTGCGCGGCGGGGTCGTATTCCAGAATGTCGCCGTCGAGCAGCTGCGAGTGGCGTTCGAGCGCCACGGCATATTCGGTGTGGCGGTCGCTTTGGGCCGTGAAGCGGCTTTTCTGCGCCGTCCACTGGTCGAGTTCGATGGTTTCGATGTCGGCGTTTTTCGCGCGTTCGGCCCATTCGGGAGCACGGAGGTTGCCGACGATGGCGTGGTAGATTTTCATGGGTTGGATTGTTGGGTGCATTGGAAAAGTCCTGTTCCGGGAATGTTCGAATCCCGGAACAGGACGGAAAGTCAGCTGAACCAGTAGAGCTGGCCGAGGGGGAATTCGCGGGCAGGCTGGACATAGGTGCGTACGCCGTCGACCAGCACTTCGAAGGTCTCGGGGTCGACGTCGATGCGGGGCGTGCCGCCGTTGCGCACCATGTCGAACTTCGTAAGCTGCCGCGTGCGGCGCACGGGCATCACCATGCGTTCGAGGGCCAGCCGTTCCTTGATGCCGCTTTCATAGGCGGCGTTCGAGACGAACGAGATGCAGGTCTGCGGCAGGGCCCGTCCGTAGGCGCCGAACATCGGGCGATAGTAGCACGGTTGCGGCGTGGGCAGCGATGCGTTGGGGTCGCCCATGTTGGCCCAGTTGATGACGCCGCCCTTGATGACCATCTTGGGCTTGGCGCCGAAGAAGCGGGGTTCCCACAGCACCAGGTCGGCCACCTTGCCCTTTTCCACGGAGCCCAGGTAGTCCGAGACGCCGAACGTGATGGCCGGGTTGATCGTCACCTTGGCCAGGTAGCGCAGCACGCGGAAGTTGTCGTTGCCGTCGGCGTCTTCGGCCAGTTTGCCGCAGGCGCTCTTCATGAACGAGGCGGTCTGGAACGTGCGCATGAACGATTCGCCGATGCGGCCCATGGCCTGCGAGTCGGACGACACCATCGACAGCACGCCCAGGTCGTGCAGCACGTTTTCGGCCGCTTGCGTCTCGGGGCGTACGCGGCTCTCGGCGAAGGCCACGTCCGACGGAATCTTCGGATTGAGGTTGTGGCACACCATGATCATGTCGAACAGCTCGGCCTGCGAGTTGATGCCGAACGG
>JAIDUZ010000035.1 GCA_029059935.1 Alistipes sp.
CATCCGCAACCCCTGGCCCCTGCCCGGCAAACGACCGGAAAATGCTACCGGAACTGCAAAAAATTGACCGTCAAATCCTTTGCCGCAAACTTCCGTGTTTCGCATTTTATTCCTAACTTTGCAACATGAAACCGGACTCCCGAGGACGTATTCCGTCTCGTAATTGTGGAAGCGCCCGAGGCCCGAAACCAAACACTATCCACGCAATGATCAAAATCACCTTTCCCGACGGCTCGGTCCGCGAGTTCGAAAAGGGAACAACGGCTTACCGGATTGCGGAGAGCATCAGCCCTCGTTTAGCTGCCGACTCTCTGGCCGCTTCGGTAAACGGCGCGACGGTCGACATGACGCGCCCGATCGAGGAAGACGCCTCGGTCAAGTTCTACAAATGGGACGACGCCGAAGGCAAGCACGCCTTCTGGCACACCTCGTCGCACCTGCTGGCCGAAGCGCTCGAAGCGCTCTACCCGGGCATCAAGTTCGGCATCGGCCCGGCCATCGAAAACGGATTCTACTACGACGTCGACAGCCCGACGCCCATCACGGAAGCCGACCTGGAGAAGATCGAGCAGAAGATGCTGGAACTTTCGCGCAACAAGGAAGAACTGGTGCGCCGCGAAGTAGCCAAGGCCGAAGCGCTCAAGACCTTCACCGAAAAAGGCGACCAATACAAGGTGGAACTGATCTCCGACCTGGAGGACGGCACCATCTCGTTCTATACGAACGGCTCGTTCACCGACCTGTGCCGCGGTCCGCACATCCCCAACACGGGCTACATCAAGGCCATCAAACTGACCTCGGTGGCCGGAGCCTACTGGCGCGGCAACGAGAAGAACAAGATGCTGACGCGCATCTACGGCATCGCGTTCCCCAAGAAATCGATGCTCGACGAATACCTTGCCATGATGGAGGAAGCCAAGAAGCGCGACCACCGCAAACTGGGCAAGGACCTGGAACTTTTCACCTTCTCGCAGCGCGTGGGCCAGGGTCTGCCGCTGTGGCTGCCCAAGGGAGCCGCCCTGCGCGACCGGCTGGAACAGTTCCTGCGCGGCGTACAGAAAGAATACGGCTACCAACAGGTCATCACGCCCCACATCGGCAACAAGGAACTCTACGTGACCTCGGGCCACTACGCCAAATATGGCAAGGACTCGTTCCAACCCATCCACACCCCCATCGAAGGCGAAGAGTATCTGCTCAAACCGATGAACTGCCCGCACCACTGCGAAATCTACCGCTCGAAACCCCGCTCCTACAAGGAACTGCCGGTGCGGCTGGCCGAATTCGGCACGGTCTACCGCTACGAACAGTCGGGCGAACTGCACGGACTGACGCGCGTACGCGGATTCACGCAGGACGACGCCCACCTTTTCGTGCGCCCCGACCAGCTGCTGGAAGAGTTCGAACGCGTAATCGACATCGTGCTCTACATTTTCCGCACGCTGAAGTTCGACAACTATACGGCACAGATTTCGCTGCGCGACCCCAACAACACGGAGAAATACATCGGCTCGGACGAAAACTGGGAAAAAGCCGAATCGGCCATCATGCAGGCGGCCAAGGAGAAAGGTCTCAACACGGTGGTGGAATACGGCGAAGCGGCCTTCTACGGCCCGAAGCTCGACTTCATGGTCAAGGACGCCATCGGCCGCAAGTGGCAGCTGGGCACCATTCAGGTGGACTACAACCTGCCGGAGCGCTTCGACCTGACCTACAAGGGTGCCGACGACAAACTGCACCGCCCCATCATGATTCACCGTGCGCCGTTCGGCTCGATGGAACGCTTCGTGGCCGTGCTCCTGGAACACACGGGAGGCAAATTCCCGCTGTGGCTCTCGCCCGACCAGGTGGTGGTACTGCCCATCTCGGAGAAGTTCAACGACTATGCGCAGAAAGTGGTCGACTATCTGAACGTCAACGACATCCGCGCGCAGATCGACGACCGAAACGAGAAAATCGGCCGCAAGATACGCGACAACGAACTCAAACGCATTCCCTACCTGCTGATCGTGGGAGAAAAGGAAGAAGCCGAAGGCTTGGTTTCCGTACGTGCGCAGGGCGAAGGCGACCAGGGCCAGATGACGCTGGAAGCATTCCGCGACCGCATGGTCTCCCTGGTCAAGGCCGAGATGGAAGCCAACAGACTGAAAAAAGAGTAACGGGAGTGCATGCCCGCAACCAATTGTAACACAAACTAATACATTACAACTATCGCAGCACCGAAACCGTTCCCGCCGAGGCCGTTCAACCCCGGGAACAACCGACCGAAACCGGCCATGGGCGGACGCCGCCCGCCTGTCAAGGAGAATCCCCACCGCATCAACTCGGAGATTACCGCTCCCGAAGTGCGCGTGGTGGGCGAAAACATCGAACAACCGCAGGTTCTGTCGCTCCGCGACGCTCTGCGGCTGGCCGACGAAATGGAGTTGGACCTGATCGAAATCTCGCCCAAGGCCGATCCTCCCGTATGCCGCATCGCCGACTACCAGAAGTTCCTCTACCAACAGAAGAAGAAAGCCAAGGAACTGAAGGCCAACCAGGTGAAGGTCACCATCAAGGAGATTCGCTTCGGGCCTCAGACCGACGACCACGACTACAACTTCAAGCTCAAGCATGCGACCAACTTCCTCAAGGAAGGGTCCAAGGTCAAGGCTTACGTCTTCTTCCGCGGCCGCTCGATCGTCTTCAAGGAACAGGGCGAGATTCTGCTTCTGCGCTTCGCCACCGACCTCGAAGAAGTGGCCAAGGTGGAGATGATGCCCAAGCTCGACGGCAAGAAGATGAACATGATGCTTGCCCCGAAGAGCAAGAAGTAACCGTTTGCGGCAGCGTGAAAAACCATAATCGGAACCCCGCGGGTTCCGATTATGGTTTGCGAACACCCCGAAAAAAGCCGACGCGAATCCGAACCCGACATACCCGGACCGACTTTCGAGAGAAAAGTTCGGACCGTCAATCGCAACGCGGAGGCGGCCGACAACGACAGGAGGGGGAGGGGAAAAATTCCGAACGAAATCCGATGACCGGAACCAACGACATATTCGACATAGCGACCGACGCGGAATTCGAAGCGGCGGCGCTGGAGATATTCCGCCGCCAAGCGGCGGAGTGTCCGCCCTACCGCGAATACCTGTCGCTGACGGGGAAGAATCCGGACGAAGTAAGGACCTTCGGAGAGATACCCTATCTGCCGATAGAACTTTTCAAGACGCACGACGTCTACTGCGGCGACGCGGAACCGGAAGCCGTATTCACGTCGTCGTCGACCACGGGCATGACGCCCTCGCGCCATGCGATGCGCTCGCTGGCGCTGTACGAAGAGACGTTCCGGGCCTCGTTCCGCACGTTCTATGGCGACCCTGCGGAATGGAGCCTTTATGCGCTGCTGCCCAACTACCTGCGCCGCAAGGGGTCGTCGCTGGTCTACATGGCCGACCGTCTGATAGGTGACTGCGGCTCGGGCGGCTTCTATCTGGACGACCACGAAGCCCTGCTGCGCGACATGGCGGCGGACCCGAAACCCAAAATCCTCCTGGGAGTGACCTATGCGCTGCTGGACCTGGCGGAACGTCATGCGCCGAAGTTGGCGCAGACCATCGTGATGGAGACGGGCGGCATGAAGGGCTACCGCGAAGAGATGGCCAAGGAACGCCTGCACGAAGTACTCTGCGAAGCGTTCGGCGTGAAAACGATACACTCGGAATACGGCATGGCGGAACTGACCTCGCAAGCCTACTCGCAAGGCGGCAACCGCTTCCGCTGCCCGCCCTGGATGCGGGTGACGACGCGCGACGTGAACGACCCGTTCGACCGCCTGCCGGCCGGCGCCCGCGGCGGACTGAACATAGCCGACCTGGCGAACCGCTGGTCGTGCGCCTTCATCGAGACGCAGGACGTGGGGCGCGTGCAAGCCGACGGCTCGTTCGAAATCGACGGCCGCATCGACCACGCCGAAATCCGGGGCTGCAACCTGTTAGTACAATAAACCGATGAAGACCGTAGCATTCGTACCCATACGGCTGAACAGCCAGCGCGTCGAGGGCAAGAACCTGCGCCTGCTGGGCGGCGAACCCCTGCTGTGCCACATACTCCGGGCGCTGCTCGGCACGCGGGGCATCGACGAAGTATATGTCTATTGCAGCAACGAGACGATCCGTCCGCTGCTGCCGGAAGGAGTGCAGTTCCTGCGGCGCTCCGAAGAACTGGACCGCAATACGACGCTGGGGGCCGAGATCTACGATGCGTTCGTAGCCGAAGTGCCGGCCGACCTCTATGTACTGGCGCATGCGACCTCGCCCTTCATCCGACCGGAGACGATAGACAGGGCGCTGGAACAAGTGTGCTCGGGCGCATACGACTCGGCGTTCAGTGCGGAGAAGATACAGACTTTCGCCTGGTACGGGGGCAAGCCGCTGAACTACTCGCCGGAACATATCCCGCGCACGCAGACCATTGAACCGGTATACATCGAGACGAGCGCCTTTTTCATCTTCCCGCGCACGCTGTGGTGCGAACGCCGCCGCCGCATAGGCGACCGTCCCTACATGACCATCGTCGACCGCATCGAAGGCATGGACATCGACTATCCCGAAGATTTCGCCATGGCCGAAGTCATTGCCGAAGCGCGCGGAACGGAGTGACGGATAAACCGGAAAAATCGAAATCAGACAAAACGAACATGAATCGGATGCAACGAGCCACCCTGGGCGGCAAACTGAGCGCCGTGCTGGTGGCGGCAGGCAGCTCGGTAGGGCTGGGAAACATATGGCGCTTTCCTTATGTGGCGGGCAACAACGGCGGCGGGGCTTTCCTGGCGCTCTACATGCTGTGCGTGCTGGTGCTGGGTCTGCCGCTGATGATTGCGGAATTCACGGTGGGGCGCGCCTCGCACCGCAATGCAGTGGGCGCCTACCGCGCACTGGACGAAAAATGGAGCTTCCTGGGCTACAACGGCGTACTGGCGGCATTCCTGATTCTGGGATTCTATTTTGTAGTTGCAGGCTGGACGGCCGAATACATGATACACTCGCTGACGGGCGAACTGGCGCGCTACGCCACGGCCGAAGAATACGCTGCGATGTTCGACCGGTTCATCCGCAATCCGTGGCGGCCGCTGCTCTACACCACAGCCTTCGTCCTGGCCTCGCACGGTATCATTGCGCTGGGCGTGCAGAAAGGCATCGAACGGTCGGCCAAGGTACTGATGCCGCTGCTTTTCGTGATTCTGATTGTCCTGGCGGTCCACTCGCTGCTGCTGCCCGGGGGTGCGGAAGGCGTGAGATTCTTCCTGCTGCCCGACTTCTCGAAAGTGACCGCCGCAACGGTGCTGACGGCACTTGGACAAGCCTTTTTCTCGCTCTCGATAGGCATCGGCACGATGGTGACCTATGCCTCGTATTTCAAACCCGAGACCAACCTGCGGCACACGGCGCTCAACGTCACGATTCTCGACACGCTGGTGGCGGTGCTGGCGGGAATCGTGATTTTCCCGGCCGTATTCAGCGCCGGCATCGAACCCTCGTCGGGCCCGTCGCTGGTCTTCATCACGCTGCCGGGCATCTTCAACGGCATGCCGCTGAGCATGGTATGGTCGTCGGTCTTCTTCCTGCTGCTGGTTGTTGCGGCGCTCACCTCGACCATCTCGCTGCACGAAGTAATCACGGTATACCTCCACGAAGAATGGCACCTGAGCCGCCGGGGAGCTGCCTGGGCCACCACGGGAGGCACCCTGGCGCTGGCCGCACTGGCCTCGCTCTCGCTGGGCATGCTGGACGGCTGGCGCATTTGCGGGCTGAACCTGTTCGACTCGCTCGACTACGTGACGGCCAACATCCTGCTGCCCGTGGGCGGATTCTTCACCTGCATTTTTGTGGGCTGGCGTCTCGACCCCGAGATTCTGGAAGCGGAAATCACCAACCGAGGACGGCTGAACTTCCGCATACGGCGCCTTTTTGCCATACTGCTGCGCTACGTTTGTCCGACGGTGCTGCTGCTGGTATTCCTGGACAACCTGGGTGTGTTCTGAGACACCCTCTTTCGGCTTCGGCCCGGCCGGTGTCATTGCATGTCAACCCTCAACCGAAGCAGTCCTGCCCGGAGTGACGGCGGCCACGGCTGCCGTCAGAGTGGTTGGCAGATTCAGCAATCCGCTACCCCTTGTTTGCCGCTTTTTGTGCCACAGGAAAAGGGGTAGTTGACTATTTCAGTCTGCCACAGAGCCGGATTATCAATTCACAATTCAAAATGCACAATTCATAATTGGAAATCGGGGTCGCATAGTTTTGTGTTCTCACCGCAATTCGAAGAATCGTGCGGGCCGCAGCCTCCCGGCGCGGAGGCCCGCCCCGTTAAGAACGGGGTTTTATGATTTTTGCTTGCCGCTGTAGTAGGAGGTTTAGGAACCAATCGTAAAACCCTGCTCTTAGCAGGGCGCAGGCTGCGCCCGACTCTCCGACACTAAGAGCAGATGCCAAGGTGAAAACCTTGCGCCCGGTGCCGGCTCGCGCTGAAAGCGCGATCCCCGCAGCCGGCCCGGGCGAGAACGCAGGAAACAGGCTCTTGCAACCTCACAACAAGCGTCATGTTGAACGAAGTGAAACATCTGTTCAGTCGATTCGATAAGATTAGATTCTTCGCTCTGCTCAGAATGACAAATCATGAATCGAACCCTCGAAAAGGATTTATTAATTGTGAATTAATCCCCCTTACGGGGTCTTGACTTCGCTCCCGCTCGGCAAAGCTCGAACAAGTTCGGCTTTACACTCGCTTAATCGCGAAGTTGTGAATTTTGCATTCTGAATTGTGCATTGTTTGTTCCCTCTCTGCGGCATTCATTCGAGCGATTGCTATTTGCTCCTGCTACGGGCTTCCGCACCAACACGGCGGGAGGCTTGTCGAGCGTCGGCGAGCGTGGCTACGCATGGTCATCCTCGTCCTACGCCAGCGAACATAACACCGCCGCCCGGTTGCGTTTTATCGCGGACTTCGTAGGACCGGTGCATAACGATAACCGCTCTTACGCTTTCTCCGTGCGCTGCGTCCAAGCATCTGCCGGACTGCCATTTTTGTGAAACAACGAAGAGCGACAAAGAGAGAGGAGGATTCGTTCCTGAGAACAAAAATCCCGGGCTCCGTTAGCCGGAACCCAGGTAAGAGAGGCGAATCCACCCGCTCTGTGCGTCAATACATCAGAACGGCAGGTCGTCGGGGTCGTCGGCAGGCATCGCCGGGGCGGCTGCCGGTTGGGTCGGTGCGGCTGCCGGTGCAGCATATCCGGTCGGAGCAGCAGGTGCCGCCGGAGCTGAAGAGGCAGGTGCGGATGCCGGCGCAGCAGGCTGTTGTTGTCCGTAGGCCGCCGGTGCCGAGTTCCCGTAGGATGTGCCGTCGGAGGCCGGAGCATCGCCGCGGCGCCCGAGCAGATTCATCGTGTCGGCCAGGATTTCGGTCGTGTAGCGTTTGTTGTTGTCCTTGTCCATCCAGTCGCGGGTGCGCAGGCGCCCTTCGATGTAGATTTGCGAACCTTTGTGCACATAGCGGTCGACCACATCGGCCAGCCCGCGCCACAGCGTGACGGTGTGCCATTCGGTGTGTTCGCGCGTCTCGTTGGCCTGGCGGTCGAAAAGGCGTTCGGTGGTCGCCAGACGAACCCGGGCCACCTTCACCCCGTTCTCCGTGGTGCGCACCTCGGGGTCCATGCCCACGTTGCCTATAAGTATGACTTTGTTTACCATGGTTACAATTCTTTTATCATGCGGCGGAACAGCAGCTGCATCTTCACGCCGGCTTTTTTGCCTTGCAGCTGTACGTCTTCATGGTCGCCGATTTCGTCGGAGAGACCGCAGTTGGTGATGACCGAGACTCCGAAAACCGGAATCGACATGTGACGCGCCACGATCACTTCGGGCACGGTCGACATGCCGGCTGCGTCGCCGCCGATGGCCTTGAAGTAGCGGTATTCGGCCTGCGTCTCGAACGTGGGGCCCGTGCCGCCGACATAGACTCCGTATTGCAGTTTGATGTTTTCCTGCTCGGCGATGGCCGTGGCCCGGGCAATCAGCGCTTTGTCGTAGCAGTTGTGCATGTCCGGGAACCGGGGTCCGAATTCGGCCATGTTGGGACCGATGAGCGGATTGGGCATCAGGTTGATATGGTCGGTGATAATCATGAGGTCGCCCGTGCGGAACGACGTGTTGATGCCGCCCGAGGCATTGGAGACGAAGAGGTAGCGGATGCCCAGCTGCTGCATGACGCGCACCGGGAACGTCACCTGTTGCATGGTGTACCCCTCGTAGTAGTGGAACCGGCCCTGCATGGCCACCACGCGGCGTCCTTCGAGCATGCCGAAGATAAGGCGGCCCTTGTGTCCCTCGACCGTGGAGACGGGGAACCCGGGAATCGATTTGTAGTCGAGCGAATATCGGGCATCGATCAGTTCGGCGAAGTCGCCCAGACCCGTACCCAGGATGACACCTGCTTCGGGGCGGAAATCGGCGGTCTGTTCTTTGATCCAGGCCGCGGTCTTCTTAATTTCCTCTGACATCTTCTTCCAGTTTTTGCAGAAAATCCGTTGCCGAATCCTCTATGAACGAAATATTGATAGGTAAATAATACAGGTTGCTGCGCATCTCAGGCGGAATCTTGGCCCGGTTTATCATCTTCACGGCATCTTTTTCGGTCGTCACGATCGCCGCTCCGGGATGCTTGGCCATCAGCGCCGTGAGCATGCGTATGTCGCGGATGCGGTAGACGTGGTGGTCGTCGAGCGTCACTTCGGCCACCACCTTGTAGCGTTCGTGCAGCGTCTTGAGGAACGGCGCCGGGTTGCCGATTCCCGACAGGGCGATGATTTTGCGTCCCTGCGTGAGTGGTTCGCGCGGCGCTTCGTCGGCGAAGAGCGGCTGGGGCAGGAAACTTTCGTAGCGGGTGTAGTAGACGCGTTGGTAGGCTATCTGTATCAGCACCTTGCGCAGGATGCGGCGGTCGATGGGCGCCATCTTCTCGGGACACTTCGTCACGATGAAGTAGTGGGCGCGGTAAATCTCGCTCGGCAGGTCGCGCAGCGTGCCCACCGGCATCATCTTGTCATGCTGAATGGGACGCGTGGCGTCTATCATCAGCACGTTGATTTTCGGTTCGACGTAGCGATGCTGGAATCCGTCGTCCATGATGATGAGGTCGACCTCCGGATGTTCGGCCCGGATGCGGCGGATGCCCACGGCGCGTTTCTCGCACACGACCACCACCGTATCGGGGAACTTGAGCTTGATTTGCAGCGGTTCGTCGCCCACTTCGCGGTAGTGGGAGGTCGTCAGCACTTCGCGGTAGCCTTTGGTCTTGCGGCCGTATCCGCGCGAGAGCAGGGCTATGTTGTGTTTCTGCGACATGTAGGCAATTATCATCTCGGCCATCGGAGTCTTGCCCGTGCCGCCGACGGTGATGTTGCCGATGCAGATGATCGGAATGTCGAAGCGTTCGCTTTTGAGGATGCCCCAATCGAAGAGGCGGTGACGGAACGTCACCCCCAGCTTGTAGAAAAAGGCAATCGGTGCGAGCAGTGCTTTCGACATCTTGAAACCGCTAACTATACGGAATTTTCAAAGATAACCAAATTTTCCTGATTCTCAAAATATTTGTGCAAATCTCGGGCCGCAACCGTTTCGGCGCACTTCGTATCCGGTGTGCGGACCGGTTCCCGGAACCTTGGCAGACCCGTTTCCTGAATTCAGGAAATACCCATAAATCCGAATGCTCGATTTCGCAGAGCCTCTCGGCGCAGGGTTTCGCCAACGACCTTCTTTCATTCTTTATTGTTTCACAAAAAGCAGTCCGGCAGATGCTTGGACGCAGCGCACGGAGAAAGCGTAAGAGCGACACTCACTAAGTACTGGCCCTACATAGTCCTCAATGAAACGCAAACGAGAGGCGCCCACACCTCCGAATGCGTAGGACGAAGCCGACCACGCATAACCTCGCAGGCCGACTACCGACAAGCCGCCCATCGAATTGTCGCGGAAGCCCGTAGCAGGCGCAAATAGCAATCGCTCGAATGAATGCCGCAGAGAGGGAAAAATCAATGCATAATTCAGAATGCAAAATTCACAACTTCGCGATAAAGCGAGTGCAGAGACTGCTTGCAGGCTTTGCCGAGCGGAAGCGATGATGGCGCAAGCCGAGAGTTATGCTGAACTTGTTCGGGCATGACCGAGGCATAGTCCATCCAAGGCACAGCCAGAGTCAAGACCCCGTAAGAGGGATTAATTCAGAATTTGTCATTCTGAGCAGAGCGAAGAATCTAATCTTATCGAATCGACTGAACAGATGTTTCACTTCGTTCAACATGACGCTTGTTGTGAGGCTGCAAGAGCCTGTTTCCTGCGTTCTCGCTCGGGCCGGCTGCGGGGGTCGCGGTTTCAGCGCGAACCGGCCCCGGGCGCAAGGTCGAAGACCTTGATTATGCTTGGGTCTCCACCTGCCATGGCGAGCAAAAATTATAAAACCCCGTTCTTAACGGGGCGGCCCCGGGCGCAAGGTTTGCAACCTTGGCATCTACTCTTTTGTTTCAAAGGGCCGGGCGCAGCCTGCGGGGCACGCCCGGCGACAGCCGGATGTTTGCGGGCCTCCGCTGGGGGAGGCTGCGGCCCGCACGATTCTTCGAATCGCGGTGAGAACACAAAACTATGCGCCCCCGATTTCCAATTATGAATTGTGAATTGATAATCCGGCTCTGCGGCAGACTGGAATATAACAACTGCCCCTTAACTGTATCGGTTTATAAATCCCCGTTCTTAACGGGGTAGCGGATTGCTGAATCTACCAACCACTCTGACGGCAGCCATGGCCGCCGTCACTCCGGGGGACTGCCTATTTGGGAGAAGAGCGGAAATCGGCGCGCGGTCTCAACGCCGCCGATAACGCAACGGCGCGTCGTCGATTTTCCGCCCGCAGTGATAGACGTTCCACGCATCGCGGGCGTAACCGTCGCCGAGCAGGCGGAACGACAACACGGCCGCATCCGCCACTTTCTGTCCGTCGTAAAAGACATTCCATGCATCGCGGGCGTAACCGTCGCCGAGGTACTTGAACGACAGGACTGCGGCACCCTCCATGCAGAAGCCTCCGTAAAAGACGTTCCATGCGTCGCACCCGTAGCCGCCGCCCAGGTCCCGGAACGAAAGGGCCGCGGCTCCCTGAACCCGATGCCCGCGAAAATAGACGGTGCCGCCCTTAACGACATATCGGGGAGTGCGCCGCCGAACATCTTTACGGGCCGGCCGATGGGGCCGGCACTCGGGCGAATGCCCCGGGCGATGCTCGGGACGATGGTCGGGACGATGGTCGGGACGATGGTCGGGGCGTGCATCCGGATGTTGGCCGGGCCGCTTCTGCGGACGGGGTCGAGGCGTCTCGCCGGGAACCGCATCCGGACGATGGGACTCCGGCTGCGCCGGGTCGGGGAGATACGGCATGGCGAGCGCGAAACGGGATGCAGGAAATGTGGGGAATGCTGTGGCGACCGACGACACGGTGACGGCCAGCAGAAAAGCGAAGTAACGGTTCATGGCAGAAGGGTAAGCAATTTGAAATAAGAACGGTACGAACGGCGGATAACGTATGTCGGCAGACAAAAAAAACACCCGCGCGGAAAATTCCGCGCGGGTGCATCGATTGGGATGAACCGCGGACTACTCCTCGGTCTCCTCCTTCTTGGACTTCTTGGCGGGAGCCTTCTGAGCCTCGGCAGCCTCCATGGCGCTCTTCAGAGCGGCCAGGCCGGCGATGTCGCCCAGAGTGGTCTTCTCGACCGCAGCATTGATCTTCTTGACGGTCGACTTCGTAGCATCGGCAGCGGCGCGCTTCTCGGCCTTCTCGGCAGCGATTTCGGCACGGCGGGCCTCCTCATACGTACGTACGTGCGAGAGGGTGATGCGCTTGGTAGCCTTCGAGAACTCGATGATCTTGAAGTCGATCTTGTCGCCGACCTTGGGAGTCGAACCGTCCTCCTTGGTGAGCTGGCGTGCGGGGCAGAAACCCTCGACGTTCTCGTCCAACGAAACGACGGCACCCTTGTCGGTCATCTCGGTGATGGTAGCCTCGTGTACGGAGTCGAGCGCGAACTTGCTCTCGATTTCGCCCCAGGGGTTCTCCTCCAGCTGCTTGTGACCGAGCGACAGACGACGGTTGTCCTTGTCGATTTCGAGCACGACGACCTCGATGTCGGCACCCACCTGCGTGAATTCGCCGGGATGCTTGACCTTCTTGGTCCAGCTGAGGTCCGAAATGTGGATCAGACCGTCGATGCCCTCCTCGATTTCGACGAAGACGCCGAAGTTGGTGAAGTTGCGGACCTTGGCCATGGTCTTGGCACCCACGGGATACTTGGTCTCGATGTCGGCCCAGGGATCGGCCGAAAGCTGCTTGATGCCGAGCGACATCTTGCGCTCCTCGCGGTCGAGCGTGAGGATGACGGCCTCGACCTCGTCGCCGACCTTCATGAACTCCTGAGCCGAACGCAGGTGCTGGCTCCACGACATCTCCGACACGTGGATCAGACCCTCGACGCCGGCAGCGATCTCGACGAACGCACCGTAGTCGGCCATGACGACCACCTTGCCCTTGACCTTGTCGCCGACTTTGAGATTCTGGTCGAGCGCCTCCCACGGATGCGGGGTGAGCTGTTTGAGACCCAGAGCGATGCGCTTCTTGGCATCGTCGAAGTCGAGGATGACGACCTGAATCTTCTGGTCGAGCGAAACGATCTCCTCGGGGTGGCTTACGCGGCCCCACGAGAGGTCGGTGATGTGGATCAGACCGTCCACGCCGCCCAGGTCGACGAACACGCCGTAGGAGGTGATGTTCTTGACCGTACCTTCGAGAATCTGTCCCTTTTCGAGCTTGGACATGATAATCTGCTTCTGCGCTTCGAGCTCGGCCTCGATGAGCGCCTTGTGCGACACGACCACGTTGCGGAACTCCTGGTTGATTTTGACAACCTTGAACTCCATGGTCTTGTCGACGTATACGTCGTAGTCGCGGATGGGCTTCACGTCGATCTGCGAACCGGGCAGGAAGGCCTCGATGCCGAAGACGTCGACGATCATACCGCCCTTGGTGCGGCACTTGATGTAACCCTTGATGATTTCGTCCTTCTCCAGGGCCTCGTTGACGCGGTCCCACGACTTGAGCTGGCGCGCCTTCTTGTGCGAGAGGGCCAGCTGGCCGTTCTTGTCCTCGGCCGAGTCGACGTAGACCTCGATTTTGTCGCCGACCTTCAGATCGGGGTTGTAGCGGAACTCCGAGATGGAGATGATACCCTCGCTCTTGTAACCCACGTTGACGATCACTTCGCGCTTGGTCAGGCCCGTCACCGTACCCTCGACCACTTCGCCGACCGTGACGTTGGACAGCGTCTTGTCATACGCCGCAGCGATTTCGTCCTTGGGCTGGTTGTAGACACCCAGGTCGTTCTCGAACGAGTTCCAGTCGAAGTTCTCGTTTGCGACTACATTCTTGTTTTCTTCCATGGTGGAAATGTTTGCGATACAATCGCTCGTTAAAAGGTGAATAATGTTTTCGTCCCCCGCACGCGTACGAATAAACCAACGCACGCGCGAAAAGGCCTGCAAAGTTAACGCTTTTTTCCGGAATACCAAAACTTCGGAGCGCTTCGGCCGTGCGGAGACGGAGCGGGCACGGGGTTTGTGTTAACAAAATAACAAATCGGCGGAAAATATTGCGCAATACGGATAGTTTTTTGTAATTTTGCGTCGGTCGAACCGCCGGTTCGCAACCGGCAACTCCCGGCCGGCGGCAACGACGGATTTCGCACGAAACCGGTACGAAACACAACACAAAACAAATAGACCGATGGCTGATTTCATCTACCAGGAGCCGTTCCCCGTGGGGGAGGACAAGACGCAGTACCGTCTGCTGACGAAAGATTATGTGAAAGTCGTGGAATGCGACGGCCGCAAGATTCTCAAGGTCGACCCCGCCGGCTTGGAACTGCTTTCGAAGGCCGCCTACAACGACGTGTCGTTCTATCTGCGCGCCACCCACCTGCAGAAGCTGCGCAACATTCTCGACGACCCCGAAGCCACCGACAACGACAAGTTCGTGGCCTACACCATGCTGCTCAACCAATGCGTGTCGGCCGAAGGCGAACTCCCGACCTGCCAGGACACCGGCACGGCCATCTGCATCGGCCACAAGGGCGAAGACGTCTTCACCGGAGCCGACGATGCCAAGTGCATCGCCCGCGGCGTGTATGAGACCTACAAGGAACGCAACCTGCGCTACTCGCAGGTAGTGCCCTTCACGATGACCGAAGAGAAGAACTCGGGCACCAACCTGCCCGCGCAGATCGACATCTACGGCGGCAAGCCGGGCATGGAATACGAATTCCTCTTCATCACCAAGGGCGGCGGCTCGGCCAACAAGACCTTCCTCTACCAACAGACCAAGGCACTGCTGAACGAAGAGTCGCTGACGAAGTTCATCACCGAACACATCAAGGACCTGGGCACCTCGGCCTGCCCGCCCTACCACCTGGCACTCTGCATCGGCGGCACGTCGGCCGAGATGTGTCTGTCGACCGTGAAGAAGGCGTCGGCCGGCTACCTCGACGAGCTGCCCACGTCGGGCAACGAGGGCGGCCGCTGCTTCCGCGACCTCGAATGGGAGGACAAAGTATTGAAAATCTGCCAGCAGAGCGGCGTAGGCGCCCAGTTCGGCGGCAAATATCTCGTGCACGACGTGCGCGTCATCCGGGCCCCGCGCCATGCGGCGTCGTGCCCCGTGGCCATCGGTGTGAGCTGCTCGGCCGACCGCAACATCAAAGCCAAGATTACGCCCGAAGGCATCTTCCTGGAAGAACTGGAGAAGAACCCGGCCCGCTTCCTGCCTGCGGAAGCCCCGGCCATGTCGCCTGCCGTGGACATCGACCTCGACGAAGGCATGGACAAGGTGCGCGAGATTCTGACCAAGTATCCCATCAAGACGCGCCTGAACCTCAAAGGCACGCTGATAGTGGCCCGCGACATCGCCCACGCCCGCATCAAACAGATGCTCGACGAAGGCAAGCCCATGCCGGAATACTTCAAGAAACACCCGGTCTACTACGCCGGCCCCGCCAAGACGCCGGACGGCATGGCCTCGGGCTCGTTCGGTCCCACGACGGCCGGCCGCATGGACCCCTACGTAGACCTTTTCCAGAAACACGGCGGCTCGCTGGTGATGGTGGCCAAGGGCAACCGTTCGCAGGAAGTGACCGACGCCTGCAAGGCCAACGGAGGCTTCTACCTGGGCTCGATAGGCGGACCGGCCGCCATTCTGGCCAAGAACTCCATCAAGTCGGTGGAGGTGGTGGACTTCCCCGAACTGGGCATGGAAGCCGTGCGCAAGATATATGTGGAGAATTTCCCGGCCTTCATCATTGTGGACGACAAGGGCAACGACTTCTTCGCCGATTTCAAGCACTGAAATTGCAGCGGGGATACGAAAAGGCTCAAAATCGCGTTGTTGAAACGATGAAAGGTCTTATTGCGAAAATCGTGCTGGCGGCGCTCTGCATCGTCGCGTGGGGGCCGGCCTCCGGAGCCGACAAGGTGGTCTTCGAGGCCTCCTCGCCCCTGATCGTGGCTGTGGGCGAAGCATTCCGGGTAGAATTTGCGCTCAACGCCAAACCCGACGACGGGAGCTTCGCGCCTCCGTCGTTCGAGGGTTTCGACGTACTGGCGGGCCCGGCCGTGTCGGAAGGTTCGTCGATACGGATCATCAACGGCTCGATGACCAAGAGCGTCAACTACACGCTCACCTATGTGCTTGTGGCCAACCATGCCGGCAACCTTACCGTTGCCCCGGCCGCCATTGCTGTCGACGGAGAGACCTACCGCACCAGGCCGCTGCCCATCGAAGTCGTGGACGAAGGAGCCGCGCCGGGCTCCCCGGCAACCGCGCCGGGAAACTCCGGCGGCGGACAGCAACAGCCGCAACAGAGCGCCGAAAACGAAGCCCGCGGACGGGTCGGCAAGGACGACATCCTGCTGCGGGCCGTCGTTTCGCGCACCTCGGTCTACAAGGGCGAACCGCTGCGCGTGACCTTCAAACTCTACGAACGCACCAACGTAGCCGGATACCAGGACTACAAGGTGCCGTCGTTCAACGGGTTCTGGGCCCAGCAGCTCAACACCGACAACGCCCGGCGCCAACGCGAGACCTACAACGGCAAGATTTACGAGACGTCGGTGGCCTGGGAATACCTGCTCTATCCCCAGCAAGCCGGCACGCTGGTCATCGAACCGGCCGAGCTGACCGCCGTAGTGCAGGTCATCGTACAGAACAACCGCAACATCGACCCTTTCTTCGGAGGCGGGCACGACGTTTACAACGTTCCGGTCAAGGTGCAGAGCCCGCGCGTGAACATCACGGTCAAACCCCTGCCCACGGGGGCGCCGGCCGGATTCAGCGGAGCCGTGGGGCACTTCACGATGGAGACCAAGCTCCCGACGCAGCGGCTGGCCGCCAACTCGGCCGCGACCTACACGGTCAAGATTTCGGGCACGGGCAACCTGACGTTCGTGCAGGCGCCCAAGCTGACGCTGCCCGGCTCGTTCGAACAATACAACGTAAAGACCACGGAGTCGATCAACACGTCGGCCTCGGGCATCTCGGGGTACCGTCAGTTCGAATACCCCTTCATCGCCCGCAGCGAAGGGACCTACGACATCGAACCGGTTGCGTTCAGCTACTTCGACCCGTCGCGCATGGAATACGTGACGCTGCGCCCGGAACCGCTGACGCTCGAAGTGACGCCCGATGCCGGAAGCGGCGGCGAAACCGTGGTGATGCAAGGGCGCGGCATGTCGAAAGAAGAGGTGCGGCTCCTGGGCGAAGACATCCGCTTCATCAAACTGGGCGACGCCCGGCTGCACGCCCCGCGGAAACCCCTGCTGTTCAGCTCGCTCTACTGGGCGCTGCTGTGCGGCATCCTGCTCGCCTTTACGGCGGCGTACGCCACCCTGCGCAAACGCATCCGCGAATCGCAGAACGTGGCGCTTGTCCGCGGCCGCCGAGCCAACAAAGTAGCCGTACAACGATTCCGCACGGCCCGCAAATATATGGAAGCGGACGACCGGCATGCGTTCTACGAAGAGATGCTGCGCGCGCTGTGGGGCTATGTGAGCGACAAGTTCAACATCCCGGTGGCCAATCTTACCAAGGAGAACGTACGCGAAGAACTGCACCGCCGCGGTGTGGCGGCCGACGAATCGCAACGCTTCACGGCCCTCATCGCCCAATGCGACGAAGCGCAGTATTCGCCCGCCGCATCGGCCCGGACGGGAGAGGTATATGCCGACGGCGTGGATCTGATTTCGCGCATCGAGTCGACCATCAAACGATAGAGTCCCCATGAAACGACTGATTCCGATAGTGCTCCTTGCACTGGCGACCTCCGCGGCACTCCTCGCCCCGGCAGGGGGCCATGCGCAGGACGCCGCACCCCAGACGTCGGCCGAGTCCCCCGCCGCCGCAGCGGCCGAAACGGCCGGCGAACACCTTGAAGCTCCGGCCGCAGCGACGCCCAACGGGCTGTGGGACCGCGCCAACACGGCCTACATCAACGGCGACTACCGCACGGCGGCCGAGACCTACGAACAACTGCTTGCGCAGGGGCCGGTGTCGGTGAAACTCTACTACAACCTGGCCAACGCCTACTTCAAGTCCGACCGCCCGGGCAAGGCGATTCTGTACTACCGCCGGGCCCTGCGTCTTGCACCCGGCAACGGCGACATCCGCTACAACCTGAGCGTGGCCGAAGCCCGCACGAAAGACAACATCGAACGCATACCCGAATTCTTCGCCGTGACCTGGCTGCGCGGCATACGCCAGACGATGGGCTGCACGGCCTGGACGGTCCTTTCGCTCCTCTTTCTGAGCGGCGGGCTGGCATTCCTCCTCCTCTTTCTGCTGGCCCAGCGGCTGTCGTGGCGCAAAACGGGATTCTATGGCACTCTGGTTGCAATGCTGCTCTTCGTTGCGGCCACGCTGTTCGCCGCAGCCGAAAGGCGCAGCATGCTCGACCGTACGGAAGCTGTGGTGATGCCTGCCTCCGCGGCAGTGAAGAGCTCGCCCGACAACTCGGCGACCGACCTGTTCCTGCTCCACGAAGGCACCGTGGTGACCGTCACCGACCGGCTAGACGACTGGTGCGAGATAGTCATCGACGACGGCAAGAAAGGGTGGATCGAGAACCGCAAAATCGAAATAATCTGATGTCGAAGCTCTTACAGGACGTGGTCGGCGAGCTGTCGAAGCTGCCGGGCGTGGGACGCCGCACGGCGCTGCGCCTGGCCATCCACATCCTGCGCATGGAACCCGAATCGGTGGGCGAAATGACCCGCAGCATCGACCGCTTCCGCAACGACATCAAGCACTGCGCCCGCTGCAACAACCTCTCGGACGAAGAGATATGCCCCGTCTGCGCCGACCGCGAACGCGACCACACGACGATCTGCGTCGTGGAACAGGTGGCCGACGTGCTGTCGATAGAAAACACCCATCAATACAAGGGCCTCTATCATGTACTCGGCGGCGTCATCTCGCCCATGCAGGGCATAGCGCCGTCGGACCTGAAAATCGACCTGCTGTGCGACCGCATAGCGCAGGGCGGCGTGAAGGAAGTGATTCTGGCCATCTCGACCTCGGTGGAGGGCGAGACGACGCTCTTCTACCTGATGAGCCGCCTGCGCCACTACCCCGGCGTGAAGATTACGTCGATAGCCCGCGGCATCGGCTTCGGCGACGAACTGGAATACGTCGACGAACTGACCATCACCCACGCGCTGCTGAACCGCCGCGAAGTGGAATGACGGGAGAGGCTGAGCGACAACGGGTGGCACGACGCAGGCAGGAGCCCTGCCTGTTCGCCCGCGAAACGGAAAAAACCGGAAGAACGAACGACAAAAACCACAAAAAATACGACACGATGGAATTCGTTACCAATGAAAAACTGACGATTGTCGGCGCGGCCGGCATGATCGGCTCCAACATGGCGCAGACGGCGCTGATGATGCGCCTGACGCCCAACATCTGTCTCTACGACCCGTTCGAACCGGCGCTGGAAGGCGTGGTCGAGGAGTTGCGCCACTGCGCATTCGAAGGGGTGGACATCACCTGGACCTCCGACATCGGCGATGCGCTCACGGGCGCCTCGTACGTCGTGTCGTCGGGCGGTGCGGCCCGCAAGGCCGGCATGACGCGCGAAGACCTGCTGAAAGGCAACGCCGAAATCGCCGCCCAGCTGGGCAAGGACATCCGCACCTACTGCCCCGACGTGAAGCACGTGGTGGTGATCTTCAACCCGGCCGACATCACGGGTCTTGTGACGCTGATATACGGCGGACTGCACCCGTCGCAGGTGTCGACCCTCGCGGCGCTCGACTCGACGCGCCTGCGCTCGGAACTGGCCCAGTACTTCCGGATTTCGCCCGACGAAATCCGCAACTGCCGCACCTATGGCGGCCACGGCGAGCAGATGGCCGTCTTCGCCTCGACGACGCTGGTGGCCGGACGTCCGCTGTCGGAACTTATCGGCAAGGAGATGCCCGAAGAGGACTGGCGCGAATTGCAGCAGCGCGTCATCCAGGGCGGCAAGCACATCATCGACCTGCGCGGCCGCTCGTCGTTCCAGAGCCCGGCCTATCTTTCGATCTGCATGATTGCGGCAGCCATGGGAGGCAAGCCTTTCACCTACCCTGCCGGAGTCTACGTGCACAACGACGAATTCGACCACATCCTGATGGCCATGGAGACCTCCATCGGGCCCAAGGGCGTCGAATACAAGAACGTGCAGGGCACGCCGGAAGAACACGCCCGCCTGACCGAGAGCTACAAACATCTCTGCAAGCTCCGCGACGAAGTGATTGCGATGGGCATTCTTCCGCCCGTCGAGGAGTGGCACAAGCACAATCCTCATTTGAAGTAAGGGAAACGTCCGCCGACAGAAAAGCCGCCCCGAGTTCGGGGCGGCTTTCTTATATCTTATTCGTGAAAACAGTCCTCTGCCGTTTCAGCGCTCTCGGAATTCAGCGACAGAAACAATAAACCGACAGCACCGGCGAGCGCTATTCGTCGGTGGCCTGCAAGACGGCCCGCAGCTCGCCGTTGCAAAGCAACAACAACATCGGACCGTCCATATCGTAGTGGGTCGTCGTTTCGAGCGCCCGGACGAATGCCTGCTCCTGAGAGAGGTCGGGACAAGCCATGCGGGTGGAGGCAAGCGGACCGATCCGAAGCGCCCCTTTCCTGTCCGTCTCGTAACTGCCCGACAAGCGGTTGCAGGCCCCCCGGCCGCTTATCCGGCCGCCGTCGGGCGACAAGGTGAAGGTGAACGTGCCGGCTTCGACGGTCACATTCCGCCCGTAAAGCTGGACCAGCTGCCAGGAGGTTCCTGTGAGCGGACGGCGGTATTTCTTCTGGTAGGCGCGGCAATGGCACCCCTTGGTGTGGCTGCATCCCGCGACGCAGAACACGCAAAGCAACAACACGAGAATACGAATCGGATTTTTCATGACAACAAAGTCGGTTTGCGTCGCAAATATAAGGAATATTTCATACCTTTGGCTTCGTCCGGACAATTCGCACTGCCGAAACCGGCGCCTTACGAACAAGCAAAACAATCCAAAACAACGCAGACCATGAAAAAAATCATCGCTTCGCCCCTGGCACCCAAAGCCGTAGGGCCCTACTCGCAGGCCGTGGAGACCGACGGCGCACTCTACGTATCGGGCCAGCTGCCCATCGACGGCGCCACGGGCAAGATGGCCGAAGGCATCGAAGCCCAGACCCGGCAGTCGCTGACGAACCTGGGACACATCCTCGCCGAAGCCGGCTACGGATTCGACGACGTGGTGAAGACCACGGTGCTGCTGCAACACATTGCCGACTTCGCGGCCATGAACGCCGTCTATGCCGAATTCTTCACCTCGCAGATGCCCGCCCGCATCTGCTTCGAAGTGGCCGCCCTGCCCATGGGCGCCCTGGTGGAGATAGACGCCGTGGCGGCGAAGTAAAAACAATTTTTCAACAAAAAAAATGAAAAATCTACTGATATTCATTGCCGGCGCAATAACGGGTATTGTTTTTATTATACTACTGTCCCTCTTTATATCGACAGTCAATAATCAAGGCATTACCATGTTTGACGAGCCGGGAGATTATATCCAAGGGAATCGTTTTCAAGTTCTTCAAGAAGTATCTCCCGGAGCAGCTCTTGCTCATGCAGAAGATAAGGAATATGGAATATCTTCATTTACCGGAGTTCTTGTTTTATTTGTAAATGACGAAGGGAAACGTTATTACGATGAAGAAATAATCAAAATTCCCCAAGGAAAACGAGTGCGACAAATAGGCATTTACAAATATGAAAGCAAAGCCGAAATCGCAAAAACGGTTCCAGTAGTTCGTATTGAATAAATAGGCTCTGCAGAAATCGGGTGCGGTGTGTTTCAGCGAGTTGAAACGCGCCGCACCTTTTTGTAGATAATTTGTGTATAATTCGGCCCGGGATTGTTGGGATATTTCCCCGGAATGCGCCATCTTTGCAAAACGTCTCCCGAAACCGGAGACCCGCTGAAAGGAACAATCAAAAAAAGGCATCGACATATTATGGCAAAAGTTTCCAATCCTCCGGCTCCGCACAAAGTCGACTACAACGACGCCGTCGCCGAATCGAAGGTCTACTTCGAAGGCGACGACCTGGCCGCCACGGTGTGGGTCACCAAGTACGCCCTCAAAGATTCGTTCGGCAACATCTACGAGAAGTCGCCCCGGCAGATGCACGACCGCATCGCCGCCGAAATCGCGCGCATCGAGCGGAAATACCCCAACCCCATGTCGCAGGACGAGGTGTTCGCCCTGCTCGACCGGTTCCGCTATGTCATCCCCCAGGGCGGCCCCATGACCGGCATCGGCAACAACTTCCAGGTGGCGTCGCTCTCCAACTGCTTCGTCATCGGCCACAAGAACCCGGCCGACTCCTACGGCGGCATCTTCCGCATGGACGAGGAGCAGGTGCAGCTGATGAAACGGCGCGGCGGCGTGGGTCACGACCTCTCGCACATCCGTCCCACGGGCAGCCCGGTGCTCAACTCGGCCCTGACGTCGACGGGCATCGTGCCTTTCATGGAACGCTACTCGAACTCCACGCGCGAAGTGGCGCAGGACGGCCGCCGCGGGGCCCTGATGCTCTCGCTGTCGATCAAGCACCCCGATGCCGAACGCTTCATCGACGCCAAGGTCGACACCGGCAAGGTAACGGGCGCCAACGTCTCCATCAAAATCGACGACGACTTCATGCGCGCCGCCATTGCCGGCAAGAAATACCACCAACAGTTCCCCATCGCCTCGGACAACCCGAAATACAAACAGGACATCGACGCCAAGAAACTGTGGGAAAAGATCATCCACAACGCCTGGAAGTCGGCCGAACCCGGCGTGCTGTTCTGGGACACGATCATCCGCGAGAGCATCCCCGACTGCTATGCCGACGAGGGCTTCGTGACGGTCTCGACCAACCCCTGCGGCGAGATTCCGCTGTGCCCCTACGACTCGTGCCGCCTGCTGGCGCTCAACCTCTTCTCCTACGTCGACGACCCGTTCACGAAGCAGGCGTCGTTCAACTTCGCCAAGTTCAAGGAACATGTGGCCAAGGCCATGCGCATGATGGACGACATCATCGACCTGGAACTGGAGAAGGTGGAACTGATCATCGAGAAAATCGCTGCCGACCCCGAAGACGAAGACGTACGCCGTGTGGAGTTGGAACTGTGGAAAAAAATCCGCAACATGGCGCTCAAGGGTCGTCGCACAGGTCTGGGTATCACGGCCGAAGGCGACATGCTGGCCGCTCTGGGGCTGCGCTACGGTTCGGACGAAGCCATCACCTTTGCGGTGGAGGTGCAGAAGACCCTGGCCGTGGAAGCCTACCGCGCATCGGTCACGATGGCCGGCGAACGCGGTGCTTTTGCGGTCTACGACGCAGCCAAGGAGAAGGACAACCCCATGATTGCCCGCATCCGCGAAGCCGACCCCGAACTCTACGCCGAAATGGCGGAGAAAGGGCGCCGCAACATTGCCATGCTGACCATTGCCCCCACGGGGACCACGTCGCTCATGTCGCAGACCACGTCGGGCATCGAACCGGTGTTCCGCACCGTCTACAAGCGACGCCGCAAAATCAACCCCTCGGACCACGACACCCATGTCGACTACCAGGACGAGACGGGCGAGAAGTTCCAGGAATACAACGTCTACCACCACAACTTCGTGAAGTGGCTCGAAGCCAACGGCTACGACACCTCGAAACTGGAGTCGATCGCCGACGACGAACTGCAACGGTGGGTCGAAGCGTCGCCCTACCACAAGGCCACGGCCAACGACATCGACTGGGTGGCCAAGGTGAAGATGCAGGGCGCCATCCAGAAATGGGTGGACCACTCGATTTCGGTGACGGTGAACCTGCCCAACAATGTCTCGGAAGAGCTGGTGGCCAACGTTTACCGCACAGCCTGGGAGTGCGGCTGCAAGGGTGTGACGGTCTACCGCGACGGCTGCCGCGACGGCGTGCTCATCGAGAAGGGCGCCAAGGCGAAGCGCAAGTGCGAAGAACACCCCGGGCAGGCGCCCAAACGCCCGAAGTCGATTCCGGCGGACATCGTACGCTTCAAGAACGGCTCGGAAGACTGGATTGCCTTTGTCGGCCTGCAAGACGGACGCCCCTACGAAGTCTTCACCGGCAAAATCGAGGAAGACGCCATGTACATCCCGCGCAAGATTACCAAAGGCTTCATCATCAAGGTGCGCGAAGAAGACGGCTCCAAGCGCTACGACTTCCAGTACAAGGACCGCTACGGCTACACCAACACCATCGGCGGCATCTCGCGCCTCTTCAACGAAGAGTTCTGGAACTACGCCAAACTCATCTCGGGCGTTCTGCGCCACGGCATGCCCATCGAGAAGACCGTGTCGCTCATCGAATCGCTGCATCTCGACAGCGAATCGATCAACACCTGGAAAACCGGTGTCTGCCGCGCCATCAAGCAATACATAGCCGACGGCACCAAGTCCAAGGGCAAGTGCCCCTCGTGCGGGCAGGAAAACATGGCCTATCAGAACGGCTGTCTGACCTGCATGTCGTGCGGCTACTCGAAGTGCGGCTGATAAGGTCGGACCACGGACAGAAAAGGGTCGCCGCTTCCTTGCGGCGGCCCTTTCCGTTCCGGGGAGGAGCATTCCGGGAAAAAGAGAAGCATTCCGAGGGCATTCCACTCCGGAAGAACGGAAAAGGAGAGGAGCGGCGGCGGTACTCCGGGAGGAAGAAGACGACACAACAGAGTAGAGGACGGGAGAAGACGGCCGAAGGGAAGCCCTGTTTTCGGCCGGACCGATGGATGAAACCGGCGCATCTTCGGCGGTTCCGGCAATTTTTTTTCGCCGCAGGCACGGTAAATGCCGGAAAAATAATATCTTTGTAAAAGCATGCGCGCGCCGTGCGGACTACGCCCCGGAACGACCGGGAAGACCCGCACCGCAGCCGCTGCGACGGAGTGCGATTATTCAATCAACACCTATCTATGAAAAAACTCTTCTCGATTCTGTTACTCCTGGCCCTGGCCCCGACGGTCATGGCGCAGGGCGACGCACAGAAGCCGAGCTGCCGGGGATTCGTCAGCAACGGATTCTGGGACAACTGGGAAATTTCGGGCAATCTGGGAGCCGCCACGGCGCTCTCGGACGGCAAGAACCTCGGCGACTTCGGCAGCCGCATCGGCCTGGAAGGCAACATTGCGGCGACCAAATGGATACACCCCGTCTTCGGTCTGCGTCTCCAGCTGCAAGGCGGCCGCTTCATCAATTTCGACCCCGACTGGGGCGAGATGAAGTATCCCTACCTCTTCACCCATGTCGACATGATGCTCAACTTCTCCAACTGGGTGGGCGGCTATCGCGACAACCGGGCCTATTATGCCATGCCGTTCGCCGGCTTCGGCTACATGGCCACCAACTTCACCGACCAGGGCCACCTCGACAACCGCACGGGCACGCTCCACGACTATGCCTTCACGATGGGCTGGCTCAACCGGTTCCGCCTGTCGCCGTCGGTCGACTTCAACATCGAACTGAAAGGGCTCCTGGTCCCCTCGCGGCTCTCGCCCGCACAGATGGACGGTCACTATCTTTTCGGATTCAGCACCACGGTAGGCTTCACCTACCGGTTCCACAAACGCGGATGGCAGCGCTGCAACGCCACGGCCTACTCCGCCGATGACATCCGGGCGTTCCAGGACGCCGTTGCAGCCGGCAAGGCCGAACTCGACCGTGCCAAGGCCGAAAACGAACGTCTGAACCGCGAACTGGCCGCCGCAAAGGCCGCACCGGCACCCGCTCCGGCACCCGCAGAGGTCATCGAGGCGCTCGACGGCGAAATCATCCTCTTCGACTACGGCATGTCGACCCTCTCCGACCAGGAGAAGACCCGCCTGCAAATCATTGCCGAACAAATCAAGAACGGTCCGAAAGAACGCGTCTACACGCTCAAAGGCTACGCCGACCAACAGACCGGCACGGCCGCCAGCAACCGCCGCGTAGCCGCGAACCGAGCCAAACGTGTCTACGACTACCTGGTTTCGCTCGGCGTGGATGCCGACCGTCTGACCTACGAAGGCAAGGGCAACGTACCCAACATCTACAAGAACATCCAGAAAGCCAACCGTGCCGTAGTCATCGAATAATCGGCTGAACGGCAAACCGCTCGAAGAAAGCCGCCCCGGATGGGGCGGCTTTCTTCAATGATACGAATGCGGCGCGCAATTCGGGACGGGAGCCAAGGCTGAATACGCGGCCGCGAGCCACAACGCGGCTCCGAAACGGCATTCCCTTGAAAGCCGGGACCTCGAAACATATGAATGGGAGGATGTGCGGGGAAGGTGTTTATCTGACAATCACCGCATTGACCAGCCGCACGCCCGAGCGGCGGTTGATTTCGTCGCGCAAGGCATCGCGCTGGAAAAAGAGCTCCTGCCGCAGGACGCTCGACCGGATGCGCACATGGAGGATATGCCGCTCCAACCGCAGCTCGGTCGTCGACTCGGCGGCCAGGTCGCCCACGATGGCGCGCCACGTATCGGGCAACCGTCCCTCGGCCACCTTGGCGGCGATGTAGGGACGCTTGAAGAACTCCTCCAACAAATCGCCCATCAACATGGTTTTCGTGCGTCTCATGCCTCGTCGGTATTTTCTTCGTTGCTCTTCTCTGCATCGCTCTCGTCCGCCGTGGCGTTGGCCGGCCGGATGTCGCCGCCCTCCACCGTGAAGAGCGCATATTCGCCGCCGGCCTTGTCGAGAATCGATTTCAACCGCAACGAATTGCAGTCGGTGATGAATATCTGCCCGAAGGTGTCGTCGGCCACCAACCGGATGAGCTGCTCCACGCGCCCGGCGTCGAGCTTGTCGAAGAGGTCGTCCAACAACAGAATCGGCTTCTCGCCGCACGCCTCGGCCACGATGGCGTACTGCGCCAGCTTCAACGCGATGAGAAACGATTTCTGCTGCCCCTGCGACCCGTATTTGCGCAAGGGATAACCGCCGATTTTCAACACCAGGTCGTCGCGGTGGATGCCCGACGTGGTGAACTCGTTGACCAGGTCCTTCTGCCGCGCGGCGAGAAGCACCTCCTCGAAACTCCGCCCGTTCAACTCCGACTTGTAGGATACCTCCACCTGCTCACGGTCGCCCGAGAGCATCCGGTAGTAAGCAGCCACGATGGGCTGCAAACGCTCGACGAAAGCCTGGCGTGCGACATGTATCGTCTCGCCGTGAGCGGTCAGCTGCCGGTCGTAAATCGAAAGCATCGTCTCGTCGGGCTGGCTCTTCAACAACCGGTTGCGCTCGGCCAGAACGGCGTTGTAACGCATGACGGCCGCGAGGTAGCTCCGGTCGAGCTGCGAGATGCAGGCGTTGAGATAACGCCGCCGCTCGTCGGCCGCATCGCTGATGAGCGCGCTGTCGGCCGGCGAGACGATCACGGCGGGCACCAACCCGACGTGGTCGGCCAGCCGCTCGTACTCCTTGCCGTTGCGCTTGAGGACTTTGCCGCCCTTGCGCGAGAAGGAGCAGACCACGCATTCGCTCTTCCCCTCCTCGGAGAGGTAGTGTCCTTCGAGCAGAAAGAAGTCGGAGCCGTGGAAGATGCTCTGCGCATCGGTCATCGGCAACGACGACTTGCACATCGAGAGGTAGTAGATGGCATCGACGACGTTGGTCTTGCCGGCGCCGTTGTCGCCCACCAGGCAGTTCACGCCGCGGCAGAAAGGAAGTTCCTGCCGGACGATGTTCTTGAAGTTGAGCAACGAAAGCTTTTTCAGACGCATGGTACGAGGAGCGACGCCAACTGCGCAACGCGGGAAACCGCCGCGGCCGCCTCCAGCAGAGGCCTCCGGAAGTCCGGCGGGAAACCGGACGGCGGCGCACCGGATGCGCGCGATCGCGGTGTAAAGTTACAAAAAATCCCCGACACGGCATTGCACATTGCAAATAGTTTTGTACCTTTGCCATGATTCAGCGGCGCCGAACGGGCCCTCCGGAAAGCGGACGGAAAGTCCGGCACCGGCCTTGCACCGTTTTTGCCGCTGTCCCGATTCGGAATACAAACCAAAAACACACTATTCGATATGGCAAATCAGCAGCCCGCCGGACAGGAGACGCTCGGCGAAGCAATGAACAGAACCGAGTTCTTCCTGGAGAAACACGGCCGCACGATGTCCTACGCGATTCTTGCGCTCTTCGTGCTGGCCGGTCTGATCTTCGGCTATCGGGAGATGGTGGTCGCACCCCGCGCCGAGAAAGCCGCCGAACTGATCGCCGAAGCGCAGCGACGCTTCGAATCGCAGACTCCCGACTACGAACTTGCGCTTCTGGGCGATGCCAACGGCGCCGGATTCCTCGATGTCATCAAGCAGTACGGCTCCACCCCCTCGGGCAATCTTGCCAAGCACTATGCCGGCATCTGCTATCTTCACATGGGCGACCTGGACAACGCAGCCGCCTATCTTGCGAAGTACTCGTCCGTGAAAGGACTGCCCGGCGAGATAATCAACGCCCAGAACCTGGGTCTTCAGGGCGACGTAGCCGTGGAGAAGAAAGACTACGCCAAAGCCGTGAAGTACTATGCCAAGGCCGTCGAAGCGTCGGACAACAACCTGACCGCCCCGATGTATCTTTACAAGGCTGCGCTGGCCGAGCAGGCGCAAGGCCGCAAACCCGAAGCCGCCGCACTGCTGGAACGCATTCTTGCCTCCTATCCCATGTCGATGGAAGCCCGCGATGCCGAGAAGGTGCTGGGCAGCGCAAACTGACGCACCCGATGGCCACCCGCAACCATAATCTTTCGAAATTCGACGCTCCGCTGCCGTCGGCCGCCGACATGTGCTTCGGCATTGTGGTCGCCGAGTGGAACCGCGATATTACGGAAGCGCTGCTCGAAGGTGCCGTACGCACGCTGAGGGCGGCCGGATGTCCTGACCTGAACATACAGATCAAGTATGTGCCCGGGACGTTCGAACTGGCCCTCGGAGCCCAGTTCTTCGCCGAATACACCGATGTTGACGCCGTCATTGCCCTGGGATGCGTCATCCAAGGCGAGACGCGCCACTTCGACTACATCTGCCAAGGTGTGACACAAGGCATCACTCAACTGCAGTTGCAATGGAACATGCCCATTGCATTCGGCATTCTGACGGTCGACGACAAGCAACAAGCCCTCGACCGTTGCGGCGGAAGCCTGGGCAACAAAGGCGACGAAGCGGCCGCGACGGCCATCAACATGGTCAAGCTGCAGATAGACATGGATGCTGCGGCACCCGACCGTGAACCGGACCGGCGCCACATCAACTGACGGGGCCGAAGAGAGGCCGGAGAGGAGCTGAACCGGGGAGAAGAACCGGAGAAAGGGGCCAGGAAGAACCGGGGAGAGGCTGGCAAAGAGCCGGGACCGGAGCCGAAGAACCCGCAACCGAAAAAAGGGCCCGGAGAACGAGCCTTGACAGAGTAGATGCCGGAGCCGAAGAAAAGAATCGAAGGCACCGGACGAAGCCGGAGTCGACGAGCGAGAAACCGGAACCGGAATCGAAGCGAAGGCCGAAACGAGAAGTGCTGAAAAGAGAACCGAGAAAGACCTTCTTGGAACAACGATACGAAACAACCGCCGGATACGCTGGCGGTTGTTTTTTTTATGCGAGGAGGGACGATACACGGCACGCGGGGAAAACCCTGCAAGCCGCGGAACGGCACAGAAGCGAAAGGCGGGAACGCGCAACCGGAAAGAACGGGAAACAACTGTTATAAATTTAACAAAAAGTGCATGAAAAAGCGCATTATCCAAATAATTTAAGTAAATTTGTGCGGTTTTTGAGCATGACCCTTTTTGACGAAACCCCATACGGGCATGCCGAAGCGAGAAACAAGGAGAACGATTCATCAGCTAAAAATAACACTATGGTATCCTACAAAGAACTGGGCCTGGTAAACACCCGCGAGATGTTTGCC
Organism: Alistipes sp.; assembly: GCA_029059935.1. Taxonomy (GTDB): domain Bacteria; phylum Bacteroidota; class Bacteroidia; order Bacteroidales; family Rikenellaceae; genus Alistipes. The sequence continues at coordinate 29,599 of JAIDUZ010000035.1, forward strand.
AAAGCCATCGAAGGCGGTTATGCCATTCCGGCATTCAACTTCAACAACATGGAGCAGATGCAGGCCATCATCCAGGCCTGCGTCGAAGCATCGTCGCCCGTGATTCTTCAGGTTTCGGCCGGCGCCCGCAAGTATGCCAACCAGACGCTGCTGCGCTACATGGCGCAAGGCGCCGTGGAGTATGCCAAGGAACTGGGCAAGAACATCCCCATCGTACTGCACCTGGACCACGGCAACTCGTTCGAACTGTGCAAGGACTGCATCGACATGGGCTTCTCGTCGGTGATGATCGACGGCTCGGCCCTGCCCTACGACGAGAACGTGGCGCTGACGAAGAAAGTGGTGGAATATGCGCATCAGCACGACGTGACGGTCGAAGGCGAGCTGGGCGTGCTGGCCGGCGTCGAGGACGAAGTGGCCTCCGAGCACTCGCACTACACCGACCCTGCCGACGTGGAAGACTTCGTGAAGAAGACCGGCGTAGACTCGCTGGCCATCTCGATCGGCACGTCGCACGGAGCCAACAAGTTCAAGCCCGAGCAGTGCACACGCAATGCTGACGGCATCCTGGTACCGCCCCCCCTGCGTTTCGACATCCTGAAGGAGATCGAGAAGCGCATCCCGGGCTTCCCCATCGTACTGCACGGCTCGTCGTCGGTACCCCAGGAGTACGTGAAAATCATCAACACCCACGGCGGAGCGCTGAAAGATGCCGTAGGTATTCCGGAAGAACAGCTGCGTGAAGCTGCCAAGAGTGCCGTCTGCAAAATCAACATCGACTCGGACGGTCGTCTGGCCATGACGGCTGCCGTACGCACGGTCTTCGTGGAGCAGCCCGCCGAATTCGACCCCCGCAAGTACCTGGGTCCGGCTCGCGACGAACTGAAGAAGCTCTACAAGCACAAGTGCGAGAACGTCCTCGGCTCGGCCGGCAAGGCATAGCACCGGAACGACACGCACCCGCATCGCTCCCCTCGGAGCGAAGACGGAGACAAGGCAAAGGCTGTCAGCGAATGCTGACAGCCTTTGCTGTTGGCGGTTCTTCCCTGCCGAACGGCAGTCGGCAGATGCTTGGACGCAGCGCACGGAAAAAGCGTAGGCGCGGGCGCCATTGGAGTCGTGCGGGCATACTTTCTCCGACGTACCGGCCAAGTGGCTGGCATGATGCACTTCGTCGGACCAAGCGGAAGAAGACCACCATTCGCCGTACGTGCCAACGACGGTCAGGATGCCGTCCTCACGGCTGCGGTAGCCCGTAGCAGGCGCAAATAGCAATCGCTCGAATGAATGCCGCAGAGAGGGAACAAAGCAATGCACAACTTCGCGATTAAGCGAGGGCAGAGCCGAACTTGTTCGAGCTTTGCCGAGCGGGAGCGATGATGGTGCATTCTGAATTGTGAATTGATAATCCGGCTCTGCGGCAGACTGAAATATTTAACTACCCCTTTTCCTGCGGCACAAAAAGCGGCAAACGAAGAGTAGCGGATTGCTGAATCTACCGACCTCTCTGACGGCAGCCGTGGCCGCCGTCACTCCGGGCAGAAAAACCGCCGATGTCCATACAAAAACAGCCGGACGGTGTCCGGCCATGATACTCCGACAACAGCCCGGCTGCCGCCTATTTTTCCAGCGTCACACTGGCCCGGTCGACCTTGCCGCCCAACGGAGGGGCGAGCTTGGAGACGGTGCAGGCGATGTGACGAATCTGCGGGAAAGCGGCGTAGAGGGCATCGATGATATTCATCGCCACCCGCTCGATGGTCCGCTGCGTGACGGCCATCTTTTCACGGACGATTTCGTAGACCGCGAGGTAGTTGACCGCCTTTTCGACACAATCCTCGGCAGCCACGACGCCCAATTCGGCGGTAATAGTCACATCGACCGTGAAGCGGTTGCCCACCTTGCGTTCGAGCTCATAACAACCGTGGAACGCATGAAACTCCATGCGCTCCAACGTGATGCGGTACTCCATGCTATTCGGCGATTACCAGGTAATAGTTCTTCTTGCCTTTCTGCACGAGCAGGTACTTGCCGGCAATAAGGTCCGATTCGGTCACCGGACGCATCGGGTCGGCGACCTTCTCCTTGTTGAGCGACACGCCGCCGCCCAGCACCATCTTGCGGCACTCGCCTTTGGACGGGAAGACCTGCGTCTTCTCGGCGGCAAGGTCAACGAACGGCAAACCCAACTCGGCCCGCGCGATGCGGAACTGCGGCACGCCCTCGAAGACCTGCAAAAGGGTCGCTTCGTCGAGTTTGTGCAATGCTTCGGAAGTCGCACCGCCGAAGAGGATGGCCGATGCCTCGACCGCCTTCTCGTACTCCTCGCGGGAGTGAATCATGGTGGTAATCTCCTGCGCCAGACGCTTCTGCAACACGCGCAGATGGGGTGCGGCATCGTGCTCCGCAATGAGCGTCCCGATGGTTTCGCGGTCGAGGAGCGTGAAAATCTTGATGTAGCGCTTGGCATCATCGTCGCTGACGTTGAGCCAGAACTGGTAGAACTTGTAGGGCGACGTATAGCGCGGGTCGAGCCAGACGTTGCCGCTCTCGGTCTTGCCGAACTTGGTGCCGTCGGCCTTGGTGATAAGCGGGCACGTGATGGCGAACGCCTCGGCCTCGGCGCCCAGCTTGCGGCGGATGAGCTCGGTGCCGGTGGTGATGTTGCCCCACTGGTCGGCACCGCCGAGCTGCACCTTGCAGTTCATCGTCTCGTAGAGGTGCAGGAAGTCGTAACCCTGCACAAGCTGGTAGGTGAATTCGGTGAACGACATGCCGTCGCCCTCGCCGTTGAAACGCTTCTTGACCGAGTCCTTGGCCATCATGTAGTTGACCGTGATGCACTTGCCGATGTCGCGGATGAAGTCGAGGAACGAAAAATCCTTCATCCAGTCGTAGTTGTTGACCATCACGGCTGCGTTGGGCGCATCGGACTCGAAGTCGAGGAGCTTGGCCAGCTGACGCTTGATGGCCTCCTGGTTGTGCCGCAGGGTGGCCTCGTCGAGCAGGTTGCGCTCCTGCGACTTGCCCGAGGGGTCGCCGATCATGCCGGTAGCTCCGCCGACGAGCGCCAGGGGCCGATGGCCGCACAGCTGGAAGTGTTTGAGAATCATCACGCCCACCAGGTGGCCGATATGCAGCGAGTCGGCCGTGGGGTCGATGCCCAGGTAGGCCGTCGTCATCTCCTTTTCGAGTTGTTCCTTGGCTCCGGGCATGATGGTATGGATCATGCCGCGCCATTCGAGTTCTTCGATAAAATTCTTTGCCATATCCGTTCGTTTGTCTTTGTCTTTTTATTATCATCCTCGCGCCAGCGGGACGAATCCGTCGCTGCGTCCGGGACGAAAGTTTATTCCATTTCCAGGTCCAGCACCTTGCGGAGCTCCGTCACAAGGGGGTTTTTCTCCGTCAGGAACTTCAGTTTATCCTCGGGCTTGATGGGCCGGGACGCGCAGATGGCCTCGTTGACCGTCACGCGCAGATCGATGACTCCCATGACGCCGGCCAGTTCGGCTATGCGGATGAGCATCGCCGTCTTGTTGCGCATGATTTCGTCGTGCAGCTCCATGGTAGGCACGCTCACCGAGATGATGTTCTTCTGAATCTTCATCTCCTCGAACGCCGGCACGAAACGCGGCCGTCGCGAACGTATCATCTCCAGAATCTGTCCGCGGGCCCGTTCCAGCTTCGCGGTGCACTCGGCATCGTAATCGGCCGGGACCTGAGGCAGAGGGTCGCCCTCGGCGGCCGCGTCGGAAGAGTCCTTGCCGGCAATCAGATCGGCGAGCGACGCCCCCGAAATCAACGATTTGCGTGCCGGGCGGGAAGCGGTCGAAGGTGTCGCCGCGGGCGCTGCCGAAGCAACCGGAGAAGCGGACGCGGCAGGCTTGGGCGCGACATCCGCCGAAGCGGGACCCGAAGTCGATGCGACAGGCTGTGCCGCACCGGCCGGCTGCCGGACCTGCGGCTCCGGCCGGGAAGCCGCTGCGGACTGCGGCGCGGGAGAAACGGGCTCCAGAGCAGGAACCGGTACCCCGGCAACAGGTTCAGCGACCGGAACTTCGGACCGGGCAACGACCGAAGCATCGGTATCGGCCGGCGCCGAAACGGCGTCCGGAGCAGGAGCAGCTACCGGAGCTGCGGAAGGCTTTGCGGCTGTTTCGGAGACGGCGGCCGCAGAGACAGCGTTCGCACCGGCAGGAGCCGCAGGAGCGGCGGCAGGCGTTGCAGCCGGCTGCGGGGCCTTGGATAACTCGGGAAGCGGGTAATCCTCGGGAGAAGTCAGGGAGTCATTTTTTTTTTGACCGAGCCCGGAGATTTTCATCAGGCCCAGTTCGACGAGCAGCCGCTGGTTGGACGACTGCCGTATCCGTCCGTCGAGTTCCGTGAGGCAGGCGATGGCCCCGAAGAGGAATCCGACATCGCAGGCGCCCGCCTGCGTCCGGTATCGTTCGAGCAGGGTGCCCGTCATTTCGATGAGCCGCAAGGTCTCGGGCCGCTTGGCCATCAGCAGGTCGCGCATGTGGCGGTTGAGCCCGGCCATGAACGTCTGCCCGGAGAAACCCTTGGCGAGCACCTCGTCGAAAGCGACGAGCGCCCGGACGTAATCGCCGGCCAGGAGCATCTCGGTGACGCCGAAGTAGGTGTCGTAGTCCAGCACGTTGAGCGTCTGGGCCACGTTGCGGTAGTCGAGCGCGGGGCCGCAGAACGACACGGCCTTGTCGAACATCGACAAGGCGTCGCGCATGCCGCCGTCGGCCTTCTGTGCGATGAGGTTCAACGACTCCTCGTCGGCCGTGATGCCCTCCTGCGACGCGATGTATCTGAGGTATTCGACCGAATCCTCGACACGGATGCGGTTGAAGTCGTAGATCTGGCAGCGCGACAGAATCGTGGGGATAATCTTGTGCTTCTCGGTGGTGGCCAAGATGAAGACGGCGTGGGCGGGCGGCTCCTCCAAGGTTTTGAGGAAAGCGTTGAACGCTGCGGCCGAGAGCATGTGGACCTCGTCGATGATGAAGACCGAGTAACGCCCCACCTGCGGGATGATGCGCACCTGCTCGATGAGGGTGCGGATGTCCTCCACGGAGTTGTTCGACGCGGCGTCGAGCTCGTGGATGTTGAGCGAACGCCCCTCGTTGAACGAACGGCACGACTCGCACTCGTTGCACGCCTCGGCGCCGCTGGGCGAGAGGCAGTTGATGGCCTTGGCGAAGATGCGGGCGCAGGTGGTCTTGCCCACGCCGCGCGGCCCGCAGAAGAGGTAGGCATGGGCCAGCTGGCCGCGCTCGATGGCGTTCTTGAGGGTGGAAGTGATATGCTTCTGCCCGACGACCGATGCAAAGGTCGCGGGACGGTACTTGCGTGCACTGACGATGAATTCGCTCATAATAGCGCAAAATTAAGAATAAAAATCAAGAATCAAAAATATCGTTTGCGGGACTGCGGCATGCATCCGTCCCGGTCTGCTATTCTGTCCGTCCGATGCAGCAAACTGGCAGTCGGACCTGTCGGATTGTCGGCCGGAACGCGCCGGCGACTGACACGATGTCGGGAATGCGCGGCGTGGCAGGCCATTTGCTCTTGAAAAAGCCGAAACGGCAAACAAAATCCACAGAATCCATGAATATCAACACACTGACCATCAAGGCGCAGGAAGCGCTGCAAACGGCGCTCTCGCTGGCGCGGGAACGGGGACAGCAAGCTGTAGAACCGCTCCATCTGCTATCGGTACTCGTGCGCGAAGACGATTCGCTGGCGGCATTTCTGCTGGGACGCGTCGGCGTCAACGTCCGCGGAGTGCGGCAGGAGTGCGGGCAGGCGGTCGACAAACTGCCCCGCGTGGAGGGCGGCGGCGAACAGTTCTTCTCGCAGGACACCACGCGCGTGATTCAGAAAGCCGTCGACTTCACCAAGAACTTCGGCGACAAATATGCGTCGGTCGAACACCTGCTGCTGGGGCTGGTGGCCGAGCGCGGCGCGGCCTCGGAGCTGCTCAAGCGCCACGGTGCCACGGAAAAGGAACTCATCGAAGCCATCCGCACCTTCCGCAAGGGCGCCACGGTGGACAGCCCCACGTCGGAACAACAGTTCGACGCGCTGGGCAAGTATGCCGTCAACCTCAACGAACAGGCCCGGAGCGGCAAGCTCGACCCGGTCATCGGCCGCGACGAAGAGATACGCCGCGTGCTGCAAATCCTCTCGCGCCGCACGAAGAACAACCCCATCCTTGTGGGCGAAGCGGGCGTGGGCAAGACGGCCATCGCCGAAGGCATCGCACGCCGCATCATCGACGGCGACGTGCCGGAGAACCTGAAAAACAAGGTCATCTACTCGCTCGACATGGGTGCGCTGATTGCCGGAGCGAAGTATCAGGGTGAATTCGAAGAACGGCTGAAGGCCGTGGTGCAGGAAGTGGTGGCCAGCGAAGGCGAAATCCTGCTCTTCATCGACGAAATCCACACGCTGGTCGGCGCCGGCAAGTCGTCGGGGGCGATGGATGCGGCCAACATACTGAAACCGGCCCTGGCGCGCGGCGAACTGCGCACCATCGGCGCCACGACGCTGGACGAATTCCAGAAATATTTCGAACAGGACAAGGCCCTCGAACGCCGCTTCCAGAAAGTGATGGTCGACGAACCCACGCGCGAAGACGCCATATCGATTCTGCGCGGACTGAAGGAACGCTACGAAAACCACCACCAGGTGCGCATCAAGGACGAAGCCATCGTGGCGGCCGTCGAACTCTCGACGCGCTACATCACCTCGCGCTTCCTGCCCGACAAGGCCATCGACCTGGTGGACGAAGCGGCCTCGCGCCTGCGTCTGGAGATGAACTCGGTGCCGGAAGAGATCGATACGCTCGACCGCCGGGTGCGGCAACTGGAAATCGAACGCGAAGCCATACGCCGCGAAAAAGACGAAGATCGCGTGGCGGAACTCACCAAGGAGATAGAGGAACTCAAGTCGCGCGACGCGGCGATGCGCGCGAAGTGGCAGGGCCAGCGCGACCTGCTGCGCAAGATACAGGACAACAAGGACAAAATCGAACGCCTCAACGTCGAAGCCCGCCAGGCCGAACGCGAAGGCGACTACGGCCGTGTGGCCGAAATCCGCTACGGCAAGATTCAGCAGGCCGAAAAGGAGATAGAAGCCTTCGAGGAAGAGTACCGGCTCGCGGCCGCCAACGGCTCGATGATAAAAGAAGAGGTCGACGCCGAAGACGTGGCCGAGGTGGTGTCGCGCTGGACGGGCATCCCCGTGACGCGGATGCTGGCCTCCGAGCGCGAGAAACTCCTGCACATGGAAGAGGAGCTGCACAAGCGCGTGGTGGGTCAGGAACAGGCCATCGCGGCGATTTCGGACGCCGTGCGCCGCTCGCGGGCGGGGCTCAACGACCCGCGCAAGCCCATCGGCTCGTTCATCTTCCTGGGCACGACGGGCGTGGGCAAGACCGAGCTGGCCAAGGCGCTGGCCGAATTCCTGTTCAACGACGACCAGATGCTCACGCGCATCGACATGAGCGAATACCAGGAACGCCACAGCGTGTCGCGCCTGGTGGGTGCGCCTCCGGGATATGTGGGCTACGACGAGGGCGGCCAGCTGACCGAAGCCGTGCGCCGCAAGCCCTACTCGGTGGTACTCTTGGACGAAATCGAAAAGGCCCATCCCGACGTCTTCAACATCCTGCTGCAGGTGCTCGACGACGGCCGTCTGACCGACAACAAGGGGCGCACGGTGGACTTCCGCAACACCATCGTCATCATGACCTCGAACATGGGGGCGCAAATCATCCAGGAACGCTTCGCGGCGGCGGCCGACGGCAAGCGGCTCGACCCCGAGACGGTGGAGAAGACGCGCGACGAAGTGGTCGACCTGCTCAAACAGCACCTCAAGCCGGAGTTCCTGAACCGCATCGACGAAATCGTGATGTTCGAACCCCTGACGCACGACGACATCGAACGCATCGTCGACATTCAGTTAGGCATCGTGCGCAAGATGCTCCTCGGCAACGGCATCGTGCTGGAATACACCGAAGCGGCGCGCCGATGGATAGCCGACGCGGGATTCGACCCGCTCTACGGAGCCCGTCCGGTGAAACGGACCATCCAGCGCTACGTGGTCAACGACCTCTCCAAGCGGATTCTGGCCGGCGAGGTCGACCGCTCGAAGCCTATCCGCATCGATGCGGCGGCCGACGGGCTGACGTTCGAGAACTAAATTAAAAAGAGGAAAGGTCTGCAATTGCAGACCTTTCCTCTTAGGCTTGCTCTCGCTGACCCGCAATAACCTGTTAAAGTCCTTTTTTGGCCAGCAGCCACGCCAGCCGGTTGTAGAAGTTGAGCACGGGCGTGCGCCAGGCGACGGGCAGCGCATTGAGCACGCGCACCTTGCGGAGCGTGCGGCGGTAGGTGCGGGTAAACGCGAACGTGCGGATGGCGCGGGCGGCCTCCTCGGTGCCGCCCTTGGCGCTCAGCACCAAAGCCTTGCCCAGCGCGGCACGGGCAATGAACTCGCGCTCCTCGACGGGTGCCGACGGGTCGTAGAGTTCCTCGAACGAGCAGTCGCACGTTTCGGGGGTATAGATGGCGGCCGAACGGTTGGCGGCCGTCTTGGAGTAGCAGACCAGCCGCGCCGGCGAGAAGCAGACCGGCAGGCGGCGCGCAATCTTGACCCACAAATAGAGGTCTTCGCCGATTTTCATGCCGGGCGGGAAGCCGCCGACCTCGTCGAAGACGCGGCGGGGTACGACGCTGGCCGAAGGAATGGAGATGTAGCGGTGGGCCGAGTCGCGGAAGAAGTTGCCGACGACGCCCCGGCGGTCGGGACAGGGTGCCGGAAAACGCCCTCGGCCGTCGAGGGCCCAGAAAGCGGTGGAATAGATGCCGCAGCCGGGAAACTCCGCAATCAGCGCAGCGATTTCGGCCAAATAACCCGGTTCCCAGCAGTCGTCGGCATCGAGAAAGGCGATGTATTCGCCCCGTGCTTCGGCCACGGCCCGGTTGCGGGCGACGCAAACCCCGGCGTTGGGCTGCACGAGGAGCCGCACGAACGGCGAACCGATGGCCCGCACGACTTCGGCGCTCCCGTCGGTCGAACCGTCGTCCACAACGACGATCTCCACGGGCGGCAGCGTCTGCGCCAGCACGGAGCTAAGCGCGGCGCCCACTTCGTCGCGCTTGTTGAACAGCGGCACGACCACCGAAATCGCAGGACTCTTCATAACCGGGCTTTTCTTGCGAAGGTACCGAACTTTTGCTATTTTTGCAAATAAAACCGTCGCCGATGACTCCCTTCGAAAAACTCGACCGCTTCCTGCGGAACCTGTATGAAACGGCTTTCTACTTCTTAGTGATGGCCGTCAAGGAGAACTTCCGCAACTACATCGGCCGGGCGGGCACGGTGGGAACGCCGGCGCCGACGATGGCCGTTCTGGGCAACGGCCCGGCGCTGGCCGATGAACTGCCCCGGCTGCTGGAAGAGACGAAGCGGGGGGAGGAGCGCGATTTCATGGCGGTGAACTTCTTCGCCGAAGACGACCGCTTCGCCGAACTGCGCCCGGCCTACTACGTGCTCTCCGACCCGATGTTCTTCCGCGACACGGCCCAGCGCGACCGGGTGGCGGCGCTCTACCGCACGCTCAACGAACGGGTCGCATGGCCGATGCACCTCTATGTACAATATTATAATCCGGAACGGTTCGACTACCGGGCCGCGCTGCCCAACCCCAACATCCGCATCATCCCGTTCCACACGCAGATGTACCGCGGATTCCGCAGGCTGGAATTCCGGCTTTACCGCCGCGGCCTGGGCAGCGCCAACTTCGGCACGGTGGTGCAGGTAGGCGAATACATCGCCCTGCTGCTGGGCTACAAGCGGATCGAACTCTACGGCGTGGACCACACGCTGCTGGACGGGCTGTGCGTGGACGGCGAAAACCGGCTGTGCCGCGCCGACCGCCACTACTACGACGGCGAAGAAGCCGCCGCGCCGCGGCCGATGTTCCGGAAAGTGCCGCCCCAACCCTACACGATGTCGGTCTATCTGGCCGAGGTGGCCGAACTTTTCCGCGGCCACGAAGTGCTGCGCGACTACGCCGCGACGCTCGGCGCCCGGATCGTCAACTGCACGCGCGGCTCGATGATCGACGCTTACGAAAAGGTGAAAAGTGAAAGGTGAAAAGTCTGCGATGAAACTTTTCACCTTTCACTTTTTACTTTTCACTTTACTCAATATATCTGCCGACGAACTCCCCTACCCTGCGGGTGTACTCCTCGCGGTTGTCGTGGTAGGAGAGCGCATGCGCGGCGCCGGGGACGACCCACAGCTCCTTGTCGCCCTGCTCCTTGGCCTCGTAGAGCGGATAGACCATACCGGTGGGCACGAAGTCGTCGGCATCGCCGTGGATGAAGAACATGGGCAAGGTGCTCTTGCGCACCTGTTCCAAAGCCGACGCCTCGCGGAAATTCCACCCGTAGCGCAAGTCGCACAACCCGCTGGCGACATCGAGCAGCGGAAAGGCGGGCAGCCCGAAATCCTCTTTCAGCTCCTTGGCGAACTGGTCGCGGACGCTGGTGTAGCCGCAGTCCTCGACGAAACACTTCACATAAGGCTGCTGCGGCTCGCCCGAAACCATCATGGTGGTGGCGGCGCCCATCGAGATGCCGTGCACGACCATCTGCGTATGGCCGCCGAAGACCGAATCGGCCACCTCCATCCACCGCATCACGTCGAAGCGGTCCTTCCACCCCATGCGGATGGCGCGGCCCCCGCTGGAACCGTGGTAGTAGAGGTCGGGCAAGAAGATGTTGTAACCCAAATCGTGATTGTACATGTAGCCGATCATCAGCATGCGGACGGCGTTGTCGGTATATCCGTGCACGATGACGGCCGTGCGGTCGGTGGGACGGGGTGCCGCGGCGTAGATGGCATGGAGCCGCACGCCGTCGGGACCGACGATGGTGGTGTCGCGCAAGGCGCCCCGGGCTTCGAGGCTGTCGAGCCACGGCCCGAGAAACGGATAGCCGGCCACCATGTCGCGGCGGGCCGACTCGTTCTTGGCCCGCATGGTATCGGACGGCGTGAGGGCATAGGAGATGAGGTAGAGGCTTCCGCCCACGACGGAAACCACCGACAGGGCCACGAGGCCCCCCAACAGGCGCAAAGTTCTTTTCAAGCGATACGACATTTTGCGGAACGGTAAAGAAACGCCCCGACATCCGACCCTGCGGGCGGCAAGAACCGCGCCGGAACGGCGATGTCGGGGCGAAAGGTGAACGACAGAGGTTATGCGCGGCCGAGTTTCTGCCGGATGTGCTCCAGCATGTCGTCGGTCATGCGCGAGAGGTCCCACTCGGGTTTCCAGCCCCACTCCTCGCGGGCGCAGGTGTCGTCGAGCGAATTGGGCCAGCTCTCGGCGATGGCTTTCTTGACAGGGTCGACGTCGTAGTCCATCGTGAAGCCGGGCATGCGTTTCTTGATCTCGGCGCAGATGATTTCGGGCGTGAAACTCATCGAAGCGAGGTTGAAGCTGTTGCGGTGGATGAGTTTCGCGGGGTCGGTCTCCATCAGCTCGACGCAGGCGCGCAGGGCGTCGGGCATATAGATCATGTCCATGTAGACGTCCGCGGGAATGGGACACGTGAAACGTCCCGACCGCACGGCCTCGTAGTAGATTTCGACGGCGTAGTCGGTGGTGCCGCCGCCGGGCAGCGTGACGTTGGAGATGATGCCGGGGAAGCGCACCGAGCGCGTGTCGACGCCGTATTTATGATGGTAATAGTTGCCGAGCATCTCGCCGGTGTACTTGCAGATGCCGTAGATGGTCGTGGGCTGCATGATGGTGTCCTGCGGCGTGCCGTCCTTGGGCGACGAAGGACCGAAAGCCCCGATGGACGAAGGGGTGAAGAGGGCGCAGTGGTGCTGGCGCGCCACTTCGAGCGAATTGTTCAACGCCCCCATGTTGACGCTCCAGGCCATCTGGGGGTTGCGCTCGCCGACAGCCGACAACAAAGCCACGAGGTTGAAGATGGTATCGATATGATACCGGGCGACGATGGAAGCCATGGCCGTGGCATCGAGCGCGTTGAGCACCTCGAAAGGCCCGGCCTCGCCCAGCTCGCGACAGTCGCGCATGTCGGTGGCCACAACATTCGAATCGCCGTAAATCTTGCGCAGATAGCATGTCAACTCGGAACCGATCTGACCGCCGGCGCCTACGATAAGGATTTTCTTCATGGGTCGAGAGTGATGATTCGGAAGTAAAGGTAGAAAAATAATGCGAAAGTTGCACATTTTTTTTGTCTTTTCATTTTTCTTGTGTACTTTTGCATCGCTCTTGAAGAGAAAATGCTGTTTTAGCTCAGTGGTAGAGCACTTCCTTGGTAAGGAAGAGGTCACGAGTTCAAGTCTCGTAAACAGCTCGAATGAAGAGAGAAAGCCCGCCCTTTCGAGGGGCGGGCTTTTGATTTTTCGGGAGGAGGAGAAGCCGGCCGGAATGCGGCGGAACTCTGCGGGAAACGGAACGGCGCGACCGATTCGCCGGATGCCGCGACATGACATTCCGGGAAAATCAGGAGAAAGACCCGACACAAAAAAAATGTTTCGGAAGAGACGCGAGTGCGCAAAATAGCTATCTTTGCGGGAAATTGTTGCGAATGAAACTGCATATCGCCCCTGCCTACGAACACCTGCGTCCGCAACTGGAACGCCTGCCGGAACTCTTCGACTCCGAAGCCGGCGAGGTTCTGCATGCGGGCCGCAACACGATACGAGCCATCGAGACGGACGGCCAGCGTCTGGCGGTCAAGCGATTCAAGCGGCCCAATGCGCTCAACGCCCTGATATACGCCTATGTCCGCAAGAGCAAGGCCCAGCGGGCCTACGAACATGCGGAGCGGCTGCGCACCATGGGCATCGACACGCCGGAACCGATTGCGTGGAGCGAGATCCGCCGCCGCGGAGTGATTGCCGACACCTACTTCGTGGCGCGCTTCACCTCGTGGCGCCCGCTGCTCGATGCGATAGAACGCTATCCGGAAGACGACAGCCGGGCGGTGCTGGAAGCCTTCGCCGGCTTTACGGCCCGGCTGCACGAACAAGGTGTGGAACACAAGGATTTCAACAGCACGAACACCATCTACGCCTGCGACCCGGAGACCCGGAGCTACCGCTTCCAACTTATCGACATCAACCGGATGCACTTCCACCGGAGCGCGCTCACGCCCGACCAAGGCATCGCCAACTTCCGCCGGCTGACCGGCCGCACCGACGCATTCCGCTACCTCCTCGACCGCTATGCGGCGGTCCGCGGTCTGGAGAGTTTCGCGACCCGCCTGAAAGGCATGCGAAACCGGCTGCATTTCAAATACCTCCGCACCCTCAAGTACAAGCTCAAAGGACGGTGAAATCCGACCGGGCGGCAACCGGGGAGGAGCCTATCCAACCGAGGGCGGATATGCCGAATGCCCTGTCCCACTCTTTGACACCGAGACCATGAACGACCTTCAACCCATTCTGCTGCCGGGAACCGGAACCCGCCGCCCTGCGGTCATTGCCGGACCGTGCAGCGCCGAGACGGAAGAACAGGTGCTTGCGACGGCACGCCAGCTGGCCGCCGAGGGCATCCGTGTCCTCCGTGCCGGACTCTGGAAACCCCGTACCAAACCGGGCGGATTCGAAGGAGTGGGCACCAAAGGCATTGCGTGGCTGCAACGTGCAAAACGCGAGACGGGCCTGTTCATAGCTACGGAGGTGGCGACGCCCGCCCATGTCGAAGCGGCCCTTGCCGGAGGAATCGACCTGCTGTGGATCGGAGCCCGCACGACGGCCAATCCGTTTGCCGTGCAGGAGATTGCCGACGCCTTGCGCGGCCGCGACATCCCGGTGCTGGTGAAGAATCCGGTGAGCCCCGACCTGGAGCTGTGGATAGGCGCCGTGGAACGCATCCGAAACACCGGCATCCGCCGTCTGGGAGTCATCCACCGCGGCTTCGCCTCCATCGACAAGAGTATCTACCGCAACCATCCCATGTGGGCCATCCCCATCGAACTGCGCCGACGTCATCCGCAGCTGCCCGTCTACTGCGACCCGAGCCACATAGGGGGCAAACGCGAACTGATAGCGCCGCTCGCGCAGCAGGCGATGGACCTGGGGTTCGACGGTCTGATTGTCGAAACGCACTGCTCGCCCGACGAAGCATGGAGCGACAAGGCCCAGCAAATCACACCCGCGGCGCTGGCCGGCATGCTGCGGAATCTTGTGATACGCGAAACGAGCGGCGCGACCGAAAACCTCAACGAACTGCGCGCGAAGATAGACAAGCTGGACGACCGGCTGGTCGAACTGCTGGCCGAACGCATGGACGTATCGCGCGAAATCGGCCGCTGCAAAAGAGAACACGCCATGCCCGTGCTGCAGGCACGGCGTTACGAAGAGTTGCTGGCGCGGCGCACGGCGCAGGCCGCAGAACTGGGAATGGACCGCGAATTCATGCGCGGCATCCTGCAACTGATTCACGAAGAATCGGTCCGCCAGCAAATCGAACTGCCGGAAAAGGAATAGGTCCGGACAATCTATTTTCCGGCGCGCGCACGCTGCCGGTCGTCGAGAATCGCCTCCATGTTGTCGGCCGCCCAGCCGATGAGCGCATTGATGTGCGGCAGTAGCGACTGCGCCCGCTCCGTGAGGGCATACTCCACCCGCGGCGGAATTTCGGGATAGACGCTGCGCGTCACGAAACCATCCTCCTCCAACGTACGCAGCGTTACGGTCAGCATCTTCTGCGAGATGTCGGGCACGGCCCGCAGCAACTCGCCGAAGCGCATCGACGGGGCATGTTCGAGGGTGTAGAGCACCAGCAGCGACCATTTGTCGCCCAGGCGTGACAATACGTTGCGGATGGGGCATTGGGGAGACAAGGCGTCCCGCAGGGTTGTTCTGTCCATGAAGCAGTTTTTCAGTCATGCCCGGGCACGAAGCGTCGTGCAGCGCTCCGAGCAATCATTTACCAAATCATATCCACGCACCGAAAAAGCGCAGGGCTACAAAAGTAAGTAAAAAACCTGCGGAAAGCAATCTCTTATCCACACCCGCAGCGAACAAACGCAAAGGCAACTCCGGCAGATGCTTGGACGCAGCGCACGGCGAATCCGTAGGCACGGGCACCATTGGTGTCCACGGGACATGCCTTACTCGACGCGAGAGCCAGATGGCTGGCATTACCAGCATCGGAAGCATACGTGGACGAGGACCAACATTCGCCGAGCGAGTCGATCTCCGCCAAGGTGCCGTCACCGCGGTGGCGGTAGCCCGCAGCAGGCGCAAGTAGCAATCGCTCGAATGAATGCCGCAGAGAGGGAACAAGACAATGCACAATTCAGAATGCACAATTTCGCGATTAAGCGAGGGCAGAGCCGAACTTGTTCGAGCTTTGCCGAGCGGGAGCGATGATGGTGCAAGCCGAGAGT